>NZ_JBIVMF010000012.1:47599-224968 GCF_044752945.1 Streptomyces sp. NPDC088554 | reverse complement strand
CGCCTGCGCCCGGCGGCCCCGGGGACGGCTCGCGCCGGCTTCCCGGACCCAGTTTCGCAGCGTCTCCGGATTGATCCCCAGATCGGCAGCTACCGACCGTATCGTCGCTTCGGGCCGCGACTCGTACAGCCCGACCGCGTCCGCCTTGAACTGCGGCGGGTAGTTCTTCATGACCACGAAATGTCCGTCCTCAGATCCTCAGGATCCAGTGTCTCGTGTGTCCAAGATCCGGGGTCAAGGCCCCTGAGCTGTTCGTAGCTGACGGATCGGCCGCAGGCTAAGAGCAGTGTGCTGAGCACGGTGTGGATCTTGGTGCCGGACAGTCTGACCGGGGTGTCGTCCGTGAGGGCCTCAACTGGGCCCAGGAGACGGAATTCCATCGCGTGGGTATCCCTGCTGCTCAATGTCCAGTGTTCGTCGGCACGCCGTGCGCGCTGGCCCACGGCGTGGGAAGGGTGTTCGCCGAGCACGACCACAGGCGCCCGCGACGTTCGGCATGGCAGGTGAAGACGGGCATGCCGAAGGAAGCAGGCATCGACCGACGGTCGAGAGTGCCGACGGGGCTATGGCTTGCAAGCCTCAACCGGTGGCGGGCATCCTTATGAGGTGATGCGACGCGATCGGATCGTGCGCCGCCGCCCATGACCACGCAGACAGAGGGATGGGACCGGTGTGGGCGCCGACGGCCCGAGCGCCATGGTTGAGATCTGAACGGCAGTGGCCGGATCGTGGCCGAATTCATTCCTCAGGGCGGCGTGGACACGCGTCGAGGAGAGGGATGGACGGTCGAGAGCAAGATGCAAGTCATCGCGGCCCAGGCGTCCTCGATCCCGTCGGACTCTCGAGCTTATTTCTAACCTCGTGCTGTGCTTCCTCAATTCGATTCCCCCCGGTTGGCTTGTAAGTACGGCTCTATATCGGTCAAGTGTAGGAGCCATATGCTTCATAACCATCGAGTCCGAGCTCCCGAACCCCTCTTCGGAAACATAGGATCAACTTCCTGGTCGATAAAAGTTGAACGTGCCCCGGGTGTCAAGCGCTTTCTGCTCCGAGGAAGGCCAGAACGGCCAGAACACGCCGATGTCCCTCGGTGTCCACGGGTAGGTCCAACTTACTGAAGATGTTGCCGATGTGCTTGTTCACGGCGGCTTCACTCACGAACAGGTGGGCCGCCATGCTCGGGTTGGATCGTCCTTCGGCCATCAGGCTGAGTACTTCCCTCTCGCGCGCGCTGAGACGCTCCAGCGGATCGGGGCGGAGTCTGACGAGTTGGTGGATCACCTCTGGATCCACCACGGTCCCGCCGCCAGCGACACGGTCGAGCGCGGCCGCGAAGTCAGCCACCGCTCCGATGCGTTCCTTGAGCAGGTAACCGACGGCGGTGCCGTTGCACGAGTCGAGCAGACGGACCGCGTAGGAACGCTCCACATACTGACTGAGCACCAGTACTGGTAGCCCCGCGTGTGCGCCCCGCAGGGCTACGGCGGCACGCAGCCCGTCGTCCCTGTTCCCGGGTGGCATACGTACGTCCGTGATCACCAGATCCGGCCGTACGCGGTCGACCGCCGCGACCAGTGCCTCCGCGTCGCCGACGGCGGCGAGAGTCTCGTGGCCGAACCGCTGTAACAGGCTCACCAGCCCCTCGCGTAACAGCACTGCGTCTTCGGCAACGATTAAACGAAGTGACACGGGATCTCCACATGCAGCAGGGTCGGGCCACCGACCGGGCTGGACACGCGCATACGGCCCTCCAACGCCGTGAGTCGATCGGCGAGTCCGGTCAGGCCGCTGCCCGTGGACGGATCCGCTCCGCCACGGCCGTCGTCCGTGATCTCCAACACCAACAAGTCGGAGTGGTAACGGCCTTGCACCTTCGCGCTCTTGGCTCCGCTGTGTCTGGCGATGTTCGTCATGGCCTCGTTGATCAGGTAATACACGTTCGTCTCCAACTGCCGCGGCAGCCTGCCCGGTAATCGGAGGTCGACCGTGACCGGGATGGGGAAACGGCCCACGTGGTCCTGGACGGCCGAAACTAGGCCGTGATCGGCGAGCACCGGAGGATTGAGCCCCCGGATCAGACTGCGCAGCTCTTTGTGTGCCGCGGAAAGCTCCTCCTCGACGGCGGTGATCTGCGCCAACAACGGTGACCCTTCGGGGATGTCCAGGCGCATCAGCCCCAGCATCATCCCGAGCGACACCAGACGCTGCTGCGCGCCATCGTGGAGATCGCGCTCGATGCGCACACGCTCTGCGTCGAAGGAATCGATGAGCCGCACCCGCGACGCGTGTACCTCTTGGAGCGACTCGCCCAGCTCCTCGTCGCGCGGTGCCAGAAAGGTCCGAGCGAGCGCACCGCGTGCCCCAGCCCACGCCGTCACCGTGTACGGCGAGGCCAGCAGCACGACGCCGCCGAACACCGCCCACGGCCAGGTGGTGCTGTCCGCGGTGACGAAGGTGAGGACCGGAAAGCCCAGGGCGAAGCACAGAACCAGCAGGTCGATCCACCACAGCGCGGCCGCGGAGATGAGCGTGAACAGCAGTTCCCGCCAGGTGACCTGCTCGGTCAGCCTGGTCGACACCCAGGCCCGGACACCGGGCCCGTCCTGATCGCGGTGGGGATTCGGCATCGCGTCGAGATCCACCAGACGCAGCCGCCGCCGCTCCACCGTCGCGATCGTGACGGAGGACAGCACGACACCGACGAGCGGTGCCACGCCGATCACGACGATCAGCAGCACCAGCCCAACAGTGAGCCCCGTGACGAACACCGCCACGGCTGCCGCGCCGACCACGACGCCGCTGGCCAGATAGGCCAGGGAACGCCATGGCCAGCCGGACGTCAGAAATCTCAGCGGGTGCTGAGTCATCGACTGCCAGGCCGTTCTGGGACGCATGTGGCCACGGTATCCCAGCCTTCGTTTCAATTAAGTAGTGCCTGTACTACCTGGGGAAGTAGAGCGCAGGCCAATGCGGCCACCGGGGCAGATCCGCTGCAATCGACCTATGACGACAACCAGGCAGGCCCCCGCATCCGATGCGGTGCAGCTCTACACCGTCCGAAAGGTCTACGGATCCGGCGACCGCTCAGTCGTCGCACTGGACGGAGTTTCCATCGGTTTTCCACGTGGGACATTTACCGCCATCATGGGCCCCTCGGGATCTGGGAAATCCACGTTGTTGCAGTGCGCCGCTGGCCTGGACCGGCTTTCCGAAGGCCGGGTGATGGTGGCAGGCGTCGATATCGGGCAGAAGAACGAGAAGGAGCGCACCAAGCTTCGCCGTGACCACATCGGCTTCGTGTTCCAGGCCTTCAACCTCGTCGAGTCACTCACCGCGGCGCAGAACGTCGAGCTGCCGTCGAGGTTCGCCGGCCGCCGGGTGACCGGCCGCCAGGTGTCCGGCGCGCTTGCCGCCGTCGGTCTGTCGGACCGTGCCGGTCACCGCCCGAGCGAGATGTCCGGCGGCCAGCAGCAACGAGTGGCGCTCGCCCGCGCCCTGGTCACGCGGCCGGACGTGCTCTTCGCCGACGAACCCACCGGGGCCCTCGACACGGTCACCTCGCAGGAGGTGCTGCGGATGATGCGCATGCTTGTCGACAAGGAGAGCCAGACCACCCTCATGGTCACCCACGATCCGGTCGCCGCAGCGGTCGCAGACATGGTGGTGTTCCTGAAGGACGGCCGCATCGCCGACCGGATTGCCCTCAGTCAGGAGTCCCACAACCACAACGCGGCCTCGATCGCCGCCCACATGGCGCAGCTGGAGGCGGTGTGATGCTGGTCATCGCCAATGTCAGGGAGCGCTGGAGCAGCTTTCTGGCCGCATTCGCCGCCGTCACCGTCGGCGTCGCGCTCATCGCGACCACCCTGATCGTCTACGACTCCTCCCTGTCCAAGGTCCAGTCCCGGATCGCGGCCGCCCCGGTCATTGCCCTGCCCGAACAGGCCGTCGACGAGAACGACAACCCTAAGGACCGGGTGCCGTGGAGCGAGGGCGAGGCCCGGCCGCTGCTCGACGGCTTACGCGGCGTGCCCGGCGTGACCGATGTGATCGTGGACCGATCCTTCTACGCGCAGGCGCTCCTCGACGGCGAGCCGGTCGAGGACGAGGGCTCTGGGGAGGCCGGGCACGGCTGGTCGAGCAGCAGACTGGCCCCGTACGAGCTCGCGGACGGCCGCGCCCCGAAAGCCGACGGCGAGGTCGCCGTCGCACGTTCCGTAGGCGCGGCCGTGGGCAGCACCCTGACCGTGAACATCACCGAGGGACGCAAGCAGTTCCTCGTCGTCGGCACCGTCGACGGACCCGGCTACTACTTCAGCGACGCGTTCGCCGCTCGCCAGCACCCCGGGATCGGCTCCATCGCGTTCCTCACCGACCCCAAGGCATCCCTTGGCACCGTGAAGCAGAAGGCACAGAGTGTGCTCGGGGACAAGGGAACCGTCGTGGCTGGCGACGACCGTTCCGAACTCCAGCCTGCCTACGTGGAGCACAAGCGGTTCCTCGGCACCCAGCTCATCACTGCCATGGCCGCGCTGGGTCTGTTCACCACCGTCTTCGTCGTCGCCTCCATGCTGGTCCTCGCCACCGGGCTGCGCCGGCGTGAGATCGGCCTGCTGCGGATGATCGGTGCCAGCCCCCGCCAGGTGCGCCGCATGATCCTCGGCGAAGCCGCCGTCGTGGGCCTGCTTGGCGCCGTCACCGGCTGTCTGGCCGGGGTCGCCGCCGCGCCGGTGCTGCGCGACATCCTCAAGGGCCTCGACGTGACCCCGCCCGAGCTCTCCCTACGAGTGTCGGCGTGGCCGCTGATCACGGCGGCCGCGATCGGTGTCGGTGTGAGCATCCTCGGAGCCTGGTCGGCGAGTCGGCTGGCCGCCAAGGTGGCCCCGATCGAAGCCTTGCTGGAGAGCCGCGCGGGCGGCGGCACCATGGGCCGCGTGCGCTGGACCGCCAGCCTTACGGTGCTTGGGCTCGGAGTGGTCCTCGCGATCGTGACCGCGACGGTCGGCGCGGAGAGCCGTATTAACATGGCGATTGCCGCGACCATGGTGCTCATCGTGGCTGCTGCCCTCCTCGCACCGGTCTTCGTCGGCCCGGTCGGACGGGTCCTCACCGCACCGTTCGAGCGTTCCGGGTCGGCAGCTCCGCTGCTCGTCCGCGCGGAGCTGCGCGTCAACTCGCGCCGCGCGGCCTCGCTGGCCGCCCCGGTGATCGCGGCCGTCGGGTTCGCGGTCCTGCTCAGCGGCATGGTAGAGACAATGGCCGTGGCTTACCCGGCGGGCGACGCCGTGAAGCTTCAGGGCCAGCAGATCGTGACCCCGGCCGGGACCGCCGGCAACACCGACGAGGTCGTCGCCGCCAACCCAGTAGGCAAGGCTGCCCTGCCCACTCGGGCGTTCGTCCACGACAAGGACGGCGACCTGGCGGTAATCGACGCCCTCGGCTCGCGCGACCAGCGCTGGGCCAAGCCCGGCCAGGCCGTGCTGGGCGAACGCCTGGCCGCCTACTTGGGCGTGAAGGGCGGCGACGAGCGCGATGTGCGGTTCGCCGACGGCACCACCGTGAAGCTGCGCATCGCGCAGGTCCTGCCCGACGATCCCGCCCGCGGAGACTTCGTGGTGGCCCGCGACTTGGTGCGCGAGCACGCTCCGTCCGCCCTCACCGACGATATCTTCGTCCCGAAGGAAGCCCAACCCGCCAAGGCGCTGCCCGGCACCGCCGTCCACGACGCGATGCGCTACGCCATCGACGACTACAACACGGACGCGAAACTCACGAACAGCCTTGCCAGCATGCTGATCGCCATCGCCGTGGGCTACAGCAGCATCGCCGTGGCCAACAGCATGGGGATGGCCGCCCACAGCAGGCGTCGCGACTTCTCCGTGATGAAGTCGGCGGGGGGCACGGTACGCCAACTGCTGATGTTCACCGTCGCTGAGACCGCACTCGTCGCCGGGATCGGTGCCGCTCTCGGCGTTCTGGTGACCCTTGGACCGTTGGCCGGCATGGCGTCAGGACTCTCCCAGGCGACCGCCACTGACGTGGGCCTGCACCTGAACGTGTCCACCGTTGCTTCCGTGATCGTCGGCTCCATCATGCTGGCGATCCTGGCGAGTGTGTTCGTCACCTGGCGCACCATGCGCCGGGAAGCGTAGGAGGCGAACACACACGTACAGGCCCGGAGACCCCCGCTCCGGGCCTGTACGACGTCCTGGCCCCGATGCCGGTTCCGGCCTCGGGGCGTCACCCTTCTCGACCGGCCGCGTATGACGGCGGTCACCTGCGTTTATAGACGAGCTGCGCCGGAGCGTATAGAAGCCGGATAGTGCCGCTCATTGTGCTGTGCGCCGACGCACGATGGGAGGCGATGATTCAGTGACCGTTGTGGACCCGCGGACGCAGTCGCGGTGGCTGAGGGTGTGCAACCGGGTGGCACGCCCCCGATGCCGGCTCGTGTGCGCGCCACACGCCGGCGGAACCGCGAATGCCTACCGCTCCTGGCCGGCACACCTGCCGAGCGACGTGGAGGTGCACGCCCTGCAGTACCCCGGTCGGCAGGACCGGCTCGCCGAGCCGCCCGCCGGCTCGATGGACGACCTTGTGCGGCCCGTCGCGGACGCCATCGAACCCCTCCTGACCGAGCCGCTGGCCCTGTTCGGCCACAGCATGGGCGCCGTCGTCGCCTACGAAGTGACCCTCGAACTGGAGCGTCGGCACGGACGGGGCGTCGACCTGCTCGCGGTGTCCGGATCCCCCGCCCCCGACCACAGGGAAGAGCACGACCGGCACGCATTGGACGACGCCTCGCTCGTCGCCGAACTGAGCCGCATCAACACGTCGTTCGGCGAGCTCGCGGACGAACCCGAACTCTGGGACTTGGTCCTCCCGGCTATCCGCGCCGACTTCCGTCTCGTATCCCGCTACCGGCGCACCCCGCCCCTGCCCGTACACGCACCGTTGCTCACCCTCGGTGGTACGGACGACCCCGATGTCGACATCGAGGGCTTGCGGCGATGGCGGGCCTGCACCGACGGCGCCTTCGCGGTGCGCACCTTCCCGGGCGACCACTTCTACCTTGCGGACGAACGGCCCGTCCTCGAAGCCCTCGTCTCCTGGCTGCCAGGCCTCCACACCGCACTGCCGCACGCTTCGTGAACTGGACCGGTCCCACCCCGCCCCCTCGACACAGGAGTACACGAAGCATGTTCGACCTTTCCGGTGCGACCAGCGTGTCCGAAACTATGCGACGGCACGCGCGTGAAATCGGCGACCGACCAGCCCTCGCGATCGTCGGCACGCCCGTGGACCGTGCGACTGCCCAATGGCTGACCTATGCCCAACTCGACCAGGCCGCACGCGTCTTCGCGCAGGAGCTGCGCCGAGCCTGCCCGATCGGGTCCCGCGTCCTGCTGCTCCACCCGACCTCCGCCGAGTTCGTCGCAGGGTTTCTCGGCTGCCTCTACGCAGGCATGGTCGCGGTGCCGTCCTCGATGCCCGGACGCTACCGGCAGGACCAGCGGCGGGTGCTGGCGATCGCCGAGGACGCCGAGGTCGGTTGTGCGCTGATCACCCCCGACGAGTGGGACGAGGTGACCACCTGGGTCGAGCAGGAGGGCTTCACCATGCCGGTGCTCGCCCTGCGTGTCGACCTGACGCGCCACGCCGACGACCTCGATGTCTTCCCGGCCGACCTGCAGACCCTCGCCGTGCTCCAGTACACCTCGGGCTCCACCAACGACCCCAAGGGCAACATGGTCACCCACGGCAACCTCTTGGCGAATGCCGCCAGCATGGCGACCGCTTTCCCGGCCCGGGACGGCCGGATGTACGGCGGCTGGCTGCCCAACTACCACGACATGGGCCTGATGGGGATCATCCTCACCCCGTTGCTCGCCGGATACGGCACCGCCCTTATGCGGTCGTGTTCCAGCGCGTCCGGGTCACAGTGCATGGTCGCCTTCGGCCTGTGCATCTGCTGGATGGCGATCCTGGCCGGCATTCTCCTGCACACCCCGGCCGCCGTGCCCGGGGTGCTGATCGGTGCGGTCATGCCGCTGAGCTTCGGCAGCAATGTCTTCGCCTCCGCCGACTCCATGCCGGGCTGGGTGCAGGCATGGGTGAACATCAACCCGGTCACCCTGATGACCGAGGTCAACCGGGCCCTCCTGCTGGGCGAAGGCGACGTGACGGGCCCGCTCCTGGGCGGCCTGGCCTGGATGGCTGGCTTCGTGGCCGTCTTCTTCCCCCTGTCGATGCGCGCCTACCGCCGCCGTCTGGGCCGCTAGGGCCTGTGTGAGGTCGTGATCATCAGGTCGTCGGCTTACCGATCTCGCGCTGTCCCAGGGGCAGTACGAGGAGGTGCTGGTCCGGCTGGGCCCGATCGCACGTCATGAGCCGCTGTACGAGGGACTGCACGCCCGCTTGGTCACCGCGCTGGCGGGATCGGGGCGTCGCGTGGAGGCGCTGGAAGTGTTTGTCTCCGTCGACCGGCGGCTGCGCGAGGCGAGCGGTGTCGGTCCGGGTGAGGAACTGCGGAGCGCGCAGATGACCGTACTGAGGGAGAACACGGCCGTCAGCTGTGTACCGGCCGTGCACTGGCCGGCCTGACGGCTGGGTGGTTTCCGCCGTCCCCTCGCTCCCTATCAGGTGGCGCCCAGAGACGCCGCTCCGCTACCTGTCCCTATTCACGCGTCGCGGTTGCGCAGGACGAGCCAGCCTCCGGACGCTGCCACTGCAGCCCACACTGCCATGATCAGCAATCCGGCCGCCGGGCTGTACGGAGCCGCGGCGTCGAGGTGGGTCCGCAGGGCGTACTGGCCCGCGCGGTCCGGCAGGTACCAGGCCAGGTCGCGCAGTACCGGGATCTCGGCGAGGACGGGGGACACGAGGAAGAGGAACGGGACCAGGAGACCCATGGAGAGCATCAGGCTGCGCAGCATCGCGGTGATACCAATACACATGACGGCCAGAACGGGGAAATACAGCGCGCCGGCCACGATCGCGCGGACGGTGCCTTCGTCCCCGAACGCAACACCGTTCTCGGCGAGCAGGGTCTGCGAGGCGAAGAACGTGCCAGCGGAGGCCACGACACCCGCCGCCAGGGACAGGGCCGCTCCGGCCGTCAGCTTGGCGCCGTAGAAGAGTCCGCGCCGGGGCACAGTGGCCAAGGAGGTGTGGATCGAACCAGTGCTGTACTCGTTGCCGACGACTAGGACCGCGAAGGCGATCACCATGACATGGGCGAAGAAGATGCCGTAGTAGCCGAGCTGTACCGGGTCGAAGTCCTTCGCGTCGGCCTCGGCGGCGCCGACCGAGCCGCACACGCCGGCCCCGATCCCGATGAGCAGGAGAGCGGCTAGGGGCAGCGCCCAGACGACCGAACGAACCGAGCGGATCTTCGTCCACTCCGAGTAGAGAACCGCGTTGACGGACATCCTCAGGCCACCTCTCCCAGGGGTCGTGCCACGTATTCCACAGCGCCGGAGGTCATCCGCATGAAAGCGTCTTCCAGCGAATCCTCGACCTGGGACAGTTCCAGCACGGGGGTACCCTCGTGAGCCGCGATCCGGCCAATCTCCTCGGGGTCGGTGCCGTACACCTCAAGGCTGCCGTCGTCGGCGGCCTCCACCCGCAGCCCCTTGTGATCGAGGACTCTCTGCAACCGCAGTGGTTCAGTGGACCGGACCCGGACCCGGCTGCGGCCGTGCTCCTCGGCGAACTCGGTCATGGACACGTCGGCCAACAGACTGCCCTTGCCGATGATGACCAGCCGGTCGGCCACCAGCGCCATCTCCGTCATCAGATGGCTGGAGATGAGCACTGCCCGGCCCTGGTTGGCAAGGTCCTTCAGGAACTTCCGCAGCCACCGGATGCCCTCGGGATCCAGGCCGTTGACCGGTTCGTCGAGGATCAGCACCCGCGGGTCGCCGAGGAGTGCCGTGGCGATGCCCAAACGCTGGCGCATGCCCAGCGAGAACCCGCCGATGCGCCGCTTGGCGGCGGTGGCCAGTCCGACCTGCTCCAGCACCTCGGTGGTGCGGGAGTCCGCAATGCGGTTGGCTCGGGCGATGCACAGAAGGTGGTCGCGAGCGGTACGGCCAGGGTGTGCTGCGCCGGCGTCCAGGAGGGCGCCGACATGCCGCAGCGGTTCGCCGAGTTCGGAATAGGCCCGCCCGGAGATCAGGGCTCGTCCTTCCGCCGGGCGGTCGAGGCCGAGGATCATCCGCATGGTGGTCGACTTGCCGGCGCCGTTCGGGCCGAGGAAGCCGGTGACCATGCCTGCCTGTACCTGGAAGGCGAGCCCGTTCACTACGGTCTTGTCACCGTATGCCTTGGTGAGACCCTGGACATCGATGGCGGGTGCGTCGCGCGTACCGTGTGAGAATTCCCTGTCGCTGCTCATGTCCCTGAGTCAACCGTTCCGCTGGTCGCCGCGGATCCCCCGATGGCGGGAATGTCGTCCCTCCCGGGAGGGAGACCACGAAGGATGACGTCATGCAGGTGAAGATTCTCGCTGCCCTGACGAGGGGCGCCACTTACACACGCGCGCTGCACGTGCTCATCGGCGCCGCCGTGGGACCGGTGTGCGTCCTGATCTACCCGGGCTTCTCCGAGTCGCTGCCGCGGGACCTGGCAGCTTCGGCCGTGGTGCCGGTGCCCTTGCTGCTGCTCTTGGGCACGGTGCCGGCCATGCGGCACGCGGAGGGTATGCAGGCCCGGCTGCTGCTGGTTCCGGCGGACGAGGGGGCGATCGGGCTCGCTCCGGCGAAGGGCCTGCCAGCACGTTGGCGCACCAGCGTCTGGCTCGTAGCACGTGTGTGG
Source organism: Streptomyces sp. NPDC088554 (assembly GCF_044752945.1). Classification (NCBI taxonomy): domain Bacteria; kingdom Bacillati; phylum Actinomycetota; class Actinomycetes; order Kitasatosporales; family Streptomycetaceae; genus Streptomyces; species Streptomyces sp. NPDC088554. The sequence continues at coordinate 214,150 of NZ_JBIVMF010000012.1, read as the reverse complement.
TGGGGACTGCTCGTGGCGAGTGTCGTAGCTCAGCTGCTGTCGGTCACGGGGACGCTGGCGACCATCCCGGCTGCCGAACGCATTGTGACGGTCCTCAGCGTCGAGATTCGGGGTGGTCGCGAACGCATCTGGATCCTGGTGTTCGTACCGGTGTTGCTGCTGCTTACCGCCGCGGTTGTCGTCGGCGCGGGGTATGTGCAACTCGTCCTCGCGAAGAGGTTGCTGGGGCCGTCCACGTCCGAGCGGCTCGCCGACGCCGAGCGCCGGGCGGACGAGCTGCTGGCGCGCAACCGGCTTGCCGGGGACCTGCACGACTCGATCGGGCACGCTCTCACCGCGACAGTCCTGCAGGCCAGTGCCGCCCGCGAACTCATCGACGTCGACCGCGACTTCGTGGTCCGCGCCCTGACCTCCATCGAGGAGACCGGACGGCGCGCCATGGACGACCTGGAACGTACCCTGGGCTACCTCAAGGCGGAACAGCCGTCGGCCCGCAAGGCCCGCCCCACGCTCGCGGATATCGGGCAGTTGCTGGAGGCCAGCCGGGCGTCCGGGGCCGCTGTCAGCTCCCGTACGGCGGGCGACTTCGCGGCCGTCCCAGGGGTAGTCTCCCGAGAGGCGTACCGCATCCTTCAGGAGGCGCTCACCAACGCGATGAAGCACGCGCCCGGTTCACCCGTGGACGTTGTCCTGGACCTCACGGACGAACGGATAGAACTCTCGGTGACCAACACGATCGTGGAGGTCACCCGACGGGCGCGCGGCACGGGCAAGGGCCTGCGGAGCATGCGTGAGAGAGCCGCGCTGCTGGGCGGCCGGGCCACGGCCGGATCCCAGTCAGGTCGCTGGATCGTCAGCGCGCACCTACCCCTACGGTTGGAGTCATGACGCAGACCATCTCCGTCCTGTTGGTCGACGACGAGGAACTCGTCCGGGCCGGCATGTCCGCCATCCTCGGCAACAGCCCCGACATCACCGTGGTCGGTGAGGCGTCGGACGGCTCCGAGGTCATTCCGCTGGTGCGCCGACTGCGTCCGGACGTGGTTGTCATGGACGTCCGCATGCCCCAGGTCGACGGCATCACCGCGACCCGCGAACTGCTGGCTGTTGTACCGGAACCTCCCCGGGTCCTGGTGATCACCACGTTCGAGCATGACGAGTACGTGTACGAGGCCCTAAAGGAGGGGGCGTCAGGCTTCCTCCTCAAGCGCTCCCGGCCGGCCGAGATCGTCCAGGCCGTGCGTACCGTGGCCACCGGGGACTCGGTGCTCTTCCCCGCCGCCTTGCGCACAATGGTGTCGGGACGCCCCAAGCCGGATTCACGCGGCGCGTTGGCCCGTGCCCAGCTCACCGAGAGGGAGGCGGAGGTGCTGCGGCTCATGGCGCAGGGAATGTCCAACGGGGAGATTGCAGAGGCGTTGTTCCTGGGGGTGCAGACCGTCAAGACCCATGTGAGCAGCACCCTGGCCAAGCTGGGGGCACGTGACCGTACGCAGGCGGTGGTGATCGCGTACGAGTCGGGGTTCATCGAGGTTGGCTGAGGCTGGCACTCAGCCGATGAAGTTTTTCAGCCGGGCGACGACTGCAGTCTCGCTCTCCCCGTTTTGAGGCACGGGGACGACCTGGAGGTGGCTCACCCCCGCCTCACGATAGGCATCCAGCCGGTCCCTCACATAGCTCTCCGTGCCGCAGAGCGTGGTGGCCTCCAGACGGGCGGCCGGGACGGCTGCTGCTGCCCCGGCCTTGTCGCCCGCCAGGAACAGCCGCTGGATCGCCTCGGCCTCCTTGGCATAGCCGTAACGGCTGATCAAGTCGTAGTAGTAGTTGTGGCCGGGCGCGCCCATGCCTCCGATGAACAGGGCGAGCTGGCCTCTGGCCAGTTCGCGTGCGCGGGCGGCGTCCGGGCCGATGGCCGGCAGCCCGCCAGCCGAGATTTGCAGGGTGCTCAGTGAGCGTTTGGTTGGCTCTTTGGGTAGTCTGGGATATTTCTGAGCAGTCAAGAGTGGGCGTCGGCCTGGCGATACGCCGGGAAAATGGCTTATGCGGAAACGGCGAGTTCGGTAATGTGCCGGGTTCCATACGATAGCTCCCGTCTCATAGAGGAAAACACCGGTTCGCCCGGTATGGCCAACGCGTGCCCCTGATGCACCGGACGCCCCCGCACACGCTCTCCCCAGACCAACCACATTCACATATCCAGGCATCATGCAGTCCTCACGGCCCTACCCCAGCGACCTGTCCGATGCCCGATGGGAACTCATCCGCCCCACCCTCGAAGCCTGGCGGCCGAGCCCGCAACGGCATCCGCAAACCCACCCACGACCTGCGCGCCCTGATGAACGCCATCCTCTACGTCGACCGCACCGGCATCCCCTGGCGCTACCTGCCCCACGACTTCCCACCCCACCAGAGCGTCTACGGCTACTTCGCCCGCTGGGAAGCCGACGGCATCTTCGCCCAGCTCACCGGCCTGCTCCGCGGCAAAGTCCGCCAGGCCGAAGGCCGCACCAGCGAGCCCAGCGCCTGCCCGATCGACAGCCAGAGCATCAAGACCTCCGCCACCGTCCCCCTGACCAGCCAAGGCATCGACCCCGCCAAAAAGATCATCGGGCGTTATCTTGAGCCCGCCGATCTTGGAGGTTCCTGACCTGGTGTGTTGTGTGGAGGACAGTGTCCTCGACGGTCTCGTCAGCAGGGTCCGATGACGGCGGAAGACTTCTTTCTCGGCGTGTCGTCGCGATGGCCTGGCAGGTCGGCGGTGCGTCGTTCCCCGAGCGCGAGGGCGAGGGCCTCGCGCAACTCCCGGTTCTCGGACTCCAGTTGTCTGTTGCGCTCGGTGGCGGCCTCCAAGCGCCGTAGAAGGGAGGCGTCGGAGGCTCGTTGCCGTTCGGGAACCGGCCGGGCCGCGGGGATCGACCGGCGGCGGGCGCGAAGTCGCTCGATCTCGGCTCTCAGGTCCGGCTGGTTGTAGAGCCAGGACCGGGAGACGCCCGCTTCGCGGGCGACGGTCTCGAAGGTGATCGCGGTGCCGGTGGCATCCATCCGCCGCAGGGCGGCCACCGCCCGTCGGCGGGTTGCCGTGGCTCTCCGGCGGGCCGCGGCGACGATCAGGAGGGAGTTGTCAGCCGGCATTCTCAGCCTCCTGATCGTCTTCCATCTCGCCGATCATGCGGTCGAGGTTGTCGGCGACCTGCTGGTTCATCTCGGTCATGCGGCTGTGACCGCAGCTCTTGGCGTTGTCGATCAATGTCAGGGTGCGGGTGCGCTGTTCGCGGAGCTCTGGCAGAAACTCGGGCCCAGTGAGGAAGACTGGGCAGGTCAGACAAGCATTGGCGTGCGGGCAGGTCTTCTGAACAGGCAACCCGCAGTAGCCGTTGGGCAGGGTCTGGGTGGCGATGCCGTAACGCGTCTTGGCCCACTGGGCCTGGCCGAGCGGCCCGTCGGGATCGAGGACCACGCGTTCGCCCTTGATGTTGACCTTGGTCGCCTGTTCCCAGTGCCGCCGCACCGTCTGGTCGGTGATCTTGGCGTAATGCGAGGTCATCTTGTGTGAATCGTGGTCCAGAAGGACGCGGACAACCTCCTGCGGGACATCTCGGTTGATGAGTCGGCAGGCGAAGGTATGCCGCCATTGATGGGGCGTCAGGTGTACTGGCCGCCCGTGTTCGTCACGGATCTCGCAGGTCTCCAGCCAGCGGCCGAGCATCCGCCGGTAGGTGCCGTCCGCCAGCGGGAGGTTCCCCGAGACGTTGGCGCGTTGGCGGGGGAACAAGCAGGACGTCCCGTCCGGCCACCGGTCCAGCACCCGGCGCTGTTGCTCGTGGATGACTGCTTCGAGTTCCTCATCGATGGGAACGGCCGCCTCGCGTCTCATCTTGGTGTTGAAGTAGCGCAGGTAGGGGGCGCCCTGGCCATCGTGGAGGAGACAGTCGAAGTCGAGGGCGAGAGCGCTGGAAATGCGCAGTCCGCAACTGGTGAGGATGAGCGTGACCAGACGGCCGGCCGCGTTGGGCCAGCGGTCCAGGTTGCCCGGCGACTCGACCTGGGTCATGACGTACTCGGCGAGGCGGCGGTCGACTTGCTCGGGGACCGGCGGGACGTCGCCGACGTAGAAGGCCGCGGTGCCGGACAGAGTGTTCTCCCAGCCGTACTGCCGGATGTTCTGGAAGAACAGGTTGAGCGCGCCGATCCGTGTCTTCTTCATGCCGTGCCCGCCGGGCTGTGACATCACGTGGGCGAGGTAGCGCTCCAGCAGTGGCCGGTCCACCTCGGCGAGCACATCGACGTCGGCGAACGTGAGGAAACTGCCGAAGCAGATGAGCGCGTCGACCCCGGCGCGGGCCGCGCCGATGCTCAGCCCGGATGTCAGCCGCAGCCTCGTCCATCGTTTTGCCAGTTCACGGAGCCAGGGCTGGGGGATGCGGTCGAACCGTAGCCGGGCGCGTGGGCAGGGACGTCCGGCCGGGGTGGTGATGCCGGGCAGCCTGTGGAGCCGCCACACATCTCTGGGGTACTCGATCTCCCAGCCGGTCCCGTCCCGCAGGGCCTCCAGCCCGTCACGGGCATCGAGGAGGAACAGGGCCGACTCATCGGCCTGGGCTCCGACTTTCTGGCGCCACTGCTGTTCCGACGGGTCCAGCAGCGAGGTGACCCCGAGTGCCTTGACGCGCCGGACGGCTGACATGACCAGGCGAGGGGCGGCGGTGCGGGAGCGGGCGTCGTGGCGGCATTGAAGCGAGTACTGGATCTCCAGTCTTAGTTGTGGGGCCAGGTCGCGCAGATCGATGCTGGCGGTTCCGACCAGTTCGCAGTCGGCGATGAAGTGGTCGGGGTCGGGGCGGCCGTGGCGGTGCCATCGGTCGTCGTGGCCCGTGCAGAAGAGTTTGGTGGGATTGGCGACCCAGAGATCGCAGAACGGCAGACGGCAGTCGGACATCGTGGTGTTGCTCGGGGCCAGGTCAGGGGCATCCCAGGTAGCCAAGTCGGGCGTGCCGGCCCGGCTCCACCGGTCGCGATGCTTGGAGCACAAGCCGTTCTTGGCGCCCCGCCCGTAGCGGCAGCCGTCGATGACGCAGGCGGCGAGCGATCTGCGGCCCCGGACCGGTGGGCCAGGATCGGCGAGAAAGTCCGCCATCGGCGGGCCGCCGCGCTTGCGGAACCGGATGGCGTGAGCGTTGCAGAGTCCGCGCCTGGTCGACGCCGCTGTCCGGTCGCAGTCTGCGACCGCGCACTCGTCGGCGATGAAGACGGGGTCATCAGGCGCGGGGACGTAGATTTCGGAGCGGAACTCGGGCCGGACGACGGCCATCAGCTGCTCAAGCAGCCTCGTCCGTCCCGGTGCCTTCTCAGCGGGGAAGGTCACAGCTGGACCTCCCGGCCGGTGAACCAGCCCGCGGCTTCCAGCGTCCGCCGGGCGTCCTCGACGGTGAGGTGACCGTATGTGTCGATCGTTGTGGTGAGCGATGCGTGCCCGAGGCACTCCTTCACCGTCTCCATCCCGGCCCCCCGGCGCAGCAGCCAGGTGGCGTAGGTGTGGCGGTATTGGTGGGGTTCAAAAGCGATCCCGGTGGTCTTCCGGAGCCGTCTGACCAGGTCATAGACGGCCGGGTAGCCCCAGGGGTGGCCGTGTGGTTCGGCGAAGAGGTTCACGAAGACGTAGTCGGAGTCCAGTGCGCCGTACTCGCGGTGCAGGTAGTCGGAGTACAGACGCATCAGTTCCGCGCTCGCCGGGATGATGCGGGAGCGGCCGGCCTTCGCGCGGGCCCGGTTGTCGTTCTGCCGCGGCACCACGGTCACCTGCCGTTCGGCGATCGCGATGTCGTCGTGCCGCAGGCCCAGGGCCTCGCCGATGCGGACCCCGGTGTCCAGCAGCAGAGCGAACAGCAGCCGGTCCCGCAGGTGTTCGCAGGAGTCCAGGATCTTCTGGACCTGGGCGGCAGTCAGGACGCGGGGGTGCTTCCGTCCGTTCCTGAGCTTGATCGTCCTCGTCCGCTCGGGCTTGCCGGAGGCGATGTGCTGCAAGAACGGCTTGTAGGAGGTGGCCGCCGATCGATGAGGTCCGGCCGGGCGCATCGTCACCAGCAGGTCGGCCACCTGGATGCCGCTGCGGGCATGGAACTCGTAGAACGTGCTGACCGCGGCGAGCTTGCGATTCACACTGGAGGCCGTGCAGTGGTGCCCGACCGTCGGAAGCACCGCCACCGTCCCATTCCGGGCCGGCGGCGGCAACCGCAGCCAGGCCACGAACGAGGCCATCGCCTCCAAGTCCACCGATTTCCAGTCCAGATCACGGCCGTCGAGGTAGTACCACCAGTCCTTCAAGTCGTGGGCGTACGCCTTGACGGTGTTCGGCGACCGCTCGATCGCGGTCAGGTAGGCCAGGAACGACTCGACCGGATCGACCGGCCGCAGATCATCCCCCAGCAGCGTCCACGACTCCGTCGTCGACCCGGGTGCCAGCACCCTCTGTACGCGCATCGCCCATCCACCCCTTCCGTGTTGGACGGCGGCAGATAACCGCATCCACGACGGAAGTTGGGGGAACTTCAGAGTGCTTCACACACATGAAGGACACGCTCGTACGGGCTCAAGATAACGGGCGCAAGCGGCACATCGTCACCGACACACTCGGCCTCCTGCTGGCCGTCGCCGTCGCCGTCACCGCCGCCAGCGTCCACGACTCCGCCGCCCGCACCCAACTCCTCACCCAAATCCGCGAGCACCACCCCACCATCACCAAAGCCTGGGCCGACAACGGCTACAAGACCAAAGCCGTCGAACACGCCGCCGAGATCGGCATCGACCTGGAAATCGTCCAACGCGACCCCGCCGTCCGCGGATTCCACGTCCAACCCCGCCGCTGGGTCATCGAACGCACCCTCGGCTGGCTCATGCACCACCGCCGCCTGGCCCGCGACTACGAAACCCACCCCCACCGCTCGGCCGCCATGATCCAACTCGCCGCCATCAACCTCATGACCCGCCGCCTCACCCACGAAGCCACCCCCAACTGGCGCGACAGCTAAGCCAAATGAAACGGACAAGCAAGAACCAAACGCTCACTGAGGCAGGAGGCGCCCGGAGCGGCGGAATGACGGCGGAGGGGTGCGCGGAGCCCTGGAAGGCATGCTGCTCGGAGCCGTGGAGGCGGGCTGCTGTGGCTGGGTCCGCCGGTGCCGGGCTGCGGTTGTAGCGGGGGAGGCGCCGCTGGAGACCTGGACGCGGATACGGTGGCCGCGTTTGAAGCGGTACGCCGTCGGTGTCAACGGCCAGAGCAGTACTGTCGCGCGAGTGGTCTTCTCGGCGCCGGCGAGGCCGATCAGGCCGTCACAGGCGTTGGTGGCACGATCACGCCCGGTCCGCCCGCGCGGAGTGCCGCTCGGTCCGCCCGCCGTGTGAGCGGCGGGCCCGGCGGTAGGCGATGGGCGTCATGTCGTGGACGCGTTTGAAGCCGCTGATGGAGTGGTCGGCCTCGGAGCGGCCCCACCGCACGACGATGCCGCCTCCTGCGACTCCCGTACCTCCTACGACCTCGTCACCCGCACCATGAAGTGCTCGTCGGGCTCCTCCGACAGCACCGAGATCCGGACGCCGTTCTCCTTGTCGGTGAAGGTCTGCCCCGGCTGGTAGGGCGCGTCCGACAGCTCGGCGTGCACATTGGGCCGTCGCGTACAACCGCCGCTGTTCTCCTTGCTGTCGGAGATCGTCACCGGACCGCGCCCGGTGTCCACCCCCGCGTCGACGCGGTAGATCAGTACGCCCGGCTCGCAGACGGCGTCGTCGTTGCCCGCCCGGGTCCGCACCTCGATCGCGTACCCGGACTCCTTGGAGAGGGGGACGAAGGCCATCTTCGGCCCGCCCGCCGTCGCCAGCGGGCCGAGCAGATAATCGTTGTTTCCCGTCGAGGTGGCGCAGCCGATCTGGTCGTCGTCGAGCCAGCCGAGCTTCCACTTGTGCCAGCCCAGCAGATCGTTGTTGGCGCCCCAGTCCTCGGACATGATGTCCCAGTGGCCGACCGAGCCGCCGCCGTCCGCCGTGTACAGGTCGGGCAGGCCGAAGACATGGCCGTTCTCGTGCGGCAGCACCCGGTAGCCGGTCCTGGCGTACGACCCCGAGCCGTCGTCCTGGCGGCTGTAGACGAAGGACGTGTTGGCGAGCGGGACGCCGTCCGCCTTGGGCGCGTCGGCGTTGCCGGAGAAGGTCACGGACAGGACGGTGTCCAGCGCGGAGGGGCCCGCGTTGGGTGTGACCAGGATGTTCACCAGGTCGTACCGATTGAAGTCCACCTCCGGATCGGCGGCGGCCACGATGTCCTCGACGAGCTGCCGGTAGCCCGGCTCGTACGGCGACCCGCGCTCGATCCCGTACTCCGCGAACGGCATCGGCATCCGCAGCCAGTCGGTCAGCGGGGTCTCCGGGTGGTAGTCGAGACGCCCGTACGAGCTGGTCCTGAACCACTCCGAGGTCTGCGGGAAGAACTCGGCGAACCGGTCCAGCGCCTTGCCGGGACCCGGCGCGTCCGGGAAGTCGATCATCAGGTTGAGCGCACGGACGGCGCCGGTGGAGCGGGAGTAGCCGGACGGGGTGGGCAGTCCCTCCGACATCTGTACGGCGGTGGTGGAGGCCGCGATACGGCACGGGCCGAGCAGCGATCCCGTGGCGCTGCCGGGTCCGGCGGAGGCGCGGGAGGCGGCCGGGAGGGGGTAGCTCGCCGAGGTCAGGGCGGCGAGGGCGAGGGCGGCCAGCCCGGCGAGGGCGGCGAGGCGGCGGGAGCCGCGGGGGCCGGTGGGGGTGGAGGAGCCGGCGGGGTCTGAGGGGTCTTCGGGGCCTGTGGGCCCCAGGGGATGGGCGCCGCCCGCGCCCCCTCCCACGGGCCCCCCGGGGCCACTGCCGTTTCCGGCTCTTTCGCCGGCTCCGCCTATCCGACCCGCCTGCTGCATGCGACCGCCCTCGGTCCCGCGGCAGTCGGCCGTTCTGACTGCTCTCCGTTCGATCACCCTCCGCCGGTCGGCGTGTCGGCGCTCGCTGGGTGCGCCGATCGTGGGTTTTTCCAGCGGGTACGACCTTGTGACTCAAGTCACAAAGGTGCGCGAAATAACCGGGGAGGCCCTCCCCGTTTGCACCTGTGTTCTAGGGAAATGGGGAAGTGGTCCCTGTTTGTCGATTCAAAGTCTGTTAATCCGAACCATGCCGATCTGACCCGTTGTCGATCCGACCCGTTGTCGATCTGAACCGATCCGATCCGATCCGAACCGGAAGAAGGCCAGCCGTGACCGCCGCCGCCCCCGAAACCGCTGCTCGCCGTGTGCCGCGCCGTGTGCCACGGCCGCGCGCGGACGCGCTGCGCAATCGGGAGCGCATCGTGGCCGCGGCGCGCGAGATGTTCGTGGAGTACGGCTCGGAGGCCCCGCTCGACGAGATCGCGCGGCGGGCCGGCGTCGGGAACGCCACGCTCTACCGGCACTTCCCCGACCGGTACTCCCTCATCCACGACGTCGTCTTCTCCGTCATGGCCCGGATCGCGGACCGCGCGGAGTCGATCGCCGCGGCGGGGGAGCCCGACGCGTTCGCCGCGCTGGGTCGTTTCGTCCACGCCGCGGCCGACGAGCGGATCGGGGCGCTCTGCCCGATGCTTTCGAGCGCGTTCGACCATGCCCGCCCCGATCTGGAGGCCGAGCGCGTGCGCCTCGAAAGCGCCGTCGACGTACTGATGGAGCGGGCGCGGCGGGCGGGGCGGCTGCGGGGCGACGTCACGATCGGCGATCTGATGATCGTGCTGTCACAGCTCACCCGGCCGCTGCCCGGCGTCGGGTGCCGGGACCTAGACCTGGACCGGTTCGCCCACCGGTATCTCCAGGTGTTCCTGGACGGCCTGGGAACACCGGAGCGGTCCGAACTGACCGGCTCGGCCGCGACTCTGGAGGATCTGCGCCGCGCCGCTCCGTGACGCGCCCTGAACCTTCCCCGACGCGCCCTGAACCTCTTCCGGCCGTTGCGGCGACCTCCCCGACGCCGCAGGCCCTGGGCCGCGCTCCATGACCTCGTACATGACCTCGTAAGTCCCGCAGCGTTGCCTGTACTTACGTACGTTTTTTGCCTTTCCGTACCCTTAGGTGGATACCTCCATGTCAAGAACAGCCGAGAAGCGGCTCCCCGACCCGGGCGCCGAAGTCGCCGATCCCCATCGCTGGAAGGCGTTGGTGTTCATCGCGCTGGCGCAGCTGATGGTCGTGCTGGACGCGACGATCGTGAACATCGCGCTGCCCTCCGCCCAGACGGCCCTGGGCATATCCGACGGCAACAAACAGTGGGTCATCACCGCCTACGCCCTCGCCTTCGGTGGTCTGCTGCTCTTCGGTGGCCGCGTCGCCGACCTGTGGGGCCGCAAGCGCACCTTCGTCACCGGCCTGATCGGCTTCGCCGCCGCGTCCGCCCTCGGGGGCGCCGCCACCAGTGAGGCGATGCTGCTCGGCTCCCGGGCGCTCCAGGGCGTCTTCGGCGCGCTGCTCGCGCCCGCCGCGCTGTCGCTGCTCGCGGTGACCTTCACCGACACCAAGGAGCGCGCGAAGGCGTTCGGCATCTTCGGGGCCATCGCCGGTGGCGGTGGAGCCGTGGGTCTGCTGCTCGGCGGGTTCCTCACCGAGTACCTGGACTGGCGCTGGACGTTCTTCGTCAACATCCCGTTCGCGATCGTGGCGGCGCTCGGCGCGTACTTCGTGATCCGCGAGCCCGCGGGCGGTCTCAACCGCTCGCCGCTGGACATCCCGGGTGTCGTCCTGTCCACCCTGGGACTGGTCTCGCTGGTGTACGGGTTCACGCGCGCCGAGTCCGACGGCTGGACGTCCGGTGTGACGATCTCGCTCTTCGTGGCGTCCGTGCTCCTGCTGGGCGCGTTCGTCTTCGTCGAGTCGCGGGTCAAGGCCCCGCTGCTGCCGCTGCGCGTGGTGACCAACCGCAACCGCGCCGGTGTCTACATGTCGCTGGGCCTGGCCATCATCGGGATGTTCGGCCTGTTCCTCTTCCTGACCTACTACCTCCAGGTCGTGAAGGGCTACTCCCCGGTCAGGACCGGCTTCGCCTTCCTGCCGATGGTCGTGGGCATGATCGCGGGCTCGACCCAGATCGGCGCCCGGCTGATGACCCGTGTCGCGCCGAGGCTGCTGATGGGCCCCGGTTTCCTGGTCGCCGGGGTCGGCATGCTGCTGCTGACGCAGCTGGAGATCGGTTCCTCGTACGCGGGTCTGATCCTCCCCGCCGAGCTGCTGCTCGGACTGGGCATGGGCACGGCGTTCATGCCGGCCATGTCGCTCGCCACCCACGGCATCCAACCGCGTGACGCGGGCGTCGCCTCGGCGATGGTCAACACCTCGCAGCAGGTCGGCGGCGCGATCGGTACGGCGCTGCTGAACACGATCGCGGCCTCGGCCACGACCGCGTACGTCGCCTCGCACGCGGCGACCGCGCGCGACCCGAAGCTGCTCGAACTCCAGGCCCTGGTCGCCGGTTTCGCGAGCGCCATCTGGTGGGCGGTCGGCATCCTCGCCGTCGCCGCCGCCATCGCGTTCACCTTCATCAACACCGGCAGCCCCGGCGCCTCGACGGGCGACGAGGGTGCCCGGGGCGCGGAGGGCGAGGTCCCGATCCCGGTGGCGATGCACTGACGCGCTCACCCCCGTCGCGATCTGCCCTGGTGCCGTCGGAAAACAGCGGCGCCAGGGCAATCAGCGGCGCCAGGGCAGATCCGCGTTCGTCCCCTCCGGCTGGAGCCCCTCGGCGATCACCTGCATGATCGCGCCGAGCTGCGCCACCTGCTGGGGGTCGAGCCGGTCGAAGATCGCCTGACGTACGGCGGACACATGGCCCGGCGCCGACCGCTTGAGCATCTCGTTGCCCTCGTTCGTCAGGAACGCGTTCTGTCCGCGCTTGTCGGACGGGCAGTTCTCGCGCTGCACCCAGCCGTGCAGTTCGAGCCGGGCGATGGCGTGGGAGAGCCGTGACCTGGTGATCTTCGCGTCCTTGGCCAGCTGCGTCATCCGCATCCGGCGCTGGGGGGCCTGCGCGAGATGGACCAGGAGGACGTAGTAGATGTGCGGCATCCCGGCGTCGCGCTGGAGCTGACGGTCGAGGTGGTCCTCCAGGAGGGTGCTGGCCTGAATGTACGACTGCCAGGCGCGCTGCTCCTCGTCGTCGAGCCAGCGAGGTTCCGCGTCTCGGTGTTCCTCGCCTCCACTGGCGTTGTCCGTGCTGACGTCATTGCCGGTAGCTGCCATGGTCATGGGCTCCACTCTACTCATTATTGAAACTTAAACTAGATCTGGTTGAGGTATGCCGCGAGGTATGCCGCGAGATATGCCGCGAGATATGCCTGACATATGCTTGAATGTTCAAGCATATTGAGTGGCCGGGGCGCGGACCGGCGCGCCACGGATCTGGACCCTGGAGCCGTCATGAATACCGTCGCGGAACGGATGCCCGCCCTCTATCTCTCCCACGGCGCCCCACCGCTGGCCGACGACCCGTTCTGGCCCGGTGAGCTGGCAGCCTGGTCCGCCGAGCTGCCGCGCCCCAGCGCCATCCTGATGGTCTCCGCCCACTGGGAGGAGGCACCGCTCGCCCTCGGTGCGACGGAATCGGTGCCGCTCGTCTACGACTTCTGGGGCTTTCCCGAGCGCTACTACCAGGTGAGGTACGCCGCCCCGGGCGCCCCGGGGCTCGCCGAATCCGTACGGAAACTGCTGCGGGGGGCCGGTACGCCCGTACAGGACGTGCCGGACCGGGGGCTGGACCACGGGGCGTACGTACCGCTCGTGGAGATGTTCCCGGAGGCCGACATCCCGGTGCTCCAGATCTCGCTGCCCACGCTCGATCCGCGAAAGCTGCTGGAGATCGGGCGGAAGCTGGCACCGCTGCGGGACGAGGGCGTGCTGATCGTCGGCAGCGGCTTCTTCACCCACAACCTGGCGGCGCTGCGGCACGCGGGTCGCGGGGTGCCCGCATGGTCGTCCGAGTTCGACGACTGGGGGAGGCGCGCGCTGGCGGACCAGGACATCGACGCCCTGCTCGACTTCGAGCACAAGGCGCCCGCAGGCAGGCTGGCCCATCCCCGTACTGAACACTTCGCCCCGCTGTTCGTCACGCTCGGCGCGTCGGAGGGCGAGCTGGGCAGCGCGCGGAACGTGATCGACGGCTTCTGGATGGGGATGGCGAAGAGGTCGGTCCAGTTCGGGTGAAGCGGCTCCCCCGGCGGCTCCCCTCGCCCCCCCCGGCGGCTCCCTCCGCCCCCGCGGTCGGCGCTCTCGGCCTCACGGTCGGTGCCCTCGGCGGCCTCACGGTCGGTGCCCTCGGCCCGCACGGCCCGGAAGCGGGCAGAGGGGACATCCTGAGCAACCAAAAGCGGGTGTGATCCGTCTTTTGGGTGGAAGGACGGTCCGGGAGACGGTTCGGGGAGGGTAGGAAGATCGGCTTCCGTTTCGCTCCTGACCTGCGCTTCTGTTGGTACGCACGAGACCGGTCCGCCCCGGATCGCGGCACAGGGTACTGCATGATCGGAAAATCGATGCACGCCATGGGAATTCTGTCCGGATTCCAGTCGTTGTTTCCAACGGATGCAGGGCACCCGGAAGGGTGTCGCGACCTACTCAGTTCAGTAAGGGAGCTCGCATGGCAACCCGTGCCGTCGCCCGTCGTTCCGCCACCGGTGGGGCGAAAGCGGCAAGCAGAGTTCGCGCCACGGGCGGGGAGATCGCCGATCGCGACCTGGTCGGCATGTACCTCGACGAGATCGCGCGTACGCCGCTGCTCGACGCCGCAAAGGAAGTCGAGCTGTCCCAGATCATCGAGGCCGGGGTCTTCGCCCGGAAGATACTCGACGGCGAGACGGAGAGCGAGGGAGCGGGCGCCTCGCGCGACGAGCTGGAGGCGTTGTACGCCGCCGGTGAGCGCGCGAAGGACGTCTTCATCCGCTCGAACCTCCGCCTCGTGGTGGCCGTCGCGCGCCGTTACCCGCGCAGCGGTCTGCCCCTGCTGGACCTGATCCAGGAGGGGAACGCGGGACTGGTGCGCGCGGTGGAGAAGTTCGACTACGCCAAGGGCTTCAAGTTCTCGACGTACGCGACCTGGTGGATCCGCCAGGCCATCACCCGCTCCATAGCCGACCAGTCGCGTACGATCCGGCTGCCCGTCCACCTGGTGGAGGAGCTGGGCAGGATCCGGCGCGTGCAGCGCGAGTTCAACCGCGAGCACGGCCGCGACCCCGAGCCCGCCGAGGTCGCCGCCGAGCTGGACTCGAACCCGGCGCGCGTCATCGACGTGCTGGACTGGGCGCGCGACCCGGTCAGCCTGAACATGTCGGTGGACGACGACGGGGACACCCAGTTCGGCGACCTCCTGGAGGACACGTCCGCGGTCTCGCCCGAGCAGTCCGTGCTCACGCTGCTGCGCAGCGAGGAGCTGGAGGACCTCATAGGCAAGCTCGACCAGCGCACCGCCTCGATCATCAGGATGAGGTACGGCATCGAGGACGGCCGGGAGCGTACGCTGACCGAGGTGGGCAAGCAGCACGGGCTGACACGCGAGCGGATCCGGCAGATCGAGAAGCACGCCCTGATAGAGCTGAAAAAGATGGCTCGGGACACCGGTTTCGACGCGGCGGCGTGACGTCACCGTCCAGTAGCCGTAGTGTCGCCCTTACGCGTACTCGCTCCGTGAGCGGTACGCGGCGGCCGATTCGTCGGCCCCCGAAGACGAGCCCCGGCACCAACCCCCCCCAGGTGCCGGGGCTCACCTCTGCCCCTTTTCCATGGGCGAGGCCGCCCGTTCCATGGGCGAGGCCGCCCGGGTGAGGCGTCCGCCCAGCTCGCTTACACAGCCGGCCAGCTCCGCGGGCCCGTGCACGGTGAACTCACGGCCCACCAGCGCCAGCCGCAGCGCCAGCCACTCCGGGGAGTCGGCCACGACGGCCCGCAGTCGGCACGAGTCCGGTCCGGTCGGCTCCGGTACGCCCATGTGGCCGGGCAGCCGCCCCGCCACATGGGCCGCGTCCGCCGCGAAGCTCACATCCAGCTCCAGCCGAGGCTGCGTCCGGGCCATGGAGCGGACCAGGAACTGCGCGGCGTCCCCGCCGCTCGGCAGCGCGCGCGGGGTGAACCGGGCGCCGGTGGCGAACGGCTCGCCGACCCGGTCGACCCGGAACGTACGCCAGTCGTCGCGCCCGAGGTCGTACGCGACCAGGTACCAGCGCCGGTCGGTGGAGACCAGCCGGTACGGCTCGACCTGGCGCCTGGACTCCTCGCCCGACCCGGAGCGGTAGCCGAAGCGCAGCCGCTGCGTGCCTGTGACGGCGGTGGCCAGCACCGTCAGGGCGCGCGGATCGATGGTCGCCCCGTCTCCGCGCGTGAGCGCCAGCGTGGCGGACTGGAGGGTCGAGACACGGTGCCGCAGCCGGGGCGGCAGCACCTGCTCCAGCTTGGTGAGAGCCCGTACGGAAGCCTCGTCCACGCCCGCGATGGCATGGCCCGCCCCGGCCCGCAGCCCCACGGCGATGGCCACCGCTTCCCCGTCGTCGAGCAGCAGCGGCGGCATGGCCGTACCGGCGACCAGCCGGTAGCCGCCGACCGCGCCCATCGTGGCCTCGACGGGATAGCCGAGGGAGCGCAGCCGGTCGATATCGCGGCGGATGGTGCGCGCGCTGACGTCGAGACGCTCGGCCAGCTCGCTGCCGGGCCACTCGCGCGGGGTCTGGAGGAGGGACAGCAGGCTGAGGAGGCGCGCCGGAGTATCGGTCATGCGAGCCATGGTGGGTGCCATCTAGGACACTTCCCGGCCTAGATGGCGGGGTCGGCCACCTGGATGCTCCGGTGATGCCCGATCGTGTCCGTACGGCGCCCAGATGTGTTTACTTTGCCGAAATGTGCGCGTAGCCTTCCGTCGAAACCACAGGTTCGGGCACAGAACGGACGTAAATCCACATGTACGCACCGGAGCGTCAGCAGGAGATCCTGCGCTTGGCACGGGAGAGCGGACGCGTCGATGTGCTGTCACTGGCCGAGGAGTTCCAGGTCACGGCCGAGACCGTACGACGGGATCTGAAGGCCCTGGACCGGGCCGGACTCGTACGACGGGTGCACGGCGGGGCCATACCCGCCGGGCGGCTGGACTTCGAGCCGGACCTCGCCGAGCGCGAGTCCACCGCCGCCGACGAGAAGGACCGGATCGCGCACGCGGCCCTCGCCGAGCTGCCGAGGGACGGCAGCGTGATCCTGGACGCGGGCTCGACCGTGGCACGGCTCGCCGCGAATCTGCCGCTGGAGTGCGGACTCACCGTCGTCACCCACGCGCTGCCCGCCGCGGCCCGGCTCGCGGACCACCCCGGGATCGATCTCCACCTGGTCGGCGGCAGGGTCCGCAACCGTACCCGCGCCGCCGTCGACGCCTGGGCGCTGCGGGCGTACGGGGAGATCCGTGCCGATGTCGTCTTCCTCGGCACCAACGGGTTCTCGCCCCGGGCCGGCCTGACCACCCCGGACCTCGCCGAGGCCGCCGTGAAACGCGCGGTCGTCTCCGCCGCTCGGCGGGTGGTGCTGCTCGCCGACTCGACCAAGCACGGCCAGGAACACTTCGCGTGCTTCGGCACCCTCGCCGATGTCGATCTGCTCATCACCGACCGCGGGCTCAGCTTTTCGGACGCCGCCGCGGTGAGGGCCGCGGGCGCCGAAGTGCTGTGTGTATAGGAGACCGCCGCATGATTCTCACCATCACCCCCAACCCGAGCCTGGACCGTACGTACGAGGTCCCGGCGCTGGACCGGGGCGAAGTGCTGCGGGCCACGGCCGAGCGCGTGGATCCGGGCGGCAAGGGCGTCAACGTCTCGCGGGCCGTCGCGGCCGCGGGTCGGCGCACGGTCGCCGTGCTGCCGCTCGGCGGCGCGCCGGGCGCCCTGGTGGCCGAACTCCTCGCGGAGCAGGGCATCGAGGTCGTACCGGTGCCGGTCGCGGGCACGACCCGCTCCAACATCGCGCTCGCCGAGCCCGACGGCACCCTGACGAAGATCAACGCGCCGGGCCCCGAGCTGACCGCAGAGGAGTCGGAGGCGCTGCTCTCCGCCATCGGCACGAGCGCCGGTACGGGCCCGGGGGCCACCCCCGTGACCTGGATAGCGTGCTGCGGCAGCCTGCCGCGCGGGCTCGCCCCCGAGTGGTACGCCGAACTGGTCGCCCGCGCCCACCGCGCCGGAGCCAGGATCGCGCTCGACACCTCGGGCCCCTCGCTGCTCGCCGCCCTCCGGGAGCGGCCGGACGTCGTCAAGCCGAACGCCGAGGAACTGGCCCAGGCCGTGGGCCGCCCGCTCGCCACGGTCGGCGACGCGCTCAAGGCCGCGGAGGAGCTGCGGACGTACGGCGCCCACGCCGTTCTGGCGAGCCTCGGCGCGGACGGCCAGCTGCTCGTCTCGGCGGCGGGCACCTACTTCGGCTCCGCCCGGGTCGCCTCGGTCCGCAGCAACGTGGGCGCGGGCGACGCCTCCCTCGCCGGATTCCTGGCGGCGGGCGGCGCGGGTCCCGAGGCGCTCGCGTCCGCCGTCGCGCACGGCGCCGCGGCGGTACAGCTGCCGGGCAGCGTGATGCCGTCGCCACAGGACCTGGACCCGTCGGCGGTCACGGTGACCACGGACATCCCGCTGGACCGCCTTCTCACGGAGCCCGCCTCATGAGCCTTCCGCCTCTTCCTCCCCCCGCCCTTTCCCCCTTCCCCTCCCTTTTTTCCTCCCCGCACCGTGCGATAAGCGAGCAAAGGAGCCCGCGATGAGCGGCATGATCACCGCGGACCTGGTCGATCTCGACCTGGCCGCCGAGACAAAGGAAGCAGCGGCCCGCTCGCTGGCCGAGCGCATGGTGGCCCTGGGCCGGGTCACCGACCTGGACGGCTTCCTGGCCGATGTGGCGGCGCGCGAGGCGCAGATGCCGACCGGCCTCGACGGCGGGATCGGTATCCCGCACTGCCGCAGCGCGCATGTCGCCGAGCCGACGCTGGCCTTCGGGCGCTCGGCCGAGGGCATCGACTTCGGCGCGCCCGACGGGCCCGCCGACCTGATCTTCCTGATCGCGGCCCCGGCCGGGGCCGACGACGCGCATCTGACGATCCTGTCGGCCCTGGCCCGCCGTCTGATGAACGAGGAGTTCACGACGGCGCTGCGGTCGGCGATCGACCCGTCGGCCGCCGCCGCCCTGATCAGCGGCGAGGAAGCCCCGGCGGCAGCCCCGGGGCCGGTCCGGAAGCCGGTCCCGGCGGCGCCCGAGGCCCCGCCCTCCGAGGCCCCGCCCGAGCCGGAGCAGACCGCCCCCGAGACGGAGAACTCCCCGTCTTCGGAGCAGCCCCCGTCCCCCGAGAAGTCCACGCTCCCGGAGCAGGTCTTCCGGATCGTCGCCGTCACCTCCTGCCCCACCGGTATCGCCCACACCTACATGGCCGCCGAGGCGCTGGAGCAGGCCGGTCAGCAGGCGGGCGTCGAGCTGGTCGTCGAGCCACAGGGATCCTCCGGGTTCAACCGGGTCGACCCGGCGGTCATCGCCGCCGCGGACGCCGTGATCTTCGCGCACGATGTACCCGTACGGGAGAAGGAGCGCTTCGCCGGCAAGCCCACCGTGGACGTCGGCGTCAAGGCCGGTATCAACCGCCCCGCCGAACTGATCGCCGAAGCACGCGGCAAGGCGGAACGCGGCGAGGTGACCGCCGCCGCCAGCACCCGCAACACCCCCGTGGACAACGCGGGAGAACCCGGCGAGGGTTACGGCACCAAGCTGCGCAAGTGGCTGATGTCCGGCGTGAGTTACATGGTCCCGTTCGTCGCGGCGGGCGGTCTCCTGATCGCCCTCGGCTTCGCCATCGGTGGCTACACCATCAACAAGGCTCCTTCCGTCGCCGAGCACTTCGTCTGGACCGACCATGTCAGCTGGGCGGCTCTGCTGTTCCAGATCGGCGGGATGGCGTTCGGCTTCCTGGTGCCCGTCCTGGCGGGCTTCATCGCGTACGGGATGGCCGACCGGCCAGGTCTTGTGCCCGGCTTCGTCGGCGGCTCCATCGCCCTCACCATCAACGCGGGCTTCCTCGGCGGCCTGGTCGCCGGTCTGATCGCGGGCGGTACGGTGATGGCCATCCAGCGGGTGAGGGTGCCGGCTCCGTTGCGCGGGATCATGCCTGTGGTCGTGATTCCCCTCCTCTCCTCCATCGTCGTCGGCTTCCTGATGTTCCTGGTGGTCGGCAAGCCGATCGCCGAGCTGCAGAAGGCCCTGACCGACTGGCTGTCCGGTCTCTCCGGGGCCAACGCCGTCATCCTGGGCGTCATCCTCGGCCTGATGATGTGCTTCGACCTGGGCGGCCCGCTGAACAAGGTCGCCTATGCCTTCGCCGTCGGCGGCCTCGCCAACCCCAACCCGGGAAGCCTCAAGGTCATGGCCGCCGTGATGGCTGCGGGCATGGTCCCGCCGCTCGCGATGGCGCTCGCCACGACCGTACGGAGCAAGCTGTTCACCCGTACCGAACGGGAGAACGGCAAGGCCGCCTGGGTGCTCGGCGCGTCCTTCATCACCGAGGGCGCGATCCCGTTCGCCGCCGCGGACCCGCTGCGGGTCATCCCGTCCGCGATGGCGGGCGGCGCGGTGACCGGTGCGCTGTCGATGCTCTTCGAGTGCACCCTGCGGGCGCCGCACGGCGGAATCTTCGTGATCCCGCTGATCGGCAATCCGTTCCTCTACCTGGTCGCCATCGCGGCGGGCACCCTGGTGAGCGCGGCACTCGTCATCCTGCTCAAAGGGGCCCGCAGGACGGGCCGCCCGGATCAGGCGGACGGGGCCGAGGAGGCCATAGCCACCGGCGGCGGCCCGACCGGCGAGGAGGCCAAGGTCCCGGTGGCCGTCTGAGCCGGCTGCCCGAGTCCGCAAGGGCCGTCCCCAGGTGGCAGCCCCCGCGTCCTCTTCACGCGTCAGGTGCCCGCATCGCCTCAGAGCACCCGCGCGCGAAACTCCATGGCTTCGCGCGCGGTGTGCTCCGCCTCGTACACCTCGCACATATGGCGGCCGTCCCGCGTCGCCGTGTGCTCCACCTCCCAGAGGCTCATCTCACGGCCGTCGATGAGCAGGAACGCGTGCTCGTAGAGCATGAACCCCGCGTCCTTCCCCTCGATCTGGCACTGCCTTCCGAAGACCTGCGTGATGTGGTGCGCGAACGCCGTCTTCAGCAGCCGCGTGGTCTCCTCACCCGGCCTGTTGTCGTTCTCCGCCCGCCGCAGCACCCGGCGGGCGTGGTCCGGCGAATTGTCGGGGGAGTACATCCGGTGCCGGGTGGCCGGCGCCGGGGCGGGCAGGGCCCGCAGCGCGCGGAGCAGCGCCAGGTGGGCGTCGATCTCCGCCGTACGCTCCGTTTCCAGCTCCGAGAGCAGCCCGGCCGCGAGTTCGTCCATGGACGGCTCGTCGTCGTGGTCCGCCGCTTCCGGGGCCGACAGGTCCTCCCGGTCGTCCAGGTCGAAACCGGAGAGCCGAGGCGCCTCCGGACTGCCGGGGAGACAGAGACGGGCCGCCGCGAGCTGCGCGTCGGACTCGTCCGCATATACCTCGTGGAGCCGTGTGCCGTCCCGGCCGGTGTTGTGCACCAGCTCCCAGAGACTGAGCGCGCTGCCGTCCGCGAGGAGATAGGTATGCCTGTACGTCTCGCGGTGCAGCCCCGCACTGTGGTGCGCGGAACACAGCGAGCTGGCGTGCGCCAGCGCATGGTCGAGTCGTTCGACCAATGCGTCAGGCAGGTCGAAGGAGTTGAGTGCCCGACCCAGGAGTCGCTCGAGTTGCGTCTCGGTTGTCTCGTAGGGATCGTTCAAGATGGGTCTCCAGGCCGTCGCCACATGTCACTTGGTGATTGCATAACGTAGTGCCTAGGGCTGACATCGCGTCCCAAGTTCGGGAAAACGAAGGGGGCGTACGTAAAATTCTTGCGCGCCCCCTCCAACTGTGCTCCGCGCCCCTCAGTCCATCCGTTCAACGTGTGATCCGGCGAAAACGTCCCGGCAGGCCCGTCGGCGTCCTTCGCCGCGCGGACAGCCGACATGATTGTCCTGGTCACACCAACCAAACCCACCGTCAGTACCTCGTTGGGAGCGAGCGGATCCCCTTCGGTCGAGGGAAGCTGGCCCGCCGCCGGAGAGAAAACGGTATCTCTGTCGTTCGGTAGATGTACAGAACGGACGGCGCGCGCGATACCGCCGTGCGCCCTCTCCGTGAGCTTCCCGCGCCCGTCCGCGCCTGTCCATGGCGCGTCCGGTGCTTCCTGCGCCCCTGCGGGAGGTTTAGCGCGTCGGAGACTTCAGTGACTTCCGTACGGCCGCTGAAGCAGCGCCGGTACGCCGTAGCCATCAGCCGGTCTACGGCCGGGCCCGCGCGACACACGGGCCCGTACCCTGGAGTTATGAGCACAGCCCCCATCCCCGAGCCGCCGAGGCCCAGCCCGGCGGCGCTTATCTTCGACGATCCGCTGGACCAGCCGTCCTCGGACGACACGGACCGGGGCTGGGGAGAGCGCCCCTCCGGGAGCGGCGACAGCGCCGCCGATCTCGCCCGCTTCCTCGACGAGAAGCCGCCCCACCACATCTGATTCCCCGGGCCGGGGCCCGTGACAGGGCCCCGCCCGGCGCTCAGGATGTCGGCTGCCCCTGGGCGGACTGCCCCGGGCCGCGCTGCGCCACCAGGGCGTCCCTGATCTCCTTCAGGACCTCCAGCTCGCTGACCTCCAGGACCTCCTGGACCTGCTCCTTGGCGGCCTGCTGCCTGGCCCGCCGGGCGAGGTACTTGGACATCGGCAGCACCATCAGGAAGTACACGACGGCCGCCGTGATCAGGAACGTGAGGACGGCGCTCAGCACCGATCCCCACATGATCGGGATGCCCTTGACGACCTCGCCCCCCTTCGTCACACACGGCGCCTTCAGGCACGAGCTGTAGTGGTCCAGGTCCTTGGTGCCGAATGCGCCGACCAGCGGGTTGATCACGCCCTTGACGAGCGAGTTCACCACATTGGTGAACGCCGCGCCGATGACAACCGCGACCGCGAGGTCGATCACGTTGCCGCGCATCAAGAAGGCTTTGAAGCCCGCCAGCACGCTTTCCTTCTGCTCCTTGCTCACGGGTGAGCCTTTCTTCACATGTGCGGTAGGGATGACAATCCGGTGCGAAACCTACGGCAGTGCGTGCCCGCTCTGTCCAATCCGCCCACGCGATCAGGCGACGCCCTAGCGCGCCTGTACGACTCCGCCTCAGCACAGCGTCACCGACAGCCGTGGCCCGGCGCCCGCCAGCGCCGTCGCGGTGTCCCGGGGCACGGACAGCACGATCAGCGCCCCGCCGTCCGGTTCCGGCTCCCGCGCCCTCGGGATCGCGGCGACCCGGACCCCCATGGCCACCACCCGTGCCTCGGGCGCGCCCTCCGCCGCCGCGATCACATCCACCCGGTCCCCGCGCCGCAGCAGCCGGACCGTCGCCGCGTCGGCGATACGGACGGGGGCGGACACCATCCCGGCGGGCCGCCGAGTGTGCTGCCGGGCAGGCTCCGGCGGGGACGCCGCCGCCACAGCGCGCGCCGCGGCCTCCGTACGGGCGTCCGCGGCGGCCGTGGCCCCGGCCGCGCCGACGGCGCCGCCCGCCCCGGTGGCGGCCAGCGCGGCGGCCGTCATGGCCAGTCCGGCCGCCGTCGCCCGTCGCCGCCTGAGCAGCGCCCGGCGCAGCCGCCGGCCGGACCCGCGCACCCGCAGCGGGTCGAACGCGGGCACACCGCGCGGCTCCGGCGCGGAAGAGGGCGGAAGCGGCGCCCCGGCGATCCCGGAGACTCCGCAGGGCCCGGCGATTCCCGCAGGCCCGGGGAGCCCGGAAGCGTCGGGGCCACCGGGCACCCCGGAAGCTGTGGACGACAGCTGAGGCAGGGGAGGCAGGGGAGGCAGGGGAGAGGCGGACGACGGGTCGTGCGCGAAGGAACGGGACATGCTGAACACCGCCTGACGTGAGGAGTTTTCGTGATCCGCCCCTCACGATCCACGCTCCGCCACGATCCCGCCGGGGGCTGTGGATCAGCTCCCGATTGTGGACAACTCCCTCACCCTCGCGAGTGGTTCAGGCGCTCGCCCGGCCAAATCCGCCTGCCCCGCGCATGGCTCGCGGGGGAGCGGGGCACCTCGTGGGCAGAGCAGTTCGCGAGCCGGTCGGTTCGTCCTCAGGGCAGTTCGAGCCCGGTGTCGATCCCGTCCAGCGCATGCGAGCACAGACAGTCCCGCGTCCCGCTCGGCTGCAATCCGCCCACCGCGTCGAAGAGCACGGTGCGCAGCCGGTCCACATTGGAGGCGAAGACCTTGAGGACCTCCTCGTGGGAGACCCCCTCGCCGGTCTCGGCCCCCGCGTCCAGATCCGTCACCAGAGCCATGGAGGTGTAGCAGAGCCCCAGTTCACGAGCGAGTACGGCCTCGGGGTGCCCGGTCATTCCGACCACCGACCAGCCCATCGCCGCATGCCACCGCGATTCCGCCCGGGTCGAGAAGCGCGGCCCCTCGACGACCACCAGCGTTCCGCCGTCCACCGGCTCCCAGCCGCGTCCGCGCGCCGCCGCCAGCGTGCTCCTGCGGCCCTCGGGGCAGTACGGGTCGGCGGGCGAGATGTGGA
This sequence comes from Streptomyces sp. NPDC088554, assembly GCF_044752945.1. Taxonomy (NCBI): domain Bacteria; kingdom Bacillati; phylum Actinomycetota; class Actinomycetes; order Kitasatosporales; family Streptomycetaceae; genus Streptomyces; species Streptomyces sp. NPDC088554. Next base: position 190,469 of record NZ_JBIVMF010000012.1, on the reverse strand, counting down.
CGACGTTGGAGGCGCTCCCGTCCGGTAGCGGTACCCCGTCGTAGTAGGTCTGGGCGCGGGTCTTCGTACGGTCGACCAGTTGATCCGGTACGAGCAGCGTCCCCGGTCCGTACTCCTCCCGCAACCCGCCCACCGCGCACGGTCCCAGGACCTGCTTCACCCCGACGGAGCGCAGCGCCCAGAGATTGGCCCGGTAGTTGATGCGGTGCGGAGGGAGGTCGTGGGAGCGGCCGTGCCGGGGCAGGAACGCGACGCGTCGGCCGGCGATCTCGCCGAGGAAGAGGGAGTCGCTGGGCTTCCCGTACGGGGTTTCCACCTGGACCTCGGTCACGTCCTCCAGAAAGGAGTAGAAGCCCGAGCCGCCGATCACGCCGATCTCTGCATTTGCCATTCGGTCACACTAACCGTACTCACGCGCACGTACGGGCATACGCGAAGGGCCCCGGCCGTGTGAACACGACGGGACCCTTCGACGAGAAAGCCGCAATAATCGAACCGCAAAGACTACGGAGAAAGCTGTGGAGCGATGATCAGGCGGCCGAGGAGCCGCTGGAGCTGCTCGACGAGCCGGTGCTCGACCCCGAGCTGGAGCTCGAACCGCTCGAAGAGGCGCCTGCCGAGGCGGACCCGGAGCCCGACGCCGAAGCGGACGCGCCCGTCTTGGCCTCCGACGACGAGGACGACTTCGCCGCGGCGGAGCCGGTCGTGGCCGGTGCGCTGCTCGACGACGAGCCACGGCTGTCGTTGCGGTAGAACCCGGAGCCCTTGAAGACGACGCCGACAGCGGAGAACACCTTCTTCAGGCGTCCCTCGCAACTCGGGCAGACGGTGAGGGCGTCATCGGTGAATTTCTGCACCGCTTCAAGGCCCTCGCCGCACTCGGTGCACTTGTACTGGTAGGTCGGCACTTGCTCCTCCTGGCACTCTCACTCAATGAGTGCTAACGACGTTCTATAGTGACGTATTCCGCGCGATCAGTCCACTGCCACCGGCACGCGGTGACTCATCCCACGTGTGGCGACCCGGCCCGGTGCCCTCGGGGACAGCCGCGACCGCAGTGCCATCAGGGTCGCCAGCGCCAGCGCCGTACCGGCGAGGGGCACCGTGAATCCGGCGCTCGCGCCATGGGCGTCGGCCAGTTGTCCGGCAGCCGTGACTGCCGCGGCCTGGCCGAGCGCGACCGCGCCGGTCAGCCAGGTGAAGGCTTCGGTACGAGCGGAGGAGGGGACCAGCGAATCGATCAGCGTGTAGCCCGTGATCAGCGCGGGCGCGATGCAGAGCCCGACCAGCAGCCCCAGGCCGGCCAGCAGCGGCACGGAGTGCACCGCCCACAACCCGGAGGTGGCCAGCGTCAGCCCGGCGTACCCGACCAGCAGCCGACGGCGCGGGCCCACCTTCCAGGCGAGGGTGCCGCACACGATTCCGGCCAGCATGTTGCCGGCGGCGAAGATCCCGTACAGCAGGCCGTTCGCGCCGGGGTTGCCGATCTCCTCGGCGAACGCGGTGAGTGAGACCTGCATCCCGCCGAAGACCGAGCCGATCCCCAGGAAGGCCACCACCAGCACCCGTACCCCCGGCACCGACAGCGCCGAGGCGCGCGGCTCGGCGGAGGCGCCCTTCACGTGCGGGACGGGCTGTGGCTGGGTGCCGCGCTGGGCGGCGAAGAGCAGTCCGCCGACCAGGGTCAGCGCGGCTTCGGCGATCAGCCCGGCGGCCGGGTGCACGCCGGTCGCCAGCGCCGTCGCGAGGACCGGCCCGATGACAAAGGTGAACTCGTCCGTCACGGATTCGAAGGCGGCGGCGGTCGGCAGCAGCGCCGCCCCGGCACCAGCCCCCGACCCCGATCCGGGAGCACCGCCCAGGACCGCTGCCCAGCGCGATCGCACCATGGGGCCGATCTGCGGGACGGAAGCGCCTGTCGGCACGGCCGCCGCGAACAGTGCCCACAGCGGAGCACCGGCCAGCGCGAGTGCGATGAGCGCGGCCACGGACGCGGTGTGCAGCAGTACGCCGGGCACCAGCACGGCGCGCTGCCCGAACCGGTCCGCGAGCTTGCCGCTCTGGGGCGCGAACAGCGCCATGGAGACACCGGTCGCCGCGGCGACGGCCCCGGCGCGGCCGTACGAGCCGGTGGTGTGCTCGACCAGCAGCACGATGCCGATCGTCAGCATCGCGAAGGGCTGACGGGCGGCGAAGCCGGGAAGCAGGAACGACCGGGCGCCCGGGGTGCGCAGCAGCCGCCCGTATCCGGGGCGGCCCGCCGGCTCCGTACCGCTCGCGGGGTCCTTGGCAGTCCTCGCGGGCCCCTCGGGGGATCCGGCGGACTCGACCGTGTTGTAGGACACGGTCCTTGCCTTTCTGCCGCCTGGTAGCGCGCCCGGGGTGCGGGCGGTGGCCGAGCGCTGTCCTCTCGCGCGGAACTGCGGTAGATGCCAGGCCCCACTGCGGGAACGCTACGGCCGCCATACGGTCGCGCCAGCACTGCGTCAGGCAGAGTTTGGTTCGATCAGGTGCGCCTTAATCGTACAGGCAAGGGCCGCACGCGACCTGGGAAAGAGCCGGCCACCACTCACCCCGCCTCCGATTGCGAAACAACGGGCAGAGACGTACCGGGCGAAGAGCACTGACCAGAGACGCACTGACCAGAGACGCACTGACCAGAGACGCACTGACCGGGGACGCACTGACCGGGGACGCACCGGACTGCGGCCCGCCGACTGCGGGTCACCGGCGGCCCGCAGTCCCCGCACTCCGGCCCGCGTTCCGGCTTGTACCCGCACCTGCCCCCGCACCCGCACCTGAACCCGTGCCCGTGCCCAGCCATCCGGCCAGCTTTCCGCCCTGGCCCACCGCGCGCAGTCGCTGCTCCGCCGTGTCCCGTACCGGATCCGTCGCCACCACCAGCAGCTCGTCGCCGCGTCGCAGCACGGTCGCCGGGAGGGGGACGAAGCTCTTCCCGTCCCGTACGACCAGGGTGACCGCGGCCCCGGCGGGCAGCCGCAGTTCCGCGACCTCCACGCCGTGCATCTTCGACCGCTCGGGGATGGCCACCGACAGCAGATGCCCGCGCAGCCGCTCCAGCGGCGCCGACTCGATGCCCAGATCCGAGGCTTCGGAGGAGGAGCCGAGCTTCAGCGCCTTCGCCAGCCAGGGCAGCGTCGGCCCCTGGATCAGGGTGTAGACGACGACCAGGATGAAGACGATGTTGAAGATCCGCAGACTGCCCTCGATGTGCGACACCATCGGGATGGTCGCCAGGATGATGGGCACCGCTCCGCGCAGTCCGGCCCAGGACATCAGGGCCTGCTCCTGCCAGGGGATACGGAATGGCAGCAGGCTGATCAGCACCGACAGCGGCCGTGCCACCACGGTCAGCACCAGTCCGACGATCAGTGCGGGCAGGACGTCGTCGCCCAGCTCGTGCGGTGTCACCAGCAGTCCGAGCAGGACGAACATGCCGATCTGCGCGATCCAGCCGAGCCCTTCCGCGAACCCGCGGTTGGCCGGGGCGTGCGGCAGCTTGGAGTTCCCGAGGACCATCGAGGCGAGATAGACGGCGAGGAAGCCGCTGCCGTGGGCGGTGGCGCCGATCGCGTACGCCGAGACCGCGATGGCCATCACCGCGATCGGGTAGAGCCCGGAGGCGGGCAGGGCGACATGGCGCAGCCCGAAGGCGCCCGCCCAGCCGACCGCGAGCCCGACGCAGGCGCCGATCGCCAGTTCCAGCGTGATCTCGGCGAGCAGGAGGTACCAGTGCTCGACCGGTCCCGTGACCGAGAGCGCGACCACCATGATCACCACGGGGGCGTCATTGAACCCCGACTCGGCCTCCAGCGCCCCGGTCACCCGGGACGGCAGCGGCACCTTGCGCAGTACGGAGAAGACCGCCGCCGCGTCCGTCGAGGAGACGACCGCTCCGATGATCAGTGCCTGTCGCCACTCCAGATCTATCAGGTAGTGCGCGGCCGAGGCCGTCACCCCGACGCTCACGCCGACACCGACGGTCGACATCGCGGCGGCGGCGGGCAGCGCCGGTTTCACTTCTTTCCACTTGGTGCCCAGACCGCCCTCGGCGAGGATCACCACGAGCGCGGCGTATCCGATGACCTGGGTCAGTTCGGCATTGTCGAATTTGAGGTCGAAAAGCCCGTCCTGCCCCATGATGACCCCGATGCCGAGGTAGAGCAGCAGGCTGGGAAGGCCGCTCCGGGACGAGATGCGGACGGCCGCGACCGCGATCAGCAGCACGAGCGAGCTGATCAGCAGGAGTTCATTGAGATGGTGGACAGACAGCGGCCGATCCTTCCCCTCGCGCACACCGGATCGTTTCTCCGGCGGCCGGTACTTCGTTACCTTACCTAATCTTTAACGTTTTCTTGACGTTTTCGATCGTCAGTACGACTGGGAGGTCCCGAAGCGCTCGAAGGTCGCCGAGTCGTTCCGGTGTGATCTCCGTCGCGGTCGCGGGAGATCGCGGTGCGAATCCGTCCGTAAAACCCTGCGCGAAATAGCTGTGTGATCAACTGATGAGTCGTACTGCGTGACACCGCGTCCGGCGCGGTGAAGCGCTGCGCCTATGGTTGCTCCAGCATTCCAGGACCACCCTGCCCCTCGAAGGACAGCGATGCCCGCCAATACAGCCCCCCCTTCCGTCAAAAAGAAGGGGCGACGCGCCCGTCTGATCGTGATCGTCCTGGTGCTGGCGCTTGTCGCGGGTGTCGGATACGGGGCGTTCTGGGGTGTCAGTACAGTCCGCGCCTCCTTCCCCCGGACCACCGGAACGGTCGAACTCCAGGGCCTCTCCGGCCCTGTGGACGTCCGGCGCGACAGCTACGGCATTCCGCAGATCTACGCCAACAGCGACCAGGACCTCTTCCGTGCCCAGGGCTACGTCCAGGCGCAGGACCGCTTCTGGGAGATGGACGTACGCCGTCACCTGACGGCGGGACGCCTCTCCGAGATGTTCGGGAAGGGGCAGGTCCGGACCGACACCTTCCTGCGCACCCTGGACTGGCACGGAGTCGCGCAGAAGGAGTACGACACCCAGCTCTCCGCCGACACCAGGAAGAACCTCCAGGCGTACGCGGACGGGGTGAACGCCTATCTCAAGGGCCGCGCCGCCGAGGACATCTCGGTCGAGTACGCGGCGCTGAACCTCACGAACGACTACCGGCCCGAGAAGTGGACCCCGGTCGACTCGGTCGCCTGGCTCAAGGCGATGGCCTGGGACCTGCGCGGCAATATGCGGGACGAGATCGACCGGTCGCTGATGACCAGCCGGTTGAGCGAGCAGCAGATCAACGAGCTGTACCCGACGTATCCGTACAGCCGGAACCAGCCCATCGTCACCGAGGGCGGGATCAACCCGGTCACCGGCAAGTACGACCCGAAGGCGGAACCCTCGGGTGACGCGTCGGCCACCGGCACGGGCATCGGCACCGGCGCAGGCACCGGCGGTACGACCGGGACAGGCACCGGCACCAGCGACCTCAGCGGCAACACAGGCACAGGCACAGGCACCGGCACAGGCACAGGAACCGGCACGGGAACAGGCGCGGCCACCGGCACCGTCTCCGGTGCCACCCAGGGCCTCCAGTCCCAGCTCGGCGCCCTTTCCGGCACCCTGGAGGAGATCCCCGCGCTGCTCGGCCCGAGCGGCAGCGGCATCGGCTCCAACTCCTGGGTCGTCTCCGGCAAGTACACGACCACGGGCAAGCCGCTCCTCGCCAACGACCCGCACCTCGCGCCCCAGCTGCCGTCGCTCTGGTACCAGATGGGTCTGCACTGCCGCAGCGTCTCCGAGACCTGCAGGTACGACGTCGCCGGCTACACCTTCGCCGGAATGCCCGGCGTGATAATCGGTCATAACCAGGATGTCTCCTGGGGCTTCACCAACCTCGGCGCCGATGTCACCGACCTGTACCTGGAGAAGGTCAGCGGCGACACGTACCTGTACGGCGGCAAGGAGAAGAAGTTCGCCACCCGCGACGAGATCATCAAGGTCGCGGGCGGCGGGAGCCGGAAGATCACCGTCCGCTCCACCGAGCACGGTCCCGTGGTCTCCGACCGCAACAGCGAACTCAAGAAGGTCGGCGAGAAGGCCCCGGTCGGGAACGTCGCTCCCGACCGCGGGGACGGCTACGCGGTCTCCCTGGAGTGGACCGCGCTCCAGCCGGGCAAGTCCATGGAAGCGGTCTTCGAGCTGAACAGGGCCAAGGACTTCGACGACTTCCGCAAGGCCGCCGAGCACTTCGAGGTCCCCGCGCAGAACATCATCTACGCCGACACCAAGGGCAACATCGGCTACCAGGCCCCCGGAAGGATCCCGGTGCGCTCCGCCGGGTTCGACGGGAAGACGCCGGCCCCGGGCTGGGACCCGAAGTACAAGTGGGAGCGGTACATCCCGTTCGACGAGATGCCGTACGAGTACAACCCCAGGCGCGGCTATGTCGTCACCGCCAACCAGGCCGTCATCGACGCGAAGAAGTTCCCGTACGCGCTGACCGACGACTGGGGCTACGGCGCCCGCAGCCAGCGGATCGTCGACCTGATCGAGTCGAAGATCAAGGACGGCGGCAAGATCTCGACCGACGACATGCAGACCATGCAGACGGACAACAGCAGCCAGATCGCCAAGGTGCTGATGCCGTACCTGCTCAAGATCGATGTCTCGGACCCGGCGGTCCGCGAGGCGCAGAAGCTCCTTGAGGGCTGGGACATGACCCAGGAAGCCGACTCGGGCGCCGCCGCCTACTTCAACGCGGTCTGGCGCAATGTCCTCAAGCTCGCCTTCGGCAACAAGCTGCCCAAGGAGCTGCGGGTCAAGGGCGAGTGCCTCAACGTCCCGCCCGCCAACAGCACGGGCCCGGTGGACGACAACCCGACGCTGGTACGGGAGTGCGGCCAGCGCGCCCCCGACCAGGCCCAGCCGGACGGCGGGGACCGTTGGTTCGAGGTCGTGCGCGACATCGTCAAGGACGAGGACAGCCCCTGGTGGACCACCCCGGCGACTCGCAAGCCGGGCACCACGACGCGGGACGGCCTGCTCGCCCGCGCCATGGAGGACGCGCGCTGGGAGCTGACCGCCAAGCTCGGCAAGGACGTCTCCACCTGGAGCTGGGGCCGGCTGCACCAGCTTGAGCTGAAGAACCAGACCCTCGGTACGTCGGGCCCCGGCATCCTGCGGCAGATGCTCAACCGCGGCCCCTGGAACCTCGGCGGTGGCGAGGCGGCGGTCGACGCGACGGGCTGGAACGCGGCGGGCGGCTACGAGGTCGTCTGGGTCCCGTCGATGCGGATGGTCGTCAACGTCGGCGACTGGGACAAGTCCCGGTGGATCAACCTGACGGGGGCCTCGGGCCACGCGTACAGCGCGCACTACACGGACCAGACGGACAAGTGGTCCGAGGGCGAGTTGCTCGACTGGTCCTACGGCGTCAACGCGGTCGAGCGGACCACCAAGGACACCCTGACGCTCAAGCCCGTGCCCGGCCAGTAGGGGCAGGGCCGGCGAAACGGCTGACGCCCTCCGGCGTCACCACCGCTCGTACGGGGTGGTCGTGCGGTTCCTCCGGGACCCGGGCGACCACCTCGTTCGCGTACAGCAGGACGATCAGCGCCGGTGCGGCGCCCGCGCGCGCGAGGCGGGCGAGGACGCGGTCGTACGAGCCGCCGCCCCGGCCGAGCCGCATGCCGCGCCCGTCCACCGCGAGGCCGGGCAGCAGCACCGTCTCCGCCTCCAGGACGGCCTGCGGGCCGAGCCGGGCTCCCGCGGGTTCCAGGAGGCCCCGTCCGGCCCGTACCAGCCCCTCGGTGCCCTCGTAGACGGCCCAGTCGAGATCGTTGTCGGTGAGCAGGACGGGCAGCAGGACCCGCACGCCCCGCGCGCGCAGCGTGTCGAGCAACGCGCGCGTGCCGGGCTCGCGCCCGACCGAGACGTACGCGGCGACGGTACGGGCGCCCGACAGCTCCGGCAGATCCAGCGCCCGCCGCGCCAGAACCGATGCGGCGGTCCGTACGTCTTCACCGGACAGCAGCCTCCTCGCCGCGAGCAGTTCACGGCGCAGCGCGGCCTTTGCCGATGTGTCAGGAACCATGGGGCTTCGTAAACCTCTTCTATGAGTGCATATAAGGCCAAAGTTAACCGGAGTATCATCTTCCGCCCATACGCGCCGGATAGGGTTCCCCGTATGACTCACTCGACCTCCAGGATCACCAAGGCTGTCATCCCGGCCGCGGGCCTCGGCACCCGCTTCCTGCCCGCCACCAAGGCCACCCCGAAGGAAATGCTGCCGGTCGTCGACAAACCGGCGATCCAGTACGTGGTCGAGGAGGCGGTGGGCGCCGGGCTCTCCGACGTGCTGATGGTCACCGGCCGCAACAAGCGCCCGCTCGAGGACCATTTCGACCGCAACTACGAGCTGGAGCAGGCGCTCACCCTCAAGGGAGACACCGAACGGCTCGCCAAGGTCCAGGAGTCCAGCGACCTCGCCACCATGCACTACGTGCGCCAGGGCGACCCCAAGGGCCTCGGTCACGCCGTCCTGTGCGCCGCGCCGCACGTCGGAGACGAGCCCTTCGCGGTCCTGCTCGGTGACGACCTGATCGACCCCAGGGACCCGCTGCTCGCCCGGATGGTCGAGATCCAGGAGCGCGAGGGCGGCAGTGTCATCGCGCTGATGGAGGTCGATCCGGCCCAGATCCACCAGTACGGCTGCGCCGCCGTGGAGCCCACCGCCGACCCCGATGTGGTCAAGGTGCACGATCTGGTCGAGAAGCCGGACGTGGCGGACGCCCCCAGCAATTACGCGATTATCGGCCGATACGTGCTGGATCCGGCCGTCTTCGAGATACTGCGCAAGACCGAGCCGGGCCGCGGGGGTGAGATCCAGCTCACCGACGCCCTCCAGCAGCTGTCCACGGACGAGGAGGTCGGTGGCCCGGTCCACGGCGTCATCTTCACGGGACGCCGCTATGACACCGGGGACCGCTCGGACTATCTGCGTGCCATTGTCAGACTCGCATGCGAACGTGAGGACCTGGGCCCGGACTTCCGGACCTGGCTCCGCAGTTACGTCAGCGAGGAGATGTAGCACTTGAGCAGCACGGCAGAACCGGCACCGGCGGCGGACCCGCCATCCGCGCCCGCTCCCGCGCCCGGCCGTCCGTCCGCCCCGGGCTTCGGGCAGGACCGGCTCTGGACGGTGGACGAGCACCTCGCGGACATCCTCGCCGCGGTCCACCCCCTCGACCCCATCGAGCTGCAACTGCCCGACGCCCAGGGCTGCCTGCTCGTGGAGGACGTCACGGTGCCGGTGGCCCTGCCGCCGTTCGACAACAGCTCCATGGACGGGTACGCGGTCCGTACCGCCGACGTCGCGGGTGCCACCGAGGAGTTCCCCGCCGTGCTCACCGTCGTCGGGGATGTCGCGGCGGGCAGCGGCTCCCTCCCGGAGGTCGGCCCCGGCACGACCGCCCGGATCATGACCGGCGCGCCGCTGCCGCCCGGCGCCGAGGCCGTCGTCCCCGTCGAGTGGACCGACGGCGGTACGGGCGGCGGTGCGGCCACCGCCATGAGCCCGGCCGGTCCCGGCGACCGCGGCGCCGGCGGCGAGGTGCGGATCCACCGCCCGGTCGAGGCCCGCGCCCATGTCCGCGCGCGCGGCAGCGATGTGCGGGCCGGTGACCTCGCCCTCGCGGCCGGTACGGTGCTGGGCCCGCCCCAGATCGGTCTGCTGGCCGCCATCGGGCGGGGCAGGGTCCGGGTCCGCCCGCGCCCCCGCGTGGTCGTCATCTCCACCGGCAGCGAGCTGGTCCAGCCCGGCGAGCCGCTCGGCGCGGGGCAGATCTACGACTCCAACAGCTTCGCCCTCACCGCCGCCGCCCGCGACGCCGGCGCCATCGCGTACCGGGTCGGCGCCGTCACCGACGACGCGGACACGCTCCGTTCCACCATCGAGGACCAGCTGATCCGCGCCGACCTGATCGTCACCACGGGTGGCGTCAGCGTCGGGGCGTACGACGTCGTCAAGGAGGCGCTCTCCTCCGTGGGCGACGAGGACGAGGCGGGCGCCGGGATCGACTTCCGCAAGCTCGCGATGCAGCCGGGCAGGCCCCAGGGCTTCGGCTCGATCGGCCCGGAGCACATCCCGCTGCTCGCGCTCCCCGGCAATCCGGTGTCGTGCTACGTCTCCTTCGAGCTGTTCGTACGCCCCGCGATCCGCGCCCTGATGGGGCTCAAGGACATCCACCGGCCCGTGGTCCGCGCCACCCTCGCGGCCGACCGGACGCTGTCGTCCCCGGCGGGCCGGCGCCAGTTCCTGCGCGGTGCGTACGACGCCGAGGCGGGGACGGTCACCCCGGTCGGCGGCGCGGGCTCCCATCTCGTCGCCGCGCTGGCCCACGCCGACGCGCTGATCGTCGTACCGGAGGAGTCGTCCGAGGTCGGACCCGGCACGGAGGTCGAGGTGGTCCTGATCGGCTGACCCCGCGCGGTGGCGGTACCGTGTCTGCCCACACAGGCCCTGTCGGGGCCCGGACCGGGAGCGCCAACAGCGAATGACTGTGTTTTCCCGGGGGGAGACCCCCGGACCTCTTGAGCAGGACAGCCTGACGCACATCGACGAGTCGGGCGCGGCCCGGATGGTCGATGTCTCGGCGAAAGAGGTCACCACGCGCACCGCCCGCGCCAGCGGCCGGGTGCTTGTCTCACCACGCGTCGTCGACCTGCTCAGGGGCGGGGGAGTGCCCAAGGGGGACGCCCTCGCCACCGCGCGTATCGCGGGCATCATGGGCGCCAAGCGGACCCCCGAGCTGATCCCGCTCTGCCATCCGCTCGCGGTCTCGGGCGTCACGCTGGACCTCACGGTCGCGGACGACGCGGTCGAGATCCTCGCGACGGTGCGGACCACCGACCGCACGGGCGTCGAGATGGAGGCCCTGACCGCCGTCTCGGTGGCCGCGCTCACCGTCGTCGACATGGTGAAGGCGGTCGACAAGGGCGCGGTCATCACGGACGTACGGGTCGAGGAGAAGACCGGCGGCAAGTCCGGCACCTGGACCCGCCCCGAGCCGGACGGGACCACGTCATGAGCACGCCGGACGGCGGTTACCGCGCGCTGGTCATCACCGCGTCCAACCGCGCGGCGGCCGGGGTCTACGCCGACCGGGGCGGCCCGATCCTCGCCGAGGGGCTCGCGGCGCTCGGGTTCGCGGTCGACGGCCCGCGGGTCGTGCCGGACGGGGACCCGGTCGAGCAGGCGCTGCGCGAGGGCGTCGCCGCCGCGTACGACGTGATCCTGACCACCGGCGGTACGGGGATCTCGCCCACGGACCGTACGCCGGACGTCACCCGGCGCGTGCTCGACCACGAGATCCCCGGGATCCCGGAGGCGATCCGCGCCGAGTGCGTCGCCAAGGTCCCCACCGCCGCGCTCTCCCGGGGTCTGGCGGGGGTGGCGGGGCGGACCCTGATCGTGAATCTGCCGGGCTCGACGGGCGGGGTGCGCGACGGCCTCGCCGTACTCGACCGGCTGCTCGTCCACGCCGTGGAGCAGATCCACGGCGGCGATCACGCCCGTACCTCCGGATGAACCCGGCCTGGCCCGCGACGCTCGTCGACGGCGATGTCGTCCTGCGGCCCATCAGAATGCGCGACCAGCGCGCCTGGCGCGAGGTCAACCGGCGCAACCGCGACTGGCTGCGGCCCTGGGAGGCGACGATCCCGCCATCGCCCCCGGGAGCGCCCGGGGCGCAGCGCCCCACCTACCGGCAGATGGTCCGGCATCTGCGCGCCGAGGCGAACGCGGGCCGGATGCTGCCGTTCGTCATCGAGTACCGGGGACGGCTCGTCGGTCAGTTGACGGTCGCGGGGGTCACCTGGGGATCGATGTGCTCGGGCCATGTCGGGTACTGGGTGGACCGCGATGTCGCGGGCCGCGGTGTCGTGCCCACCGCGGTGGCGCTCGCCGTCGACCACTGCTTCCGGATGGTCGGACTGCACCGCGTCGAGGTCTGCATCCGCCCGGAGAACGGACCCAGCCGGCGCGTCGTCGACAAGCTCGGGTTCCGGGAGGAGGGGCTGCGCCCCCGCTACCTCCATATCGACGGGGCGTGGCGGGACCATCTCGTCTATGTACTGACGTCCGAGGAGGTGCCGGACGGACTGCTCCGCCGATGGCACCGGAGCAGGCCCGGGAACAATCAGAAAATGAAATAAATGTTCGATATTGGTTGCGATGTGACCATAAACTGATCTGTACCATCACAAAAAAAGTCCGTGATATCAGCCGGATCGTGCGACACACCGGCTCAATTGGCGGATGCCGCCGCGCGAACCCCTCTACGGTGTGAACCGTGAGCAACAGCGGCCTCTTCTACGCAGCCATCGTCGGGGCTTGGGCCGCCTACTTGGTACCGATGTGGCTCCGCAGACAGGACGAGCTCAACGAGGCGCGTCCGACGGAACGCTTCAGCACCGCCATCCGGCTGCTGTCCGGACGGGCGGCCATGGAGCGCCGTTACACCAAGGAGCTTCAGGGACGTGCCGAGGAGGGGGCGGTGGCCGACGGGGAACCGGAGAGTCGTACGGAGTCGATGAGCTCCGTCGACGTCCGGGCCTTCGCCGCGTCCCCGACCCTTACCGAGGCCCGGCTGGAGGTCCCCCCGGACGCCGTCGCGGACACCCCCGAGCCGGTATGGTCCCGCCCCGGCCGGAACCCCGCGCGCCCCGCGCCCGAGCGGCGCGCGCGCTCCGGCGGCCCGGCGTCCGAACGCGCCCGGCGCGCGCAGCGCTCGCAGGTCCTGGCGCGCCGCCGCCGTACCACCGTTCTCCTCTTCCTGGCCTTCACGCTGGGCGCGGTCGTCGCGGCGGTCGGCGGACTCGCCTTCCTCTGGGCGCCCGCCGTTCCCGGCGTACTCCTCAGCGGGTACATCGTCCATCTGCGCGGCCAGGAGCGGCGCCGCTTCGCGTTCACCATGGACCGGCGCAGGGCCGAGGCCGCCGCCCAGCGGCTCCGCGAGAACCGCCCGCGCCGCCACTCGCCCGCCACGGCCGTGGCGGGCGAGCCCGAAGCGGAACCCGAGCCCTGCCCCGAGCCCGAGCCCGCCCCCACGGTCTCCCCGCAGGAGGCCGGCCGCCGCGCCCTGGTCGAGCAGACCGACCACGCGGAGTGGGTCGACCAGCAGCGCGAACGCGGACCGGCCCGGGGTGACAGCTGGGAGCCGGTCCCGGTCCCGCTCCCGACCTACGTCACCGCCCCGGTCGCCCCCCGCGCCGGCGGCGGAGTGGAGGTCGGCGACCCGGAAACCTGGAGCGCCTCCCGCTCCTCCACCGCCGAACCGGCCCCCACCCCCCCCACCCCCCCGGCGGCCCCGGCCCCCGCCCTACCCCCCGCCCGCCGCACCCGCGACCGCGGCAGGACCCCTCTCTTCGACCAGTACGACGAAGACGACCGCCCCCGCGCGGCCAACGAGTAACGAGACCGCCGCGCCCCCGCCGGTGACCAGCCACCAACGGATTTCCGGGCACGGCCCAGGGGGTGCTAAAGTTTCACTCGTTGCAAGGGCCTGTGGCGCAGACTGGTAGCGCACCTCGTTCGCATCGAGGGGGTCAGGGGTTCAAATCCCCTCAGGTCCACAACAGGGCCGTTCGCGAGTTAGCTCGTAGACGGTTCACGAAATCCCGTCCGATCACTTCGATCGGACGGGATTTCGTCGTTTCTGGGCTCGTTGGGAGGTCTGGGTGCGCACGTTGTGGCGTCGTGGCTGGCGTCGCGGGGGTTGTGGCAGGTGCACGGGCATGGCTGTGCGCGCCGGTCTGGGTGGTCGGCGTGCGGTGGTGGGCTGTGGTTGTCGTGCGGGCCGGACGTCAGGTCATGCGCGGAGGCGGGTGGCGTCCGCTGAGGTCTGGGGGCAACGCGATGGCCGGGACGGTGTTCGGGGGCAGTGGGCCTGCGGCCTGGAAGTCGGTGTCGGTGAGCTCGTCGGGGCCGGCGCGTTCGGTGAGCCAGGTCTCCAGGACGGTCAGGTTGGCGACGGTGAGCATGACCGCGAGGAGAAGTGTCTGTGTGACCTGTCCGGGGGCGGGCCGGTGCTTGGGGTTGCCGATGTCGAGGGTCCCGCTCTTGAAACGGCCGTTGGCCCCCTCGTTATGGCTACGAATGGGCCGATAAGTGTTCAGCCAGGGTGTATGCAGGTAGTGGACGTCCTGGCGGTACTTGGCCAGGCGCCAGTCGGCCTTGGCGTCGGCGGGCACGGTGATGGAGCCCGCGCAGCACACCTGGGGCATCGCCTCCGCCGGTGGCGGCGCGAAGTGTTCGGTGTCAGGGATGTGGATGGTGGGGCGGGCGGCCGCGGGGAGGGTCCGGGTCGGAGGTTCGCTGAGGTTGATCACCCGGGCGGGCATCGCCGAAGCGGCGGGGGTGCGGGGCCGCAGCCGGTCGCGGCGGAGGCAGTTGACCGTCGGGGAGGGGCCGGAGGCCGGGCAGTGGAGGCGGATCGCCCCGCGTGGGTCGGGTCCCTGCTTGAGTTTGAGGTGGTGCGGCTCGCGGGCTTCGATCTTCTCGCGGAGTTCGTCGCTGCGAAGCCGGACGGTGTCGTCGTCGGCGCCGGTGGTGGCATGGATGAGTGGGGCGGGGGTGAGTGGGCACATCAGCGATCCGTCGACGAGCGGGGCTCCTTGCCAACTGCCCTGCAGGCCACGTTCCTTGACCTTGTAGTCCAGGGCGAGGCGGTAGCCGAGGCGGCGGACGGGGGTCTGGAAGGCGGGTGGGCTGCAGCCGGTGTAGGCGCGGTCTGCTGCCAGGATTCCGGTGGGCAGCCCGAGTTCGGCGAGCTGGGTCAGGATCGTGACGGCGTTGGGCCCGGTGCGGACGGTGGGGGTGTCCAGCTCGAAGCCCAGACACAGCTGGGGGTAGGCCTTGGGCGGGTCGTCGCCCGAGTCGCGGTGGTGGGCGGCGATGGCCAGAGCCGCGCTGTAGCCGAAGACCTTCTCGCCGCTGCCGCCCTTGAAGTGCCAGCCCGCGGTGATCTCCACCGAGGCGGTGCCGCGCCGGCGACTGTCGGGGCGGGCGCTGACCTGGATGTCGGTGGCGTCCACGCCGATGTCACCGTTCCAGCCGCGCAGGTGTCCGCGCTGGTGGGCCATGCGGACGGTGGCCAGGACCAGGCGGTTGGCCAGGGTCTGGAGGCGGGCGGCGGCGGTGCGTCCGTCTGGGCTGTCCCAGATCGCGGCGTGGAAGTCGGCGTGGCGTTGGGGGAGCCGGGAGCGTCGGTCGTGGCGGACCGGGTCCAGGGCGGTGGTGATGGTGTCCAGGCCCCGGTAGAGCCGTTTGCTGGAGGCGATGCGCGCGGCGGGCCCGGCGGGAGGCCGGTCGGGGATGTTCAGCCAGGTGCGGGCTCTGGGCTCGAGGCCGTAGTGCAGGATTCGCCAGGCGTCGGCGATGGTGGCCCGGCCGGTGTAGTACGCCGACAGCAGCAGACCGGCCATCACCACCCGGGGGCGTACCCCCTTGGGGCCGGGACGATGCTTGAGGAGTTCCTCCAGCTGCTGGGGGATGCCGGAGCGGTCCAGGAGGGTCAGCAGTTGGCCGACTTTCGAGTCGGGGATCTTTGCCGCCCCGCTCAGCGGCGGCTTGGGCCGCAGCCACCGGATCCGGGCGGCCGGATCGTCAGGGGTCTCCGGGCGGCGCATCATGGCCGGGGTCCGCGCAGCAGCGCGGCGGCCTGCTCGGGGCCGAGCGGAGGTACCCAGTGGAAGTAGGGAGCCAGGCCCGCAGCCGAGCGCATGCCCGCGGCATCCGCGACCAGGGCCGGATCGATCCGCTGCCGCAGCAGGTCCACGATCCACGTGGTCCGCAGCCGCCGGGCCGCCAGCGGGGGCAGGCCCGGGTGCGGCCGGTGGCGGGCGGGCCAGGAACTCACCAGGTTCTTCGCAGCCTCGACCTTTCGGCCGGGCCGGAACAGGTAGCCGTTCCCGGCGACCTGGGCGAGTTCGGCCAGCGTCTGCTCCCACCCGGAGCGACAGGCCACCAGCCGCCCCAGCCAGGGCACGTCGAGAACAACCATGCCCTGGGCGGTGACGCGCAGATCGCTGCCGCGTACGGCGGGCACCTCGCCCGGGGCCAGGCCGCAGCCCGCGGTGAGCGCCATCAGCGCCAGACCGTCCAGCCGGGCCCGGCCCGGCAGCAGCTCCACCCAGCTCCGCAACCGGTTCAACTCGCCCAGTTCATATGGTGGTTGGGGTCGACGATCCGCTGCGATCCGGATTGGTGGGGCCTCCCCGCGCTGCACCCACACCAGCGCCTCGCGGGTGCGGCGCAGCCAGGTCCGGAAGGTCTGCGCCGTGCTGCCCGGCCTGCCCTTGAGGCCGCGGAGGATGAACGCGTCGATGGTCTCGGTCCGCATCCACAGCCCCGGATCGCGCGGCAGACCGGTGCTTTCGGCCCACACGGCGAGGCGGCCGACCACATGCAGCAGATGCTCCGCCTCGTAGCAGGTGGCCGGGGCCGCCGCCGTGACGGTGGCCCTCACCTGGTCCGCGACCGGCCCCCACCGCTCCGGCGGCAGGCGGGGGCGGTAGTGGCGGATACGGGCGGAGGGCTGCGAGTTCAGCGTCACGGACCAATCCCACCGGCTGGTCAAGCAGCCAGTGAAGGGATTGAAGCCGATCTTCACGTAAAGGAGTGCATCAGCATGGTCGGAGGCATGGCCCGGCGAACACCGCCGCGCGAGCTTGCCCGCGATCCGGAAACCTGGCCCCACGCCGAGCTCACCGACCCCGGCGCCGTCGTCGTCCAGATCATCGCCCGAACCCTCGCGAACGCCCTCAAGACCCAGAAGCGGAGCCTGCGGCGGACCGCCACCGGCGCCGGGGTCAACCGGCAGGCCATCGCCGACCTGATCGCCGGCCGCTGCTGGCCCGACGTCGCCACCGTCGCCCGCCTGGAGAACTTCCTTGCCGTGCCGCTGTATCCGCCCCGAAGCGGAACGCACACTGACCACTGAAACCGGCCTTCCCGCCCCCGAATAACAGCAACTGCCGGGAACGACGAAATAGGCCACGCACCCCCCGGGGCGAGCACGGTTGCTCTAACCTCGGGAGAGCGCGTGAGCCACTACCAATGGGGTCCACGTCGAAGGTTCCGAAGAGGGTCCAAGCTCAACGGAACCCGTCCCCTCCTCCCCGTAACGGGAGGAGGGGACAGCTCTTGAGGCCGGCGTCGTTAGGCGGCCCCCTTCAGCCCGGCGTCGCCCATGGGCCCCGGCTCATCAGCCGGCCGGGCCTCAGCTGCCCGGGCGATAGCGAACACGGCTGTCTTGACCTCGGCGACCCGCCCGTGCCCGACCAGCCGCTTGCACGTCGCACGGATCGTCTCCACCGCGGCCGTCCCCGCTTTTCCGTCCGTTGGACGACCAAGAGCCTCGGTGATCTTCGTGACGTGCATCGGTTCCCCGGACGTCACCAGCAGCTGTTCGATGGCCTGCATCACCGAGCCGGACTTCGCTTTCGACACAGTCTTCTTCGCAGCCGAAGCCCGCGGCCTCCCAGGCCTGCGTTCCTGCCGGCCGCCAGCTGTCCCATCGGCCGACTCGGACTCGGCCGCTGCGGGGGCGGAGGGACCGCCGTCCTCACCAGCCGGGCTCTCCGCGGCTTCCCCCGCGCCGGTGTCCTGCTCCTGGCCGGTGTCCGAGGTCTGGGAGAGGATCTCGTCAAGTGCCCCGGCAAGCTGGTCGCATGTCGTGCACGTCTTGTCCAACTCGGTTTGCACAGAGGCCAGTTCATCCTCCAGGTCGCGCTGGCGCTGCCGAAGCCGATCTGCCTTGCGGGTGTAAAAATCCACGGCCGTCCGCAACCCCGGTGCCGCAGCAGCCTCGTCCATGCCAGCGAAACCCATCTGCCCTCCCGACCCATCGGCGCCACAGACGCGACGCCAGACATCGTAGGGAACGCCAGACGTCCCAGACACCCAAACGCCAAACCACGTCTGGCAGTTGAGCCGGCAGACGCCGCCAGATGTGCCACAGGGTTCGTGCTCACCGGATACGACTGGCAAGCTCGCCGGGCAGTTCTCGCAGCCAAGTGCCCTCGCCGCCCGACTTGCAGGGGCCGTGCTCCGGGCGAGGCAGCCATTGTCCGACGGCTGCGTCTCGACGTCAGGAGAGTCTGGAGATCGGAGTCTCGTCCAGGTCTCCGGCCGGGCTGCTGTGGGCGTAGCGGCCGGGGCTGGTGCCCAGCATCCGCTTGAAGTGCCGGTTGAGATGGGACTGATCGTGGAAGCCGACCGAGGCCGCCACGAGGCGCGTCGCCATACCGCGCAGCAGCAGCTTGCGGGCCAGGTCGACGCGGCGGCCGGTCAGGTACTGGTGGGGGGCTATGCCGAACTCCCGGCTGAACAACCGGACAAGGTGGGCGGGGTGGACGTGCAGCGACTGCGACGCGTCCTTGAGGCTGACACCCTCCACGAACCTCGCGTCCAGGATGTCGCGCAGGCGGTGTGCGATGTCGGTGCCGAGTACGGGGGCGCGCTCGTCGACGCGGCGCTGCAAGTGGTCACGTAACCGTTCCGACACCAGCGCCAGCCTGCTCTCCGCCTCGAGTTCGTCGCCGACGTGCTCCAGCGACTGGTGCAGTCGGTGAATGCGCCGCCGCAGCAGCGGATCCTCCAGTACCGGGCTGTCGACCGCCAGCCCGGTGAGGCTGTCCTCCAGCTGTGAGGCGTCCAGATAGACGACCCTCTTGTGAAATCCGTCCGAGGTGACCGACCGTCCATTATGTGGGACGTGCGGGGGCAGCAGCGTGACCGTCTGATCCAGGGCGCCGTGTTCATGCCGGTCCAGGTTGTATCTGACCATGCCGGCGTCGACAATCAGCAGGGTCCAGGAATCATGTGTATGCATGGGATAGACGTGGTCGGTGATGTGGGCATGGAAGACTTCTGTAATTCCATCCAGCGCGGGACGCCAGGCGCGGATCTCCGGGTAGTCAAGCATGCAAAGATCGTACAAGACTTGGCTGTGACCTCTGCGGTTTGATTGCACGCATGGAAACCGTGAACGAACCTGTTCGTTTTGAGACAAAGATCGCCGTCGTCCTGCGTGACGATCTCCAGACATGGCAGCGGCTCAACATGACCGCCTTCCTGGTGAGCGGTATTGGCCGAAAAGTGCCGGACGTAATCGGCGAGCCCTACGCGGATGCCGACGGGACCGACTACCTGCCCATGTTCCGCCAGCCCGTCCTGGTCTTCGAGGCGAGCAAGGAGGCCCTGACGACGTCGCACCAGCGCGCAGTCAGCCGGGAGTTGCCTCTGTCCGTCTTCACCACGGACCTCTTCGCCACCAACAACGACCGCGACAACCGGGCTGCGGTACGAGCCGTCCACCGGGACCAGTTGGACCTCGTCGGCATGGCCGTGTACGGGCCGCGCAACGTGGTGGACAAGATCATCAAGGGCGCCCGAATGCACCCGTGACGTCTCGTTAGGGGCGCACCATGAAAAAAGAGGCGCAGCTGCGGAGCGAATCCGCCAACGCGTATATGTACCTGCTTGCGACCATGGCGCTATTTGGTAGTGCTTTCGCCAGCTCCAAGTCGGTCGTCGGCCATATGCCTCATCAGGTGGCAGCCGTTCTCCGGTTCGGTGGTGGCGCGCTCATCCTGCTTCTTCTGCTCGCCCTGATCGGGCGGAAATCACAGGGCGCCGCCCTTACCGGGCGGCAGATAGCGCGCGCCGCTGGTGTGGGTCTCATCGGTGTATTCGCATACAACCTTTTCTTCTTCTGGGGCCTTTCCCTGGCCCCTTCGATCGACGGAAGTATTATCGTTCCGGTATTGAGTCCGGTCATTACCACGATCATTCTTCTGGCCCTGGGCCGGGAGAAGGCGTCGGGCGCCCGGCTCGGCGGCCTCGCCCTCGGGGTCGCCGGCGCTGTGGTCTTTTTCATCGGCGCGGGGGGAACCGGCCTGGATGCGGGCGGTTCCCGGTTGACAGGGGACCTCATCTACCTTCTCGGCGCGCTCTCCTGGGCTGTCTACAGCATCGCCTCGAAGAAGGTGCTGGTCGGTATGGATCCGCTGCGGGCGACGACCTTTGGCACTCTCGCCGGCGCTCTCGCGTTGCTGGTTTTCGCGGTTCCATCGTTTTCGGATGTGGAGTGGACCGCACTGTCATCGGCGACCTGGGCGAACATCGCCTACCTTGCCATCGGCCCCACCGCCGTGGCCTACCTCTTCTACTACCGGGGGCTGCGCGTCGTCAGCCCGTCGACCGCGACCGTCGTCATGTTCACGGTTCCGGTATTCGGCGTGACCTGCGCTGTCGTCTTCCTCGGCGAGTCCTTCGGCGGACTCCAACTGGTCGGCGCCGTCGTCATGCTGACCGGTGCTCTGCTCGCTGTGACGCAAGGCCGTCTCAAGCGGGAGGCTGTGCATACGGCCGAGCCGACCGCACCCGCTCACACAGCGGAATCCGGCGGCCTGGAATCCCTCAACAAGGGCTGATTCAGGCCACCTTCAGCAAGCGGGCTGAGTAGTTCACCGTCGTTTCATGGGGGGGCGACGGCCACTGCTCAGCACCCGTCCCGGGCCCAACCCCAGCCCAGGGCGGGCGCTCGTTCTCCTCACCCCCACGTGCCCGCAGCGTCGCGTGCACGGCAGTCATGCTCATCCTTTCGGAAAAGCAAGATCGGGGGGCTCCACTTCATGTCTGAAGCCGAGTTCAGGGTGCTGGGTCCGCTTGAGCTCAAGGTGGGGGGGCGATCGGTACCGCTACGGGGAATGAAGCATCAGGTCGTGCTCGGGTCACTGCTGACCGCGGAGAGCCGGCACATATCCATCGCACGTCTCGTCGACGCCGTATGGGGGACCGCTCCCCCGAGCACCGCGGGCAAGCAGATCCGCAACGCGGTATCCGACCTGCGCAATATCCTGGCTCCCAGTGGAGCGCTCCTCACTCCCGTGGCCGACGGATACCAGCTCGACATCAGCGAAGCCAGGCTCGATCTCCGGGAATTCCACCGGCACCTGGCGCAGGCGCGGACCCATCTGAGTCACCATCGGCAACAGAACGCGATCGCGGAGTTCCGCGCCGCGCTGTCCTTATGGACCGGACCGATGCTTTCTGGTTTGGAGAGCGCCGGCCTCCAGGCCCAGGTCGCCGGAGCGAACGAGGTGCGACTCTCCGCCGCGGAGGAGTGCTTCGACCTCGAGCTCGCCCAGGACCGGCACAAGAGCCTCGTCAGCGAACTCGCCGCCTGGGTGGCCGAGTACCCGCTGCGCGAGCGCATGGTCGCCCAGTACGTTCTCGCCCTCCACCGCTCCGGCGCCCGGTCCCGTGCCTTCGCTGTGTACGAACAGACGAGGTACAGCCTGGCCGAGTTGCTCGGCCTGGGCCCCGGCCCCGAACTGCTCGAGGTACACCGGTTGATGCTGGGCGAGGACGCCGGCTCGGCGTCACCCGTGGTCCCGGCGCAGCCGGTGCACATACCTGCGCCGGACAGTCTGCCGTCCGAAATGGGACACTTCATCGGCAGGGCCACGGAGGTGGCGACTCTCCTCGCCGACGGGGTACGCATCGGACCGCAGCGCGTGCTGTCCATCGACGGCATGGCAGGTGTGGGCAAGACCGCTCTGACGGTGCACGTCGCCCACCGGCTCGCCGACCGGTATCCGGACGGCCGGATCTTCCTCGACCTGCGGGGACACAGCTGCGACCGGGCGCCACTGAGCCGCCAGGCCGCCCTGCGCCGACTGCTCGTGCTCTCCGGCCTGACGGAGAGCGAACTGCCCGTCTCCTTCGACGTCCTGGTGCAGTTGTGGCGCAGCCGCTCAGTCGGCCGACGCTTGCTGGTCGTCCTCGACAACGTTGCTGATACCGAGCAGATCAGGCCGCTGCTCCCGGCGGGGGACGACTGTCTGACGCTGGTGACCAGCAGACGTCGGCTGACGATGACGACACTGTCCCCCACCCAGGTGCTGTCCCTGGAACCCATGCCCCGGCAGGAGGCGTACGCGCTGTTCTGCCGAGTGCTCGGCAACCAGCACCCCAGACCCTTCCCCGACGCCGTCAACGGCATTCTGGAGCACTGCGGCGACCTGCCGCTGGCGGTCTCCGCCGCTGCGGCGCGGCTGAGGCGTCGGCCTTCCTGGCCGGTCTGGCACCTGGCCGAGCGGCTCGCGGATCCCGTTCTGCGGCTCGCCGAACTGCAGACGGAGCACGGCGGCCTCGTCGCCTGCTTCGACGCTTCGTACCGTCATCTGAACGCCGGACAGCAGCGGCTGCTGCTCAAACTCGGCACGGTCGAGGGGGACCTTACCGACGTAGGGTCCGTCTCCGCGCTGGCGGATCTGCCGCCCTTCGTCGCCGAGCAGATGCTCGAGGAACTGGTCGACGAACACCTCCTGCTCCAGCCGGAACCGGGCTGGTACCAGATGCACCCGCTCGTGAAGACCTACTTCGCGCAGCTGACGCACGACACGGCCGGTCCGCAGCCGACGCCCAGCGGTGCGCCGGCCCTCGGTGGTCTGCCCGCACAGCCGCTTGCCACCTGATTCTCCTCCTTCCTCCGGTTTCTTCCACCTGCCTCTCCTCGGAGCTTCGCCATGACCGGAAACACTGTCGCGGACTTCTTCCTCGCGCTCTCACTCGCTTTGGGCGCCGCCCGGATATTCGGGGCGCTCGCCCGCCGGGTGGGCCAGCCCGCCGTGGTCGGCGAGATCTGTGCTGGCCTGCTGGCCAGCCCGATGATCATCACCCAGGCGGGTGCCGACGCGGTGCTGCCCGCCGAGTTGAAACCCCTGCTGGGGGCCCTGGCCAACGTGGGCCTGGCCACCTTCATGTTCATCATCGGCTACGAACTCGACGGCACCTTCCTGCAGAACCGCAGGAAGGCCACGCTGGGCGTGGTCGCCGGGTCTGTGACCGTCCCGTTGGCGGCGGGCGCCGCACTGGCGATCCCGTTGGCTGACACCTACGCCCCCGGCAACCACACCGCCTTCGTCCTGTTCGTCGGTGTGGCCATGTCGGTCACCGCCTTCCCCGTCCTGGCCAGGATCCTCGCGGACCGGGGTCTGGCCGGGCATCCGCTCGGCGCTCCAACTCTGGCCGCCGCAGCCGTGGGCGATCTGGTCGCCTGGATCTGCCTGGCGGGCGTCGTGGCCTACGCGGGGGCCACCGATCAGTGGCGGATGGCGCTGCTGCCGGTGTACCTGCTCGTCATGCTCGTCGTGGTCCGTCCGCTGCTGAGCGGGTTCGTCGAGCGGGCCCGACTGCGGCAACTGACCGCTGAACGGCTCGTTCCCACCCTGGTCGTGGGCCTGATGCTGTCCTGCGCAGCCACGGAATGGCTGGGGATCCACTTCATCTTCGGCGCGTTCGCCTTCGGCGCGGTCATGCCCCGCAACGCGCTGGGCGAGACGCGGACGCAGATCATGCGGCACATGGAGCAGGTCGGTCACGTGCTGCTCCCGCTGTACTTCGTGGTGGCCGGCACCAAGGTCGACCTGTCCGCCTTCGACATCACGGCCCTGCTCACCCTGGCCGCCGTGATCGTGGTGGCAGTGGCCTCGAAGGCCGGCGGCGCCTACGCCGGGGCCAGGCTCGCCAAGGTGCCGCATGCCGCGGCGCTCCCGGCCGCGGTGCTGATGAACACCCGGGGACTCACCGAAATCGCCATCCTGGCCGTTGCCCTGGAGATGGGTCTCATCAACCAGAACTTCTATTCCATGATGGTCGTGATGGCCGTTGTGACGACGGCCATGACCGGGCCGCTCCTGAAACTCGTCCACGTGTCGCCCGAGCGTGTGCCGTTTCCCCGTCCGGACGAGCCGGCCGCGGACCAGTCTGCCACCCTGCCGGAAAGCACCATGAAGACGGGGTGAGGCGGGCATGAGGACCGGCCGGGGATGTATCGAGGACGCCTCCTCCTAGGTTTGCGGACATCACTGGTCGAGGCATTCGGACTCGCCCCTGACTGCATCGCTCTGCAGTTTTTTCAAGGGAGGCATGAAATGACCGAGGCTCCATCGTCACCCCTCGCCATATCGCGGCTCAACACCCCTGTCGGCCCACGCCGTGAAGATCAGAAATGGTGGAATGCGCAGCGCGGATCGGCCATGAACTTCCAGCGTTACGAGCGGTTGGAGTCGCCTCTCCCGCATGCGTTGACGGACCGCAACTGGCCCTCGAAGTCGCTGGTGAGGGCGCCACTGTGGGCGTCGGTGGACCTGCGTGACGGCAACCAGGCGCTCAGTAGCCCGATGGACATCGAGCGCAAGAGCCGGATGTTCGACCTGTTGGTGCGCATGGGTTTCAAGGAGATCGAGGTCGGATATCCGTCGGCCAGCGATGCGGATTTCTCCTTTCTGCGAACCCTCATCGAGCAGGACCGGATTCCCGATGACGTGACGATATCCGTGTTCACGCCGGCCAAGCCGGAACTGATCGACCGGACCTTCGAGGGTATCGAGGGCGCGGACCGGGCTATGGTGCACCTCTGCAATGCGACCGCCTGTCTGTGGCGTGAGGTCGTCTTCGGAATGAGCCCGGAAGAAGTGCGACAGATGGCACTCCGTTCGGCGGAACGCATTGTGCGCCGTGCGGAGGCCGTCAAAGGCACGCAGCTGCGTTTCGAGTACTCGCCCGAGACGTTCAACGTGACGGAGCCCGAATTCGTGCTCCAGGTGTCGGACGCCGTCACCTCGCTCTGGGACGCGAGCCCGGACCGCCCGGTGACGCTGAATCTGCCGACGACGGTGGAGACCGACTCGCCGAACGTCTTCGCCGACCAGATCGAGTGGATGCACCGCAATCTCGACCGACGCGACGCGGTCGTTCTCTCCGTGCACCCGCACAACGACCGGGGCACCGCGGTGGCTTCCGCCGAACTGGCCGTCATGGCAGGTGCCGACCGTATCGAGGGCACGCTGTTCGGCAACGGCGAGCGCACCGGCAACGTCTGCCTGGCCACGCTGGCGCTCAACCTCTTCAGTCAGGGCGTCGACCCGCAGCTGGACTTCTCCGACATCGACGAGATCCGACGTACCGTCGAGTTCGCCAACCAGCTGCCGGTGCCCGCGCGTCACCCGTACGCCGGCGACCTCGTGTACACCGCTTTCTCTGGCACGCACCAAGACGCCATCGCCAAGGGCCTGGCCGCGATCGAGCGCCAGGCCGCCGATGCGGGCGCTTCCCCCGCCAAGGTGGCGTGGAACGTCCCGTACCTGCCCATCGACCCCAAGGACGTGGGCCGTTCCTACGAGTCGGTCGTCCGTGTCAACAGCCAGTCCGGCAAGGGCGGCGTGGCCCACGTGCTCAAGAGCGCCTACGGGCTGGACCTGCCCCGCGGAATGCGGGTGGAACTGGGCCGGCGAGTGCAGCGGGTGGCCGACGGTGACGGGATCGAGCTCACTTCCCGAGAGCTGCGGGCCATCTTCGCGGAGATGTACCTCGAATTCGAGCGGCCCGCGGTGCTGCTCAAAGAGTTCCAGCTGACCCGTGAGGGGGACACCGTCGCAGTCAACGCCCTGATCGTCCACGGCGACGGCCGGGAGAAACGGTTGACCGGCCTCGGCGCCGACCCTACCGCCGCGTACGCCGACGCCCTCGCCGCCACCGGCCGCACGGTGGAGATCACCGAGGTCACGGGGCACGCCGTCGACGACGGCCTCGGTACCCGGTACGCCGCCTACGCGCAGATCGTCCTCGACGGCACGACACGGTACGGCGCCGCGATCACCGGCGACGAGGAGAGCGCCCGGTTGGGCGCCGTCACCTCCGCAGTCAACCGAGCCCACGCCTGACCCCTCCCGCCCGCCCCGCACCCCTGTGAGCCGCGAGATGGACTTCACCTTCGTCGAAAGCAAGAGGGATCCCGGTCGTGACTGCTTCGTGTACACGGCGCACAGCGACCTCGACATGCTGAGCATCGAGAGCCTGCGCGGGCGAAGGCTCCGGGACCGGTTCGGCCTTACCAGCGCGGGGTCAGCCCGCGACACCTTCGCCGCGCACACCACGCACATGCTGGTCATGGTCGAGGGCGAACTGGTGGCCTGCGCGGAACTCGTCGCCTACTCGCCGCTGGGGCTGCCCCTGACCGAGTGGCCCGAGCTTCAGAGCGTCCTGCGGCACAGCCGTCGGCTGGTGCAGTGTCGTCGGCCCGTGGTGCGCCCCGAGTTCGCTGAGGCGCCCCTGCCGGAGCTGCCGTTCGGCGCCCTCGGCGGACTGTTCAAGGGCTCGCTGCAGTGGGCGGTGTCGCACGACGTGAGC
This sequence comes from Streptomyces sp. NPDC088554, assembly GCF_044752945.1. Classification (NCBI taxonomy): domain Bacteria; kingdom Bacillati; phylum Actinomycetota; class Actinomycetes; order Kitasatosporales; family Streptomycetaceae; genus Streptomyces; species Streptomyces sp. NPDC088554. The sequence continues at coordinate 164,205 of NZ_JBIVMF010000012.1, read as the reverse complement.
GATGTCGTCGTGGAACTCGCCGACCGGCGGGCGACGGACCGGCTGGCCGAGATCGGCTTCCTGCCGCTCGAAGGCTCGGGCACACCGGACGGGCCGCTCACGTACCGGCTGAACGTCAGTCGGCTCGTCGCTCGCGGCTTCCGAGCCGGCCACCCCTTCTACCGCTACCTGCTCGAGTACGACGAGAGCGTCCTGGTCGGCAATTCCGCCACCGCCGTCGCCTGATCGCTTGCGGGTCCCCGCGTCCCGGAAGCCCCCGACACTGGAGAGGAACGGACCTCATGCCCCTCATAGGCAAGCGCCTGGCGCTGCCGGAAGACCTGCTCGTCCACCGGGTCTTCGAGGCCCACGCTCGGCAGTACCCCGACCGGACCGCCCTGACCTGCGGCGCCGAAGAGGTTACCTTCGCCGAGCTCAACGCGCGAGCCAACCGTTTCGCGCATCACGTCATCGCCCTCGGCGCGGGCCGCGGCTCCGTCATCGGCGTATGCCTGGACCGTACGCCCGACCTCCTGGTCGCGATTCTCGGAATCCTCAAGTCCGGTGCCGCGTATGTGCCGCTGGACCCGACCTACCCCGCCGAGCGGCTTCGGCTCATGGTCTCGCAGCTTGAGGAGATCAAGCTCAACGTGGCCTCGGCGGAGACCAGCGCCCTGATCGGTGGGGCGTCGGGCGAGCTCGTCCTCCTCGATCGGCTGGCCGGGGAGCTCGGCGCCCAGCCCGCCACCGATCCCGTGGTCGACCTCTCCAACGACGACCTGTGCTACGTCGTGTTCACCTCCGGCTCGACGGGCACGCCCAAGGCCACCGCCGTACGCCACGAGGGTTGGTACAACCTGCTCGAATGGCTGCGCGTCGAGTACGGGCTGGACGCCGCGGCGAGCGGGCTCACGGTCAGTTCCTTCGGGTTCGACATCAGCCAGCGCGGCCTGATGGCACCGTTGTTCTGCGGCGCCGCCCTCCATCTCCTGCCCAGCCGCTTCTTCGACCCGAGCATGGCCTATCGCCTGATTGAGACCCACGGCGTCCGGCAACTGCACTGCGCACCGAGCACCCTGTACCTGCTGATCGAGCATGAGCGGGCGCTGAAGACCGACGCGCTCACCCATGTCGGCCACGTCTTCATCGGCGGGGAGCCGCTCACGGTCGCCCGCGTCGAGGAATGGGCTTCCCAGAAGGGCAACTCCTGTGTCCTGCTGCACCAGTACGGGGTGGCCGAGTGCACGGACGTGGCGACCTCGCACGTGCTCGCGGACTACGCCCGCTACCGGGGCGCCGCGACACCGGTGGGGAACCCCGTGTACAACACCGAGATCCGGCTGCTCGACGACGAGCTGAACGAGGTGGCAGACGGCGAGACCGGCGAGATCTGCGTCCTGGGCCTCAGCGTGAGCGCCGGCTACCTCAACGCCTCGCCCGACGACACCCGGCGGTTCACCGAACTGCTCACCCCTGAGGGCCCGGTACGGATCTACCGGACGGGCGACCGCGGGTACGTCACCTCCGACGGGGAACTGGTCGTGGTCGGCCGGGTCGACGCTCAGGTCAAGATCCGCGGTATGCGGATGGACCTCGGGGACGTCGAACACGGCATCCGCTCCCACCCGCTCGTCGACGACGCGGTGGTACTGGCCCTTCCGGACGCCTCGGGTGAACCGGGCCTGGTGGGTTTCGTGCTGCCCGCCGCCGGTGCGCTCGACACCCGGGCCCTGTACCGCGACCTGCTGAACACCCTGCCCCGGAACATGGTCCCGCAGGAGTTCACCGTCCTCGACGCCTACCCACTGAACCCGAACGGCAAGACCGACCGCCGGGCCCTGGCCGCCCTGGCGCGCGGCTGACCTCGGGCCAGCGGGCGACTCCGGAAACAGCACTTTCCCGCCCTACCCACTGAGCCCATCCAGCCCATCGAGCAAAGGAACAGCATCCGCATGAGCATCGACCAGCAGCGCCCGACGGCGGCCGCGCAGATCGCCGGCAACGCCGTCGTTCCCGAGGACATCAAGGCGGACATCGAACAGTTCAGCATCGACGGCTTCACCGGCCCGATCAAGCTGTACGAGCCCGAGGAGGCTGCGGCCCTGATCCGCGAGATCCGCATCAACAACCAGGACTCCTCGCGCGCCCTGTACAAGAACAGCGTCAACTACGACCGGCACTTCGACATCCCGGAACTGAGCCGGCACGTCACCCACCCGACGATCGTCAAGTACCTGACCGCGATCCTCGGCCCGGACGTCCTGAACTGGCGCACCGAGTGGTTCCCGAAGTTCCCCGGCGCCAAGGCGACCGAGTGGCACCAGGTCCGCGACTACAGCTACGCCAACGGCAACCCGCAGCTCTTGCCGACCGAGTCGGAGTGGAACGCCTACATCGACATCACCGTCTGGACGACCTTCACGCCGGCCGCTCACGACACCGCGTGCATGAAGTTCGTCCGCGGCTCGCAGCGCGACTGGATCTTCGACGAGCACCAGACCACCGATGCCGGCCGCGGTTCGGACTACGACGTCGCCCACGCCAAGACCGGCTTCTTCGGCTACGACTTCGCCGACTTTAAGATCGACCCGGACTGGGAGCCGCGCCCCGAGGACGTCGTCGAACTGGAGATGCAGCCGGGCGAAGCCGTGATCTTCACCGCCTCCTGCGTGCACGGCTCGACCCCGAACACCACCGAGCGCGAAACCCGCTTCGCGATCGCCAGCCGGTACGTCCCCACACACGTACGCGTCTACCCGGGACAGGACTCCTTCAGCGCCCACGGTGCGACGTTCGACCTGTCCGAGTACGGCAGCGTCGTCGTGGCCGGGGAGAACGGCTACGGCCACAACCGAATTCGCACCGAGAACAACCACGGCACCCCGTTCGGCTGGACCGCGAACTGACCCCCGGTTCTTCTTCACCTTCTTCATTCACCGGAAAGGAACACAGAACGTGATCGCATCGAAGATCCACGCCATCTGGAGCCGTGAACTCAAGCTTGAGGAGTTCTCCGACACGGACGACTTCTTCAGCCTCGGCGGGCACTCGCTGATCATGACGCAGATCCAGCGGGAGATCCTCTCGGAGCTCTCCATCGAGGTCCCGATGGACCAGCTCTTCCGCAAGTCCACGGTCGCGGAGATCTCCGAGCACATCGAGACGGCCCTCTCGGCCGCCTGATTGCCGGTCCGCCGCCGGACCCTTCCGGCGAACGCCGGGGCTGGGGCCCGAAGCCCTGGCTCCGGCGTTCGCCGTCCCTCTCCCACAACTACAGGAAGACCCCTCAGTGCAGCTATCGAGCCGAGGCCAGCAGATGTCCCGCATGTCGGGAATCCGCAGCATCCTGGAGGACATCGCCGCGGCCGACTTGGGCACAGGCGACAGCGAGTGGCTCAACCTCAGCCCGGGTAACCCCTCCCACATCCCCGAGGTCGTCGCCGCCTGGACCCGTCTCACCCAGGAAGCCCTGGACGACCGGTTCGTCGAGTCCAGCACCCGGTACGGTCCCTCGCGCGGCACGACCGGCCTCGTGGAGGCCGTCGTCGTGTACTTCAACCGCACCTACGGCTGGTCGATCGGGCCCGAGAACGTCGTCGTGGGGCCCGGCAGCCAGATGCTGTCGTTCATCACGACCAGCCTGTTCACCGGCCCGGACCCGGATGGCGTGCTGCGACCGCTGGTCCTGCCACGCCTGCCCGACTACACCGGATACCAGGGACTGAGCCCGGACCGCGGTGGCATCGTCGGCATCGAGCCCCTGGTCGTCCCGGAGGGCTCGCACTCCTTCCACTACGCCGTGGACACCGAGGCCCTGGCGCGGCAGAGCGACATGGGCATGATGCTGCTCTCCAACCCCGCGAACCCGACCGGCAGCAGCATCGAGGCCGCCGAGCTCAAGGCGCTGATCGCGACCGCCGAGGATCGCGACGTGCCCCTGGTGGTCGACCACGCCTACGGGGAGCCCTTCCCCGGAGTCGTCCGGACCCGGCTCGCCCCCGTGCTGCACCCCCACGTCATCAACCTCTTCACCCTGTCGAAGGCAGGCCTGCCCGGTGAGCGGATCGCCTTCGCGATCGGCCCGGCGGAGCTGATCGACCCCATGGTGTCGTTCATCGCGAACGCGACGCTGCACGCACCACAGTTGCTTCAAGCCGTGGTCGAACGCGCCCTGGCGACCCAGGAGATCGACGTACTCACCGAGCAGTACATCAGGCCGTACTACAAAGCCAAGCGGGCGATGGCCGAGGAACTGCTCTTCGAGGCCATGCCGGACTCCTTGAACTGGCGGCTGCATTCCAGCGACGGTGGAATGTTCTGCTGGCTGCTCATCGATCACGACTGGTTCGACGACCTGGAGCTGTACGAGTTCCTCAAACGGCGGCAGATGTTCATCGTCCCCGGCCGCCACTTCTTTGTCGAACCGCTGACCACGCCGTTCCTGAGCACGCACGGCAGACGCTGCATCCGCCTGAGCCTCAGTTCCGACGAATGGACCGTCGCCGACGGCATCAACCGGCTCGGTGAGGCGCTCGAAGAGCTGCGCGCGAACGCACGGACCGGGGAGTGACGATCATGGGCAACTGGCTGCGCCGCTTCCCGGTGGACAAACCTGCCGTAAGCCGTCTCGTCTGCCTGCCGCATGCGGGCGGCACCGCCGCCTCCTTCGCGAGCTGGGCCGGCCGACTGCCGGCCGAGGTGGAGCTGATCGCCGTCCAGTACCCGGGCCGGCAGGACCGGCTGGCCGAGACACCGATCGGAGACATGGCCGAGATGGCCGACCAGGTGGCACAGGCACTGCGGCCACTGCTGGACCTTCCGATGGCCTTCTTCGGGCACAGCATGGGCACGGGCCTGTCGTACGAGGTGGCCGGCCGCCTGGAGCGCGCGGACGGGTTCGTGGCCGACCACCTCTTCCTCTCCGCCCGGCCCGCGCCGCACCGGATCGACGGGGAGCACCGGCACCGGCTGAACGACGAGGAGTTGGTCGCGGCGATGCGCCGACTGGGCGGTCCGGACGCGGCGGTCTACGACCACCCGGAACTGCTGCCGCTGATCCTGCCCCCGCTGCGGGCGGACCTCGCCCTGCTGGACCGCTACCGGCCCGAGCGGCTGCACCCACTACAGGCGCCCCTGACGGTGTTCGGCGGCGAGAGCGACGACACGTGCCCGGTCACGGAGCTGCCTTCGTGGGAGGAGGCCACCACCGCCGGCGCCCGGGTGCGGCTCTTCCCTGGTGGCCACCACTATCTGCGGGAGTGCGAGGACGAGGTACTCGGAGCCGTCGGTGCGGAAATTCTCGCCATGCGTCGGCGCCGGCAGAATTCAGCCGCGTGATCCGATCTCGTGATCCAGTCTCCTGATCGGAAATGAATGTGGGCCGGACCGTTGATTTCTCGGAAAGTCCGGCCCGCTTTTCGTGCGGCTCTCCTCGGCTCAGCCGACGTGGTGTCCGGTGGTCGAGTCGACGTAGTCGGGAACGTCCTCGTGAGTGTCCCCGACCGTGAGTGTTCCGGAGGGTTCGACCATGAGAATGTGGGACTCCTCGTTGGACACCGGCTTGTGCTCGGTGCCGCGCGGCACCACATACACATCCCCCTGGTGGAGCGTCACGAAGCGCTCCGCGCCGCCCTCGTGCAGGTGGATGACCAGCTCTCCAGCCACGACGATGAACAGCTCGTCGGTGTCCTGGTGCGCATGCCAAATGTATTCGCCATGGAATTTCGCCACCCGGACGTCGTAATCATTGAACTGGGCGACGATGCGAGGACTCCACAATTCGCTGAAGGAGCCAATGGTCGTTTGCAGATTCACCGGTTCGGTCATCATGCCCGCTTACTTGCCCTTCGCCTGCTGACGCTGATCGCTCCTGACCTGGGTGACGCTAGGGGCAAAGCTCCCCGTGCCGTCCTTGATCCGTCCTCACACACGGAAGTCGATGCGCAGTCCGGCCAGGAGCCGCGCGGCGAGCGACTCGGCCGTGACGGCGTCCTCCGTGCCGACGACGACGGCTGCGGACCGCTCGAGGTTGGAGCGGACCGGCTGGACGGTCGAGCCGGGGGACAGCGCGCAGGAAGAGGCCAGCAGCGAGGGGTGGGCGCTCAGTTCATCCCAGCCGTGGACCGCTTGGACCACGCCGGGGGGTGGGGCCAGGAAGCGGGCGGCCGCGCCGCGGGCCGGGCGCAGCGGCAGAGCGGTGGCGGCCGGGACGCTCAGCAGGTCGTCGAGCCAGCGGCCGTAGAGCTCCAGTCCCGGGTGGATCCACTCCAGCATCGCGTGGAGCCAGTCACCGGGCTGGCGAGCGTGTACCTCGCCCAGCACGACGCCCGAGTCGGTGACCCAGCATTCGACGTGGAAGTGCCCCCGGCCCAGGCCGAGGATGCCCAGGGCCCGGATCACGGTGGCCCGGACCTCTCCCTCCACGGCACCGGGAAGCGGTGCGGGCATGACGTGCCCGATCTCCACGAACCCCTCGGCCGCCAGGTGCTTTCGGGTCACTGCCAGAACGTTCGGGACGCCCGCCTCGAAGATGCCCTCGACGCTGAACTCGGTCCCGTGGACGAACTCCTCGACCAGCACCAGCCCCTCCGCGTCCAGGGCCTCGACGAACGCGGTGGCCATCGCCGTCGGATCGGACACCTTGCGCACGCCCTCGCTGCTGGAACCGCGCCGGGGCTTGACCACCACTTCGGGGCCGTGGGCCGCGAGGAACTCCAGCGCCTCCCGTTCAGTGGCGCACAGCGTCAACTCCGGCTGCCGCAGCCCGTGCTCTCGCAGGAACTCGCGGCACTCGTCCTTGGTGCGGACCCGGCGTACGGCTTCGGGCGGGTTGCCCGCGAGTCCGAGTGCGGACGCCACCTCGGCCACGCTGACGACGGCGTACTCGCGGAAGCCGACCACCGCGTCGACGGGCGTGTGCCGGTTGAACGCCGTCGCCCAGTCACGGCAGGCGGCGGCGTCGGCGAAGTCCAGTTCGTGGGAGGCCGCCGCCCTGCCGACGAGTTCCGGGGCGGCGGCCAGGTTCTCCTTGGTGTCGGTGAGTATCACCGTGACGTTCCGGGCCAGGAACTGGTCCATCGCCCTTTCGCAGATGTCCCGGACGAATCCGGACTCTTTCGGCGCCGCACCACCGATGACGAGGACAGTGGTCATCAAAATCTCCTCAGCTCAGGAACTCGGACTTGCGAATGCGGACTCGGCACTCGGGACTTCCGACTCCGGCTCGGGCCGGGCGCCGCGCGGGGCACGCCCCTCGAGCAGAGCCGAGCCCACGGTCAGGGCCACCAGCACCACCACCATCACGGCGGCGGGCAGCCGGAACGCGTCGCCGAACGCCACCTGCGCCACATAGGTCAGCCCCGGCAGGGCCGTGAGCAGGACCATGGTGACGATCGGCGGACAGCGCTGGATGCTGATCTGGAGCAGGTACAGCGGGACCACCACGCCGAGCAGCGCCGCGAGGGCGGTGGCGCCCAGGGACAATTCCGAGGAGCCGCCTCCGCCAAGCAAGCCGAGCACGACTCCGGCCAGCACATAGGTGAGGTGGAACCGGTGGGCCATCACCCGCGTGGGATCCACACCGAGACCACCCAGGCGGCGCGACAGCACCGCCAGGCACGCCGCACCGAACCCGGCGAGCACGGCCAGCGCCCCGCCCACGTAGACCAGGTACCCGGCTGTCCACACGGGAACGGGGTTGATGTACGTCGCGGTGGCCAAGGACACCCCGAGCAGGAGGACGGCACGCGCCCAGCCCGCCCGGCCGCTCGCGTTCGTACCGCTGACGGCGTCCATCACCACGACCGCGAGCGGACCGACTCCGGCCACCAGACTGGCGGCCAGCGCCGCCGGCACCCAGGCCATGGCCAGATAGAAGCCCAGGAAGGTCACCGCACTGGCGACGTTCATCCACCACAGCAGCCGTCGTACTTGCCTGCGGTGTGCGGCGGTGGCCTGTGGCCTGGTGCGGGCGTGCCGGGAGCGCCCCCTCAGCCAGGTGATCACGGTGAAGACGACCGTCGTCGCCAGGAAGGCCAGTGCGGAGAAGCGCAGGCTCGCCGTCACGTCGAGCCGTCCTGAGAGGAAGCCTTCGGCGCAGGCCTGGAGGAAGACGGAGACAAGGATGAGGGCGATCGGCACGAGCGTCAGTCCTGTTCGTCGAATCGGTAGAAGCCGCCGGTGTCCTCCAGGGAGTGGATGAACCCGAGCGAACTCAGCAGCAGCTCCTCGTCTTCGTGCACCAGGTAGGCGATACCGCCCGCTCCGGTGGTCAGATAGCGGTCCTTGACGGCCTCACCGACGACGGGCAGCCGGTCGATGCTGTGGAAGCCGGGCATCCGGCGCAGTACCCGGGCCCCGTCGACCGAGCGCAGGACGCCGGAGCGGTGCGGCCGCAGGAAGATCTTGGCCATGGTCCGCGTGGCTGCGTAGGGCAGTTCGAGGCGGCGGGCGAACTCGTCGGGCCGCAGGAAGCGTTCCGCCACCAGGTGCTGATGGCTGTACCCGAAGGCGGCGTGATAGGCGTCGGGGGCCAGCGAGGGGCCCATGACACGGGAGTTGACCTCCACCAGACGGGGCCCGGAGGGGGTCAGCATCACCTCGGTGTGAGCCGCGCCCTCCCGGATGCCGAGTGCGTCGAGGCACTCCAGGACGTAGTCGACCAGGCCTGCTTCCGCGGGCTCCAGCAGCGGGCGGGAGATGATGTGGCGGAGCACGGGCGCGCCGTCGACGTGGTCGATGCGTTCGGCGTACACGTCGCTGACCAGGTGTCGGCCTTCGAGGCTGACCGTGTTGACGATGTACTGCGTGCCGGCCAGGAACTCCTGGACCAGTACGTCCTCGTTGACCTCGCCCATCAGGTTGCGGCGGTCGACGATGTCGCGGAACGCCCGGAGCGCGGTGTGCCGGTCCCGGGAGATCACGCAGCCGTCACTGCCCGCGCTGTTGCGCGGCTTGATCATCACCGGATAGCTGTCCCAGTCGGAGAGCACCCGGTCCAGTTCGTCCTCGGTGCGGACCGGGGCCGTGCGGGCCGACGGCACCCCGGCCCGCTCCAGGGCGCGGACCATCAACTCCTTGTCCCGCCGTGCGGCGGCGAGTTCGGGCCGGTGGTGGGGCAGTCCCAGGGCCGCCGCGAGCTCGTCGGCGAGAAGGACCCCGTACTCACTGGCGGCGATCACGGCGGTCACCGGCAGCGCCCCGAGGACTTCGAGGGTCTTCGCCAGGTTCTCGTGGACCATGGTGCGGGGCGAGTCGTCGGCGTCGTAGGCGGCGCGCAGCGAGGCGTCGTAGAGGTGCAGGCACTCCGCTCCCTCCTCACGGAACGCCTCGGCCAGCGTCCTACCGGTGGAGACGGGGTCGACAAGGATGAACATCAGGCGAGCCTTCCTGCGAGTGACGTGCTCTCGGGTTCAGCGGCGGCGAACCGGTCCGCGACGGCCTTGCTCTGGTGGGCGGCCGTGTTGAGGTAGTTGACGATGGCCGTACGCCGGTGCGAGGAGGCGCCGAGCACCCAGACCCGCTCGGGCCTGCCGGTCAGCGGGTCGCAGACGCGCAGGTCGCCGGAGATGTGCGGGTCCTCGCCCGGTCCGGCGGCTCCGTCGAGGCACAGGGTGCCGTCCGGGAGACGGCTGAGCGCTGGCTTGTGGTAGCCGGTGGCACAGACGATGTGGTCGAAGTGCTCGACAGGCGCTCCGTCCCAGTGGACCTGCCATCCGGGCCCGTCCGGTGCCGGGGTGACGCTCCGCGGGATGCCAGGGGTGATGGAGAGCGTTCCGTCGGTGAGGTATCCCAGGAGCAGCCGGGCGTTGCGTACCGGAATGGCGGAGATGTAGCGGGTGATCAGGTGCCGGTATTGGTTCAGGACGGCGCTTCGGGTGCTGTGCCGCCAGCCCGTGGAAATGTGGTTGACCGTCTGGATGATCTCCGCGATGGCGTCCTGCCAGTGGGCCCGGCCGCTCGTGGCGATCTCCAGGTCCTCGGCCAGCCGCTCGACGGGTCCCGCCGCCGTACTCGTCTGCGAGCGCAGGGCCGTGCCGTTGCCCGCCTGTGCCACGGCGGTCAGCACAAGGCGGGTCACCTCCCGATCGAGGGAGGGCGAGTGCGGCGACAGCGCGTTCCAGGCGGCGGAGTCGAGCCGAGGCGTACGCGGCCGCCGCAGCCGGGTACGGACGGCGGGCAGGGCTCCGGACTCCGATGCCATCACGATGCGGTGCCGGTCACGGCCGAGGACCAGGACCGCGTCCACGGCGGTCAGTTTGCTTCCGAGGACGAGCACCCGGGAGTTCACCGGCAGGCGCCGCAGCTCTTCGACCGGGTAGGGGGAGGTGGCGAGCGCGGGGTGGCCGAGATGGCCGGCCACCACCTCGGGGACGACCGGCCGGTCCAGGCCGGGGCACAGGAAGACGTCGGTGGCGGTGAGCTTCGTGCCGTCGGCGAGTTCCACCGCGTACCCCTCGGCGCCGACCGGGCTCACCGTCCGCGCTCTGGACAGGTGGTGCCGGACCAGGACGCCGGCCTGTTCGGCCTCGCGACGGCGTTGGAGGTAGCGCTCGCGACAGTACTGGCCGACGAGGTGGCGGGGGACGAAGTCGTCGCGGTGCACGGGCCAGCCGCGCCCGGCGAGATAGCCGAGCAGGTCCGATTCGCCGTCGGGGTCCATGGACGTGACGTCCACGGACGTGTTGCACAGCAGCAGCGGATCGGTGGTGCCGAACGCCGTACCCAGCCCGACGGGGTTCGGGTCGACGATGGAGATCGACGCCATGCCGGTCACACCGGACAGCCTCGAGAAGAGGCTCACTCCGGTAGCGCCTCCGCCGATGATGACGACGTGCCTGCCCACGAACCTGAACTCCCTCAGCGGTTTCTGTACGGCCGTCGACTCGCGTCAGACCTGTCCGGTGACGGCGGCGGCGAGCGCGTCGCCGATCTCCTCCGTCGTACGGGTCGTACCGCCGCGGCCGGTCAGGTCGGCGGTGACCGCCTCGTCGATCCGTGCGGCCTCGGCGTCGAAGCCGAGGTGACGTAGGAGCAGGGCCACCGAGAGCACCGTGGCGGTCGGGTCGGCCTTCCCTGTCCCCGCGATGTCGGGTGCGGAGCCGTGCACCGGCTCGAACATCGACGGGAACTCGCCGCTCGGGTCGATGTTGCCGCTGGCGGCGATTCCGATGCCACCGGACACGGCGGCAGCGAGGTCGGTGAGGATGTCACCGAAGAGGTTGTCCGTGACGATCACGTCGAACCGCTCGGGCTGCGTGACGAGGAAGATCGTCGCCGCGTCCACGTGCAGATAGTCGGTGGTGACCTCGGGGAACTCCGCGCCCACCTTCGCGAAGATGCTCGTCCACAGCTGCCCGGCGTGGACCAGCACGTTGTTCTTGTGCACCAGCGTCAGCTTCCTGCGGGGCCTCTCCAGCGCACGGGCGAACGCGTCACGCACCACCCGCTCGACGCCGAAGGCGGTGTTGAGACTCACCTCGGTGGCGACCTCGTGCGCCGTCCCGGTACGGATCGATCCGCCGTTGCCCGTGTACGGGCCCTCGGTGCCCTCCCGCACCACCACGAAGTCGATCTGCGGGCTCCCCGCGAGCGGCGAGGCCACACCCGGCAGTAGCTTGCTGGGCCGCAGATTCACGTGGTGGTCGAAAGCGAACCGCAGCCTCAGCAGCAACCCCCGCTCCAGGGTGCCTGAAGGCACCGACGGGTCACCGATCGCACCGAGCAGGATCGCGTCATGCGCCTTGAGGGCTTCGAGCTCCGCGTCCGGAAGGGTCTCCCCGGTCTCGTGCCAGCGGCGTGCGCCGAGGTCGTACCGCGTGACGTCGAGTCTCACGTCGTCCGGAAGCACGGCAGCGAGGACCCTGAGTCCCTGGCCCACGACCTCATGTCCGATTCCGTCACCCGGAATCACCCCCAGGTCGAGGCGGCGGGTGGCCACCCTTTCCCGCGTCCGGGGTTTGTGGGCAGGCCGGGAGTTTTCGTAGACGGCCACGTCCGCTTCGTTCTGCAGGGTGATGGAGATGTCGTCCAGCCCGTTCAGCAGCCGCCAACGGGCGTTCTCGTCGAGCTCGAAGGCCGCGGTGATGCCCTCGGCACGCACCTCGCGGGACTCCAGGTCGACCGTGATCTCGGCCTCGGGGTCGTTCTCCGTCAGCTCCTGGAGCGCGTCCACGATCTTCTGCTCCAGAACCACCGTGAGCAGGCCGTTCTTGAGTGAGTTGCCGCGGAAGATATCGGCGAAGCGCGACGAGATGACGGTCTTGAAGCCGTAGTTCTGCAGCGCCCAGACGGCGTGCTCGCGCGAGGAGCCCGTACCGAAGTCGGGGCCGGCGACCAGGACCGTCGCACCCTTGCGCTCGGGCCGGTTGAGGACGAAGTTCCCGTCCTTGCGCCAGGCCTCGAACAATCCGTCCTCGAACCCGTCCCGCGTGACCTTCTTGAGCCAGTGAGCAGGGATGATCTGGTCGGTGTCGACGTTGCTGCGGCGCAGCGGGACGGCCCGGCCGGTGTGCGTGGTGAATGCTTCCATGGCTGATCAGACTCCAGCGGGCGTACGGGCGTCGGCGTCGGACAGGTCGGCCGGGGAGGCCAGGTGGCCCAGTACGGCCGTCGCGGCGGCGACCTGCGGCGATACCAGGTGCGTACGGCCGCCCTTGCCCTGCCTGCCCTCGAAGTTGCGGTTGGAGGTGGACGCGGAGCGCTCACCGGGGGCCAGCTGGTCGGGGTTCATGCCCAGACACATCGAGCAGCCCGCGTGCCGCCATTCGGCGCCGGCCTCCTTGAAGACCACGTCCAGGCCCTCGGAGACGGCCTGCAGACCGACCCGCACCGAGCCCGGGACGACCAGCATCCGTACGCCGTCGGCGACTTTGCGGCCCCCGACGATCTCGGCGGCGGCACGCAGGTCCTCGATACGGCCGTTGGTGCACGAACCTACGAAGACGGTGTCCACCTTGATGGAGCGCAGCGACTGCCCGGCCTCCAACCCCATGTATTCCAGGGCCTTTTCGGCGGCGAGGCGCTCCGAAGCGTCTTCGTACGAAGCAGGGTCGGGGACGTCCGCCGAAAGCGGCGCGCCCTGGCCGGGGTTGGTGCCCCAGGTGACGAACGGCGACAGCCCAGCACCGTCGATGACGACCTCGGCGTCGAAGACGGCGTCGTCATCGGTCTTCAGCGTCTTCCAGTACTCCACCGCCGCGTCCCAGTCCGCGTCGGCGGGCGCGTGCGGGCGGCCCTTGAGGTACTCGAAGGTGGTCTCGTCGGGGGCGATCATGCCCGCGCGGGCGCCGGCCTCGATCGACATGTTGCAGATGGTCATCCGGGCCTCCATCGAGAGCTTCTCGATGGCGGGGCCGCGGTACTCCAGGATGTAGCCCTGGCCACCGCCCGTACCGATCTTCGCGATGATCGCGAGGATGAGGTCCTTGGCGGTGACGCCGTCGGGCAGGTCGCCGTCGACCGTGATGGCCATGGTCCGGGGGCGCGCCAGCGGCAGCGTCTGGGTGGCCAGCACATGCTCGACCTGCGAGGTGCCGATACCGAACGCCAGCGCGCCGAAGGCACCGTGCGTGGAGGTGTGGGAGTCGCCGCAGACGACGGTGGTGCCCGGCTGGGTCAGCCCCAGCTGCGGTCCCACCACGTGGACGACGCCCTGCTCGACGTCGCCCAGCGGGTGCAGCCGCACACCGAAGTCGGCGCAGTTCTTGCGCAGCGTCTCCAGCTGGACCCGGGAGACCGGGTCGGCGATGGGCTTGTCGATGTCGATGGTCGGGGTGTTGTGGTCCTCGGTCGCGATGGTGAGGTCGAGGCGACGCACCTTACGGCCGTTCTGGCGCAGACCGTCGAAGGCCTGCGGGCTGGTCACCTCGTGCAGCAGGTGCAAGTCGATGAAGAGGAGGTCGGGCTCGCCCTCCGCGCGCCGGACGACATGGTCGTCCCAGACCTTCTCCGCGAGTGTCCTACCCATCGCTGTCCTTCCGGCGGGCATCGCCTGCCCGCTCATGTCAGGTCGAGATCTGCTGACCTTTGCTGGTCGGAATGCCCATGAGCGTCAAGCCGAGGACTTGATCAACCTAGAGAGGAGTGTCCTTGGAGCGTCCTCGGTCCGTCCTTGCAGGGCGCTGGGAGGCATGGAAACGATCACTTCCAGTACGGGAAGTGATCCACCACCCAGCTGTCCCGGCTCAGCGTCGGTCCGTGGCTCGCGGGTGCCCCGTACCTGCGAAGGTGATCCAGCAAGTCTCCCGGACGGTGTCGAGGAGGTAGCAGATGCGGCTGCCGCCGGTCACCTCGATCTGCCACTGCTCGCGGGTCTGTCCGCGGTGGTTGCCCTGCGCCAGTCCGCCCTTGAGGCGGTGGTGCCGAGGTGTCTCGGTGCCCGGTCTGGGGCGGTACACATGGTGATTCAGGCGGGGTAGGTGTTCTCGCAGGCCTGTTGGGCGAGATTCTCCCACCCCTTGGCCGAGGCCGCGTCAACGAACCGGACTTCCCAGTGACCGTCTGGTGCTGGGGGTGCGGTCGCCCGCGCTCGCGGAGCAATGCTCAGGACCTGTGGATTGGGGCTCGGGGAGCGCGCGAAGGGCGTACCTTCCCGAGTGATCGATTGAAGGTCACCGAGTAGGCCGACGCTGCGAACGTCGGTCGGGAAGGCACGCCTGTGCTCAGCCTAGTCAATGCCGATGGTTCCACTCCGAACGGCTCCCTGATCGATGAGATCGTCCGCGAGGGCGCACGGCGGATGCTGGCCGCCGCATTGGAGGCCGAAGTCAATGCCTACATAGCCGAGTTGGCCGACCAGCAGGACGACAACGGTCGCCGTCTCGTCGTGCGCAACGGCTACCACCAGCCGCGGAAGGTCACCACCGCCGCCGGGACGGTCGAGGTTAAGGCCCCGCGGGTGAACGACAAGCGCGTCGACGAGGCGACCGGTGAGCGCAAGCGGTTCTCCTCGGCGATCCTGCCGCCCTGGTGCCGCAAGTCCCCGAAGATCAGCGAGGTGCTGCCACTGCTCTACCTGCACGGCCTGTCCTCCGGGGACTTCGTGCCCGCGCTCGAGCAGTTCCTCGGTTCCTCCGCCGGGCTCTCGCCGGCCACGGTCACCCGGCTGACCGCGCAGTGGCAGACCGACCACAAAGCCTTCGGCGAGCGCGACCTGGCCGGGTCCGACTACGTCTACGTCTGGGCCGACGGCATCCACCTGCGCGTCCGCCTGACCGAGGCCAAGTCCTGTGTGCTGGTCGTCATGGGCGTGCGTGCGGACGGCACCAAGGAGCTGATCGCGATGGCAGATGGCTACCGCGAGTCCGCCGAGTCCTGGGCCGATCTGCTGCGCGATGCCGCCCGGCGCGGGATGCGTGCCCCTGTCCTCGCGGTCGGAGATGGCGCACTGGGCTTCTGGAAGGCTCTGGCGGAGGTGTTCCCCGACACTCGCTATCAGCGGTGCTGGGTTCACAAAACGGCCAATGTGCTCAACGCCCTGCCGAAGTCGGCCCAGCCCGGCGCGCGCAAGGCATTGCAGGACATCTACAACGCCGAGGACTGCGAGCCGCGGTCCAGGCCGTCGCCGCGTTCGACAAGACGTACGGCGCGAAATGGCCCAAGGCCGTCAAGAAGATCACCGACGACATCGACGAGCTGCTGGCGTTCTACGATTTCCCCGCCGAGCACTGGCTCCACCTGCGGACCACGAATCCGATCGAGTCGACCTTCGCCACCGTCCGCCTGCGGACCAAGGTCACCCGAGGCGCCGGCAGCGCGGCCGCCGCCCTGGCCATGGTGTTCAGACTTGTCGAGTCCGCCCAGGCCCGCTGGCGGGCCGTGAACGCACCCCACCTCGTCGCCCTCGTCCGCGCCCGCTTCGAACGCGGCCAACTCGTCGAACGTCCCGAGCGCAGCGCAGCGTGAGCTACCGGTCAGGCAGGCCGAGTACTGTCCGGGGTCAACAGCGTCTCGTAGTGGGCAGCCCGTGGGTCGAACCGGGCCAGGACGGCCCTTGCCTCGGCCGGCACGTGAGCTACTTCGTAGTCCGGGCCGACGAGTTCCCGGATGGGATCGATCGAGTCGAACAGCATGACCGTGGAGAACTCGACCTCGCCGCTGGCGAGCGGGCGGCGAAGCAAGTACGCACCGTGGTAACCGGCGAGTTTGAGGTCAGCAATGGCCGGTAAGACCCGCGTGCTGACGATCGACTGGTATGTGTCGGCGTTCTCGGGCGTCGTCCAGCCCCGCCATATACGGATGATCATCCGCGCACTCTACTGGCCCTGGTCAGGCGGCGGGAGGCCACCGCTGCATGGGCCACGACATCCACATCATCCACAGGTCTTGACAATTACTCCGCTCGCGGTCATACGACGTCCTGAGGGTCTGGTACCGGGCCGTAGTCTTCGCCGTGGTCCCTGCCTCGGCGCGGCCAGGGGTTCCGGGTCGGGGTGGACCTCAGTGGCGTGCTGCAACCGGTTCCGTTCGCTGCTGGGGAACGATCTTCGATGACGCGGGGAACGATCTCCAGGGCCTCTTCTCGCCGCACGTCAGCCCCACTCGTGAACACCCCACAACAACAGAACGAAGTCCCGTCCGATCATCGCGATCGGGCGGGACTTTGTCGTGCGGGGGCCGGGGCGATGCCCGAGGGCGCTGATGGCGTGCCGCGCTCAGTGGGAAGATCGCGAGAGGACAGCGGCGCGTGCGGGGCGTGGTGTGTCACGAGGCCGGCGGGGAGCGCATGGGGCGGGCGCTCGACGGGGGATGGCGGCGGTTGGACGCGGCCGGGCCTCTGACGCCGGATCAGCGCCTTCTCCTCGTTCTCCTCGACGACGACCGGTACGCCTTCGAGGAGGTGCTTGTGGCCCGGCTCGACGCGCACCGGGAGAGCGTGGGACCCGATCCCGTTCCCAGGACCCTGCTGCCGCTCGGCGCCCTTGCCTTGCCCTGTCCGTGCTCGCGGTGCAGGCGCACGGGCGGGAGCGGGAGCCGGGTGCGCGGTCCGGTTATCTGCCGGATGGCGCGCCGGGCTCCCCGGAGGCGTTGCGGCGAGCGGCAGACGCCGGTGGGAACGGGCTGGTCCGCGGGGCCGCCGGCAGCCGGTCCGGGCTACGGCATCCGGGCGTCCCGTCGCTCCAGGTTCTCCCGCAGCTCCCTGAGCCGGTCCACCGGGAGCCCGCGCGCAGCGCCCTCGGTGATCCATGTGTCCAGCATCTGCCGGGTCTGCGCGGCCACCTTGGTGAAGTGGGCCTCCAGATAGCGCGGCAGATCGAACGGGGCGACCAGCGGAAGCGCCCGCAGGACGACACCGGCCGCCGGGGCCGGGACGGAGAGGCGCGGCGGCTCGCGGTGCTGGAGCGCGGCGGTCACCGCCACCGCCTCGCGGGTGGCCGAGGCGGCCGGGCCGAGCCGCGCGCGCAGCGCGGGCAGGGACCAGCCGACGCCCTCCAGGGCGGCGATGTACGGGATCATCCGGGCGGCGCCCAGCTCGGCGGAGCCGGCCCGGCCGGTCCGCCGGGCGCGGGCGCCGCCCGCGCGCAGCGCCGCGGCCACCCGGCGGGTCCTGGTCTCCTCGCCGATGACCGTGTGCGGCATGCCGGGCGGCACCCAGTACGCGACGCCGGGCGAGGGCACCTCGTCCGTCAGCGGCGCCTGATAGGCCAGCACGGACGGGACCACCTGGACGATCCGCCCGTCCGGCCAGAGCGCGGCGAGGGCGGGCAGATCGCGCGGGTCCTGGCCGATGGTGACGACGGTCGCGCCGCCGATCCGGTCGCGCAGTCCCCGTACCCAGGGCTCGTGCAGGGCGGTCGACGACACGCACAGCCAGACCGCGTCCCAGCCCTCGTCCTTGAGGTCGGCGTCGGTGATGACGGCGGCGGGCCGCAGCCGCTCGGCGACCGGGGTGCCCGGCCGGCGCAGCCGGAACAGGGGCAGCCCGTTCTCGTCCCACGGCTCGCCCCCCGGTCTGACCAGGTAGGTGACGGACGCGCCGCCCTGGGCGAGCCACCGGCCGAAGACCTGTCCGAGCGCGCCCGCACCGATCACCAGGATCTTCACAGGGGCCACCTCCTTCTGATCGCGGAGGTCAGCCGGATATCCGCATCCGAATATCCAGATAACCGGATGAAGCGAACCTATCCGGAGCCCTCCTGTCCGACGCCCCCACCCCCCGCCAGGACACCGGGACCGGGCTCGGCCGCCAGCGCGTACGGCAGGGAGCCGACCCTGTTGTCGAAGCTCGACGGCACCAGGACCGGGTCGCCCGTGGGGCGCAGCTCGGGGCAGCGGGTGAGCAGTTCGCGGAAGAGGGCCTTCATCTCCTGCTTGGCCAGATAGGTGCCCAGGCAGTAGTGCGGACCGCCGCCGCCGTAGCCGACGTGCGGGTTGGGGGAGCGGGTGATGTCGAAGGCGTCGGGTGAGGGGAAGACCGTCTCGTCGCGGTTGGCCGAGGCGTAGAACAGGACCACCTTGTCGCCCCGGCGGAAGTCGTGGCCGTTCATCCGGTGGTCGCGGGTGACGGTCCTGCGGAACTGGATGATGGGTGTGGAGTGGCGCACGATCTCCTCCACCGCGCCCTCCGCGAACCGGTCGAAGTCCGCCAGCAGCAGCGCGCGCTGGTCGGGATGGCGGCTCAGCAGATCCAGGCCGTGCGCGATGGCGTTCCGCGTCGTCTCCACCCCGGCGACCATCAACAGCGAGAAGAACGCACCCAGTTGGCGCCCGGTCAGCGCCTGTCCGTCGATATCGGCGCTCACCAGGGCCGAGATCAGATCGTCCGTGGGGCGGCGCCTGCGCTCCCGGCCGAGATCCGCGACCATCCCTTGCATCGAGGCCAGGGCCCGCAGCCCCTTCCCCGGCACCCGCAACCGGCCGCGCGCCACGCCCGTACCGTCCGAGGCGCGGTTCACCCGGTCGAGGATCGCGGGGCGCTCCGGGTCCGGGATGCCCATCAGATTGCAGATGACCTCGAACGGCATCCGGGAGGCCACCGAGGTGACGAAGTCGCCGGTGTCCCGGCCGTCCGGCGGCTTCGCGAGGACATCGTCCACGATGCGGGTGGCCACCGCCCGGATGTCGTCCTCCGTGCGGCTCAGGATGCGCGGGGTGAAGGCCCGGGAGACGATCCGGCGCAGCTGTGCGTGGCCCGGGTCGTCCAGATTGACCAGCGAGTCGCCGAACAGGGCGCGCACCCAGCGGGCCGGCTCGGGTGTCGTGGCGCCCGGCGCGCTCGCGAACACCTCGGCGGTACGGCTCGCCTCGACCACATCGGCGTGTCTGACCAGTGCGTGGAATCCCCGTTCGGGTCGCCATCGGCTGCCGGGGCGCTCGACGACGTACGGAGGCGCGTCGAGCCGGCGCAGCGACGCGAACACGCGCAGACGTTCGGAATGGGGCAGCCGCCAGAACGACGGATCGGCGAGAGAGGGAACAGGAATTGTCATATTGAAATCCTTTCGGGTGTCCGATGCCCGATGTCTGATGAGGGGATGAGGGGGATGAGGGGGAGGCGGAAACATTCGTAAGTCTCGCACTGAGAAGCGAAATTCAGCTGTCGATGTCTACAAGTAGCCACCGCAATAGCCCAGTCGAGTGACGTTGACTCACAGAAATTAACCCCGGGCCACTACTGTGCCCAACCATGACCTCTACCAACACCGCCCAATACGCCTCCCTGCTGGGCACCCTCTCGGTGATTCCGTGGACCACCGACCCCTCCGAAGGTGAACGTGGCGCGCCTTATCTGCTGGCCTATTCGCTCGGCGACGGAAAGGGCGGTCCCGAGGCAGTCGAGGAGACGATGCGCGCGGTCCTCCAGGAGGTCGGGCTGACGGCGGGCACCGAGGTGGTCGACGCCTCGGAGACCCCCGGGATCTCGATCAAGCTGCTGGTGGAGGCCGGGCGGGCGGTGCTGACGATGCCGTACCTGAACGCGCAGTGCGCCGTACCCCCGGAGTGGGAGCGCGACGCGCGCGACGCCGGAAAGGTCTATTTCCTGATCGCCACCCGGACCTGGCCCGAGGCGGTCCCTGGCCGGCCGGTCACCGAGGAGCAGCTGCGCGCCTTCGCCGGCGACGAGGAGACCCTCCTGAGCGCCGCGCACTGCCTGCTTCCCGTACGCAGCCTGCGCTGACGGAAACAGCTGGAAAAACAGCCGACAGAACCGGCTGGGAGAGCAGAGGAGCGGAGCGCCATGGCGACGACATTGGCCGAGAACACGTCGGCCGGGGAACGGACGGCGGACAGCGGCAGCGGCCCGGTCCCGGGCGGCGGCCGGGCGTTCGCGCTGCTGCTCGTCCTCACGGGCGCGGCCGGGGTGCTGGCGTCGTGGGTGATCACCATCGACAAGTTCACCCTGCTGGAGGACCCGGACTTCATCCCGGGATGCAGTCTGAACCCGGTGGTCTCCTGCGGGAACATCATGAAGAGCGCGCAGGCGTCGGTCTTCGGCTTCCCCAACCCGATGCTGGGGCTGGCCGCCTACGCGGGGGTCGTCTGTATCGGCGCCGGTCTGCTGGCCGGGGCGCGTTACCGCCGCTGGTTCTGGCTCGGGCTGAACGCGGGCGCGCTCTTCGGTGTCGGGTTCTGCGCCTGGCTCCAGTACCAGTCGCTGTACAACATCAACTCGCTCTGCCTCTGGTGCTGTCTGGCCTGGGTCGCCACGATCACCCTGTTCTGGTACGTCACCGCCCACAACGTCCGCACCGGGGTGATCCCCGCGCCGGACGCGGTGCGCGGCTTCCTCGGGGAGTTCCCCTGGATGGCGCCCGTGCTGCACGTCGGGATCATCGGCATGCTGATCCTGACCCGCTGGTGGGACTTCTGGACCAGCTGACCGGAGCGGTCCGCCGGGTCCGTACAGCAGCCCGCCCCTCCATGGCCTTCGTCGGAAACGGAAGGCCGTGGAGGGGCGGTGGCGTTACGGTCCGGGGCGGGTCGGACCGTAACCGCTGCGGGAAAGGGCTGCCGGAGGCGGGGGGCTAATTGACCGGGCCGAGGAGGGGGAGTCCGCCGAGCAGACCGCCGGAGTTGGACTGGCGGGCCTGGGTCTGCCGGGGCTTGGCCCCGGACTTCTTGTTGAGCGCGTTCGTGACGTCGTTCGCCGCGTTGAGCACGGAGCCCTCGCGCTCGGTGTCCAGCATGTTGGTGTGCAGCACCTGGGGGTCCTCCAGGCCGTGGCTCAACAGCTCGTCGACACCGCCGTTCAGGCTGAGGCTGGGCCCGGCGGGCGCGGGGGTCTCGGCGGCGAAGGCGGGCGCGGCGGCACCCAGAGCCATCATGGAACCGGCGACGACTGCGGCGACCTTCAGGGGCTTCATCGTGAATCCTTCTCTCGGGGGATCTCTCGGCTATCCGGTGCGAGAACAACGCGCGAGAACAACGCGCGAGAACGACACGCGAGAACAACTCGCGCTCTGGGCAGGTCCTTTGGGTTCCCGCACTGCCTCGACATCTGTAACGATTTTCCGGCGCACCGGAAACTCCGTGCGGAGGGAATTCTGAGCGGCCACCCGAATGAGCGGCCACCCGAATGAGCGGCGCGTGCACGAGCGGCGCGTGCACGAGCGGGCATATGCGAATGAATGAGCGAACGCGGAAGAGCCGCCTCGCTCCCGGAGGTGTTCCGGGGGGACGAGGCGGCTCTTCCCGGCCGGGGCCGGGTGGCTAATTACTTCAGCCGGCGTTGACGCAGGTGTTGCCGAACGCCGGGTTCAGGATGCCGACGACGTCGATCGTGTTGCCGCAGAGGTTGATCGGGACGTGCAGCGGGATCTGGATGACGTTGCCGGAGATGACACCCGGGGAACCGGCGGCCACGGCGTCCGCGTCCGAGGAGGCAAAGGCGGCACCGGAGGCACCGGCGACAGCGGCGGTGGCCGCGGCGGAGAGAACGATGGCCTTGGCGATACGCGACATGGGGAAAGGGCTCCTCGGTCGTATGAAGACGGGGTAAGTGCCGGGCGCGATTGCCTGACTTATGCATCAACGGTGTGCGCGCCCAGAGGTTGCGCGCCCGAACGGGTGAATCCGCGACTGATCTGCCAACTGGTGGTACCGGGCAGACCGTCATATACGTGCAACAGTAAGTTCAGCAGGTTTCAGCGCGTCTGGCGTGATTTTCATCCTGGGCTCTGCCATCGTGCGTTCTTGTTTCGGTCTTTCGAGGCGGAGAGCCGGTATGTGGAATTCAGTGGTTCTTGCTGTGGGACGCGGCCTGTTGTGCGGACTTACCGTTCTCGGGCTGTCGGGCATGATGTTCGCGTCGGCGGCGGTGCCGCTGTCCCGGGTCGATGTCCGCGCCGCTTCGCATACCGATGCCAGGGCCCCCGGGGCCGCCCCCAAGGCTCCCAAGACTGCCGTCGGGGCCGCCGCCCGAGCCGATCACGCGCTCGCCCCGGTCCCTCCTCCGGCCCCCGCGCCCGTTCCCACCCATGCGGGTACGCCGCTCAAGGGCGCCGAGGTCACGGAGACGGAGCGGATCCCCTTCGCCCGGCGCTATTACGCGCTCCAGCACGGCGGGATCGTCCGGGCGGCCAACGCGGCGATCAGCTGCCGGGCCGTGGCCGGGGACACGGTCTCGGCCTGCGCGACGGCGCGGGCCGGGGGCGACGCGGCCAACCAGGACTTCGACATGTTCTATTCGGATGTCGACGACGACCCGAACACCTACAACTCCACCGCGGCCGAGCTACGGGTGCCCCGGGGTGCCCGGGTGAGTTACGCGCGGCTCTACTGGGGCGGGAACCTGCTGGTCGGCGAGCAGAAGCCGGCGCGGGACAACGGCCGCGTCCTGATCGCCGAACAGGGCGGTTCGTACCGGGAGATCCTCGCGGACACCGTGATCGGACACCGGACCAGCGGTGGCGCGGACGCCTATCAGGCGTCGGCGGAGGTGACGGACTTCGTCCGGGACAGCGGTTCGGGGACGTACACCGTGGCGCAGATCAATGTGGCGATGGGGCGCTCCGCGGTGGGTGCGTGGGGTGGCTGGACGCTGGTCGTCGCGTATCAGAAGTACGACGCTCCGCTGCGGCATCTCGCGGTCTGGGACGGCTTCGAGACGCTCGACGCGGGCAGTGCGGAGCTGCGCCTCGACTTCGGGGACATGCGGATGCCCAAGGGGGCCACCGGGGGGCTGGGGGTCGTGGCGTACGACGGGGACCGGGGGGTCACCGGTGACGCGCTCATGGTGGAGACGGGGAGGGCGGGGGACGCGCGCGGGAAAGTCGTACCGCACACGGTGCTGAGCAACAACGCTAATAATCCATATGATGCGATGAATTCGAGCGTATCGGACGCTTCTTCTGAGCCGATGGAGCGAAATCCCGCTTATGTGAACACCCTTGGGTATGACTCCGACGTGTTCGATCTGCGTGGCGCGCTGATCTCCGGCGGTGACCGGCTTAGCGTTCGATTCAACACCGGACGTGACGGGGTCTGGCTCGGTGTGTTCTTCGTAGAGGCAGACGCACAGAGCTGATTATCTGCGCCTCGATTTCCTTATATTCGCGAGTGGAATGAGTTGCGCGTGCAGCCACAACGGCACCGGCCAGGAACCGGCTTCACCGCGCTCCACCTCGTCCAGCCGGCCGACGGCGGAGTGGCCCGAGTGGTCCTGGATCTGGTCGAAGCGCAGGTGGCGGCGGGGGTGCGTACCGTCGTCTGCTGTCCCGGCCGAGGGCCGCTCGCCGCGGAGGCGGCCCGCCGGGGCGCCGAGGTCCAGCTCTGGCGGGCGACGCGCGCGCCGGGGCCCGGACTGCTCGGGGAGGTGCGGGAGGCCGCCCGGCTGGTCCGGCGGGTACGCCCCGATCTGGTCCACGCCCACAGCGCCAAGGCCGGACTCGCGGGCCGGCTGGCGGTCCGGGGCCGGATCCCGACCGTATTCCAGCCGCACGCCTGGTCGTTCGAGGCGGTCGGCGGGACGACCGCCCGGCTTGCCGGGGCCTGGGAGCGGTGGGCGGTGCGCTGGACCGACCGGATCGTCTGCGTGAGCGAGGCAGAACGGCGCACCGGGGAGCGGGCCGGGATCGACGCCTCCTGGTCCGTCGTCCACAACGGCGTCGACGCCGGACGGTTCGCCCCCGTGCCCGCCCCCGGCGCGGCGGCCGGCGCGCGGGCCGCCCTTCCGCTGCTGGCCCCCCTGGCGCCCGGTACGCCCGTCGTGGTGTGCGTCGGCCGGCTCTGCCGCCAGAAGGGGCAGGACGTCCTGCTCCGGGCCTGGGAAACGGTCGTACGCCAACTGCCCCCGGCGCGGCTCGTCCTGGTCGGCGACGGGCCCGACGCCGGGGCGCTGCGCGCGGTGGCGCCGGCCTCGGTGCTCTTCGCCGGAGCCGTACCGGACACCGCGCCCTGGTACCGGGCGGCCGATCTGGTGGTCCTGCCCTCCCGCTGGGAGGGGATGGCCGTGGCGCCGCTGGAGGCGATGGCGAGCGGCAGGCCCGTCGTCCTCAGCGATGTGGACGGCGCGCGCGAGAGCCTGCCGCCCGGCAGCGAGGCGCACTGCCTCACCCCGCCCGAGGACCCGGCCGCGCTGGCCGCCGCCGTGAGCGCCCTGCTCCACGACGGGCCGCTCCGCGCGGAGCTGGGCCGCCAGGGACGTAGCCACGTACTCAGCACCTACGACGTGCGGCAGACCGCGCAGGCCATCGCGGACGTGTACCGGGATGTCGCCGTCGTGCCGTGCCCCGAGCGCAGGGAGCCGATTCCCCAGTGACCACGGAAAGCACCAGCGTCCCCCCGCCGTCCGGGCGCGCGCGGACCGATGAGCGGCAGCCGAGGCGGCGCCAGGTGGCGCGGCAGTTCCGGGGGCGCGTCCCGGTCGCGGCGCCCCGCGACATCCGCGGCGCGCGCGGCGCCCCCGACCGCGTCGCGCTCCCGGCGCTCCGTCGGCGTACCGGCTCGGCGCCGCGCTTCGCCCTGCCGCTGGTCGCGGTGGACGCGCTGGCGGCGCTGCTGTCCACCGCGGTCCTCGGCCCCGAGCAGCGCGACGCCGTGCTGATCGTCCAGCTGATCGTCTGCGTGACCGCGCTGAACGCGCTGGCGGGGCTCTACCGCCCCGGTGTCGTCGTCTCCGGGCTCGATCAACTGCCCGCGCTCGCCGCCCGTATCGCCGTCGCGTGGTGCGCCGCCGCCGCGGTCCTCGCCGCGCTCTTCCCCGCGAACGCCCTGGGGCTGACGGCACTGCTGGGCGGGGGCGCCGTACAGCTCGCCGTCGCCTGCTGCTGCCGCGCGCTCATCCACTCCCGCCGCCGCGCCACCGCCCGCACCCGGCTGCGCTCGGCGCTGGTCGTCGGTACGGGGCCGACGGCGCGCCGGCTGACCCGGCTGCTCGACCGGCATCCGGAGTACGGGCTGCGGCCCGTGGGGATCGCCATGCCCGTCCTGCCCGCTCCCGCCCAGCACGGCGGGCAGCCCGCCGCGCAGAACACGGAGCAGGACGCCCCGGCCCTTCCCGTACTGACCACCGCCGAGGACATCCACCGGGCCGTCGTCCAGAACGGCGTCCAGGAGGCGCTGTTCGTCGAAACGGGTTTCAGCGAGCCGGGGTTCGGTGGAACGGGGTTCGGTGAAACGGGGTCCGGTGGAACGGGGGCCGGGGAGCAGGGCGCAGCCGAGAGCGGGCCGGGAGCCGACGAGAGCGAGCCGGGGGCCACCGGTGCCGATCTGGTCGCCCTGTTCCACGCGTACGGCTGCGCCACCTGGTTCGTCGGCGCGGGGCCCTGGGACGCCGCCGCGCCCTCCCCGGGGATGGAACGGCACCTGTGGGGGTTCCCCGCCCGCCGCGTGGAGCCGCCCGGCGCCCGGGGACGCCGGCTCGGCGCGTCCGCCAAGAGACTGCTCGACCTGCTGATCACGGTCCCGATCCTGCTGGTCGCCGCGCCCGTACTACTGCTGTGCGCGCTCGCGGTACGGCTCTGCGACGGCCCCGGCGTGCTCTTCCGGCAGGAGCGCGTCGGCCAGTACGGACGCCCCTTCACCCTGCTCAAGTTCCGCACCCTGTGCCCGTCCGACCCACGCGAGTCGGAGACCCGCTGGAACATCGCCAACGACCTCAGGATGAGCCCGGTGGGCAACTTCCTGCGCCGTACGTCGATGGACGAGCTGCCGCAGCTGTGGAACGTCCTGCGCGGTGACATGAGCCTGGTCGGGCCCCGGCCCGAACGCCCCTACTTCGTCGCCGGCTTCAGCAGGACCCACCCCGGTTACGCGGCCAGGCACCGGATGCCCGTCGGCATCACCGGGCTGGCGCAGGTCCACGGCCTGCGCGGGGACACCTCCATCGAGGAGCGGTCCCGGTTCGACAACCACTACATCGACCACTGGTCGCTCTGGCAGGACGTGTGCATCCTCGTGCGAACCGTTGTCTCCCTCGTCCGCCCGGCAGGCAGCTGATGGCCACCGCCGCCCCGGGGATCGCCTCCGCCCCCCGCCTGCCCGACATCCTGCGCCGGGCCGCGCCCCTGCTGCCCGCCGTGGCGGTCGTCGCGCTCCTCGCCGTGCCCGTCACCCCGGCGGGCGACGGCTCCGCCGGAGCGGGGAACCCGGCGGACGTGGCGTCCGCGCTGCTCGTACTGCACTGTCTGGTACGGGTGTTGCGGACCCGCGCCCGGCCGCTGACCCGGGGGGCCGCGCTCGTCCTGGGGCTGCCCGTGCTGGGCGTGACCGTCGCGTCGATCACCTCCCACGACCCGGCGTCCAGCCTGCCCGGGGTCGCCCGCTACCTCCAGATCTTCGTGCTGGTCCCGGCCGCGCTGCTGCTCCTCCTGCGCGACCGCCGGGACTTCCGGATCGTCGCCGGATCCATCGTCGCCCTCGCGCTGGTCCAGGGCGCGGTCGGGGTCACGCAGTATCTGACCGGCACGGGCGCCTCGTACCGGGGCGAGGACATCCGCGCGGTCGGCACCTTCGGGCCGACCGATGTGATGGGCATGGCCACCGTCGTCGCGTACGGACTGGTCATCGCCGTCGGGTTCGCGCTGGCCGACCGGGCCGGGGTGCCGCGCCGGCAGCGGGCCGCCGCGCTGGTCTGCGCCGGGCTGCTGACCGTACCGCTCGCGCTCTCCTTCAGCCGGGGCGCCTGGATCGCCACCGGCCTGGCGGTCCTCCTCCAGCTCGCGCTGGCGGGACCGCGCAGGGCCGCCGTCGTCGTGCTCGCCACCGGGGCGCTCGGGGTCGTACTCGTCGGCGGGTTCGGCGCCGGCTCGCAGCTCGTCACCGAACGGTTCGACTCCATCGCGCAGGTCACCGACGCGCCCGACCAGTCCGTCACCGACCGCTACACGATGTGGGCCGCCGCCACCGACATGTGGCGCACGGACCCGGTCACCGGCGTCGGCCTGAAGGGCTTCCCCGCCCACCGCGACAGCCACGCCGCGCTGGCGCTCTCCTCCGGCAGCGATACGGCGGGCGCCGGGGTCGGCTATCTGCGCCAGCCACTGCTCTCCCCGCACAACATGTATCTGCTCGTCCTCGGCGAACAGGGGCTGCTGGGCGCCGTCGCGCTCATCGGCAGCTGGGGCGCGCTCCTGGTGTGCGCGCTGCGCCGACTGCGCGGGGCACGCCGGGCCCGTACCACCGCAGTCGACTGCGGGCTCGTCGTCACCGGGCTGCTGGTGTGGCAGCTGGCGGACTTCGGGTACGCGGACATCGGCGGCCCGTCCACCGTCCTGACCGCCGTGATGCTCGGGCTGGCCGCGTGGTGGGCACTGGCGCCCGCGCACCCGGACGGCGGGGCCGGTGCGGCGTGAGCGGCGTCCGGCAGTCCGCGCCCGCGCTCCCCCCGCAGCCCGGCGGCCCGGCCAGGACGGCCCCGGCGGAGGCGGCGGGGTCCGCCGGCGGCTTCCTCGCGCGCGCGGCGTTCCTCACCGCGCTGCTGACGGCCGCCGGATCCGTCCTCGGGCTCGTACGCGACCAGACCATCGCGCATCTGTACGGCGCGGGGCCCGGCACCGACGCGTTCCTCGTCGCCTGGACCATCCCCGAGGTGTCCGCGACGCTCCTCATCGAGGACGCCATGGCGCTGATCCTCGTACCGGCGTTCAGCCTGGCGCTCGCCCGCCGGGCGGACCCTCAGCCGCCCGCCGGACCGGATCCCGTCCTGCACCTCGTCCGGACGACCCTGCCCCGGCTCTTCCTCGCCCTCGGTGCCTGCTCGGCCCTGCTGATCGCCACCGCGCCCTGGGTGGTGGCGCTGCTCGCGCCCGGACTGGACGAACCCGGGCTCGCCGTCGACTGCACCCGGCTGACCGCCACCTGCGCCTTCACCTACGGTCTCGCCGGATACTGCAGCGCGGCCCTGCGCGCGCACGGCAGCTTCGTGGCGCCCGCCGCGATCTACATCGCCTCCAACGTTGGCATCATCACGACGATGCTCGCGGTACGCGGCTCGGGCGCCCGGGACGACGGCGTGCGGACGGCGGCCGCGGGGGTCGTCATCGGCGGAGTCCTGATGGTCCTCATCCAACTGCCGGAACTCTGGCGAAAACTGAGGAAACGTCAATTCGCGGCGCCGGTGAGCCGGAAGGCCCTCGCCGCCGGGTCGTCCGTCGCCCTCGGGCTGATCGCGCCCGTCATCGTGTTCGCGGCGGGCCGCCAGTCGCAGGTCCTCATCGAGCGGTTCCTCGCCGCGCCGCTGCCCGCCGGGGCCATCTCGCACCTGAACTACGCGCAGAAGGTCGCGCAGATCCCGATGACCCTCTCCCTCATGCTGTGCACCGTCACCTTCCCGGTCGTCGCGCGCGCCATGGCGGCGGGCGAGACCGACCGGGCCAGGCGCCGCGTCGAACGCGACCTGGCGCTGGCCGCGATGATGGTGCTGACCGGCGCCGCCCTGGTCATCTCCTGCGCGCCGCAGTTCATCGCGGTCCTCTTCCAGCGCGGCGAGTTCACGGCCGCCGACACCGCCGCGACCGCCGACGTCATGCGGGTGTACGCGCTCGGACTGCTGGGCCACACCCTCGTCGGAGCGCTCGTACGCTGCTACTTCTCCGCCGCCCGGCCGCTCTGGTTCCCGGCGCTCGCCATGGCCGCCGGGCTGCTGCTCACCGCCGGCGCGGGCCTGCTGCTCGTCCAGGTCTGGGGCGTGCTCGGCATCGCCGCCGCCAACGCCCTCGGGATCACCCTCACCGCCGTACTCCTGCTGCGCGGACTCGGCCGCCACAGCGTGCCCGTCGACATCCGCGCGGTCACCCGCGGACTC
Source organism: Streptomyces sp. NPDC088554 (assembly GCF_044752945.1). Lineage (NCBI taxonomy): Bacteria > Bacillati > Actinomycetota > Actinomycetes > Kitasatosporales > Streptomycetaceae > Streptomyces > Streptomyces sp. NPDC088554. Next base: position 135,044 of record NZ_JBIVMF010000012.1, on the reverse strand, counting down.
CTCAAGCTCGCCGCGGCGGCGGCGGCCGCCACCGGCTCCGGCTGGCTCTGCGGAACGCTCGTCCCCGTCCCCGCGCTCGGCGTCACCGCCGCCTGCCTCGTCGTCCCCGCGGTCTTCCTCCTCCTCGCCCACGTCCTGCGGGCGCCCGAGACCGACACCCTCCTCCGCCCCGTCTCACGAAAGCCCGCGCATGCCCGCTGACCCGGTGTCCCCCCGCCCCCTGTGGGCCCTCATGTACCACTCGGTCGCCGACCCCGCCGACGACCCCTACCGCGTGACCGTCTCGCCCGGCCGCCTCGACCGGCAACTGCGCTGGCTGCGCCGCCGGGGGCTGACCGGCGTCGCCATGGAACGGCTGCTGCGCGCCCGCGCCGAAGGCCGCGACGCCGGTCTCGTCGGGCTCACCTTCGACGACGGCTACGCCGACTTCCTGGAAGCGGCCGTCCCCCTGCTCAAGCGGTACGGACACACCGCCACCGTCTTCGTCCTGCCGGGCCGCCCCGGCGGTACGAACGAATGGGACCCCGAAGGCCCCCGCAAGCCCCTCCTCACCGAGGACGGCATCCGCGCCGCCGCCGACGCCGGCATGGAGATCGGCTCGCACGGACTGCGCCACACCGACCTGACGACCGCCGACGACACCCTGCTCGCCGCCGACACCGTCCACAGCCGCGCCCTCCTGCGTACCCTCACCGGCCGCGAGGTGACCGGCTACTGCTACCCGTACGGCGCCGTCGACGCCCGCGCCGCCGCCGCCGTACGCGCGGCCGGGTACGGCTACGCCTGCGCCATCAGCCCCGGCCCGCTCACCGGCCGGTTCGCGCTGCCCCGCGTCCATGTGGGCGAGCGCGACACCGGCCCGATGCTGCACCTCAAACGACGGCTGCACCGCTGGCGCCGGGAACCCGTCCCGGCCGTCTCGCACGCGTATGTGACGGTGGCGTCCCGGTGAAGGTCCTGCATGTCATCACCGGCCTCGGCATCGGTGGCGCCGAACAGCAACTACGGCTCCTGCTGCGCCAGTTGCCGACCGACAGTGAGGTCGTCACCCTCACCAACCCGGGCGCGGTCGCCGACGGCATCGTCGCCGACGGCACCAGCGTCCGCGACCTCGACATGGCGGGCAACCGCGACCTCGGCGCGCTGCCCCGGCTCACCCGACTGGTCGGACAGGGCCGGTACGACCTGGTGCACACCCACCTCTACCGCGCCTGCCTGTACGGACGGATCGCGGCCAGGCTCGCGGGCGTACGCGCCATCGTGGCCACCGAACACTCCCTGGGCGCCGTCCAGATCGAGGGCCGCCCCCTGACCCCCGGCGCCCGCGCCCTCTATCTCCTGGGTGAGCGCATGGGGACCGCCACCGTCGCCGTCTCCGCCACCGTCGCGCGGCGGCTGGAGCGCTGGGGGGTGCGCCCCGACCGTATCCACGTCGTGCCCAACGGCATCGAGGCCGCGCGCTTCGCCTTCGACGCGGGCGCCCGCACGGCCGCCCGCGCGCGGCTCGGACTGGCACCGGACGACTTCGTCGTCGGCGGGGTCGGACGGCTCACCCCCGGCAAACACTTCGACCGGCTGGTCCGAGCCGTCGCCGAACTGCCCTGCGCACGGCTCCTGTTGATCGGCGAGGGCCCCGACGGCGAACGCCTGCTGCGGCTCGCCGCGGAACGGGGCGCGGCCGACCGGATCCTGCTGCCCGGCGCCTGCGAGGATCCGCCGAGGTCGCCGGGGGCCCCCGGACTGCCCGCGCTGCTCGCCGCCATGGACGTCTTCGTCTCGACCTCCCCCGACGAGGCGTTCGGGCTCGCCGCCGTCGAGGCCCTCGCGGCCGGACTGCCGCTGCTGTACGTGACCTGCCCCGCGCTCCAGGACCTGCCCCCGGGGTACGCGCCGGGGGCGCGCCGGATCAGCGGTTCCGTGCCGGGACTGGCCGAGGAGCTGCGGCTCTTCGAGGCGACGTTCCGGGGGCTCGGTCCGCGCAGGCCCCGGCTGCCCGTCCCCCCGTCCGCGCGCCACTACGACATCTCCCACAGTGCCGAACAGCTGATGGCCGTCTATGAGCGCGCCGTCCGCGGCCCGGCGTCCCCCACCCGAGAAGTGAGTTGCTCATGACCAGGAAGACCAGCCCCGCCCCGGACCCCCAACCGGCCCCGGAGAAGGACCGGAAGGCGCAGAAGGCCGAGGCGAAGGCGGAGCAGGCCGTGGCGAAGGCCGAGCAGGTCACCGCCAGGGCCGCGGCCAAGGCGCAGCAGACGGAGGCCAGGGCCGCGGCGAAGGCGGAGCAGTCCGCAGCCAGGGCCGCGGCGAAGGCGCAGCAGACGGAGGCCAAGGCCGAGGCGAAGGCGGAGCAGGCCGCAGCCAGGGCCGCAGCGAAGGCGGAGCAGTCCGAGTCCAGGGCCGCGGTGAAGGCGCAGAAGGCCGAGGCGAAGGCGGAGCAGGCCGCAGCCAGGGCCGCGGTGAAGGCGCAGCAGTCAGAGGTCAAGGCGGAGCAGGCCGCAGTCAAGGCCGCGGCGAAGGCGGAGCAGTCCGAGTCCAGGGCCGCGGCGAAAGCCCAGCAGGCCGCCGCCAGGGCCGCGGCGAAGGCCCGGCGGGCGGAGGCCAGGGCGCAGGCGAAGGCCCGGCGGGCGGACCGGCGGAAGGGCCGGCGGAAGATCCCGGCCGCCCGGTGGATCGTGCCCGGCGCGGTCCTCGCGGGCGCGCTGGCGGGCGGTGCGTACGGAATCCTCCGTACCCCTCAGTACACCGCCACCAGCTACGTCGTCATCGTCCCCACCGACCGCGCCGACGCGGCCGCCGCGCTCGGCTTCGCGACGGCGTACGGACGGGTCGCCTCGCAGGTCGCGGTGGTCGGCGACGCGCAGGTCTGGGCCGGGGTGTCCGCGCGGACCCTGCGCGCGAGCGTACGGACCTCCACCTCGCCGGACGCCCCGATGATCTCCGTGACGGCGACCTCGCCGCGCCCCTCGACGGCGGTCAACATGGCGAACGGCGTCGCCCGCTCCCTGGTCGTCAACGGCAACCAGATGCAGGAGAGCACGAACGTCCGCGTGGTCCAGTTCTCCCGCGCGGTCAGGCCGACAGCTCCCAGCTCCCCCTCCGCGCCCCTGGCCGCGCTGGTCGGCGGCTGCGGGGGCGGGCTGCTCGGCGGGCTCGCCCTGCTGATCCGGCCCAAGCGGCGGCCCGAGGGGATCCACGCGCCGGTGCCGGGCCCGTCGACGGGCGGCTCCCACCAGGCCGCGCCGAACCAGCCGGGAGCGAACCAGGTGGCGGGCCACGCCGCGCCGAACCAGCCCGTGTCCGCGCCACCGCAGCCGGAAACGGTCTGATGGCCGCCCCGGCGCGCGCGACCGTCGTGGCCCTCCGGCCCCCCGTCTCCTCCGTCCCCGTCGCCGCGCTGCTCTCCGCCTCCCGGTCGGGCCCCGTCTTCACCACCGAACTGTGCACCGACCCCGCCCGCTTCGCCGAGATCGCCCCGGAGTGGAACGCCCTCCACCGCGCTTCCCGCGCGGCCACCCCCTTCCAGAGCCACGCGTGGCTGCACTCCTGGTGGCTGTCGTACGGCACGGCGGGCCGGCTGCGGATCGTGCTCGTCCGCGAACGGGGCGAGCTGATCGCGGCGGCGCCCCTGATGCTGGTGCTGCGGCCGCTGCCCGTACTCGTACCGCTCGGCGGCACGATCTCCGACTTCTCCGATGTCCTGCTGGACGACGACTACGCGACCGCGGGCGAGGGCGCGGGCGACACCGTCGCCGCCGAACTGGCGAAGTCCCTCGCCGCGGTGGCCCGTACGGCAGTGATCGACCTGCGCGAAGTACGCCCGGGAGCCGCCGCCGAGCGCGTCTACGCCCACTGGACCGGCCCGCGCAGGCGGCTCGCGGACTCGCCCTGCCTCGAACTGCCCGCCGTTCCCATGGACGAACTGCTCGGCAGACTCCCGGCCTCCCGCGCCCAGCGCGTCCGCGCGAAACTGCGCAAGCTGGACGCCCTCGGCATCGAGGAACGGGCCGTGCCCGGGGACGAGATCCCCCTCGCGGTCGGCCGGCTGCTGGCGCTGCACCGGCTCCAGTGGCAGGGCCGGGGCGTCACCCCCGAACACCTCAGCACCCGCTTCGCCGAGCACCTGGCCAGGTCGGTACGGGCCATGGCCGAGCGCGGCGACGCGCGGATCACCGAATTCCGGTTGTCGGGAACGGTGGTGGCCGCCGATCTCACCCTGATGTCCGGCGCCCTGGCGGGCGGCTATCTGTACGGGGCCGATCCGGTGCTCCGCGCCAAGAAGGCCGATGTGGCCACGATGCTGCTGCGCAGCGGCGCGGAGTGGGTCGGCACGAGCGGCTGCTCGACGCTGAGCATGCTGCGGGGCAACGAACCGTACAAACACCACTGGCGCCCCGAGACCGTCCGCAACCAGCGGCTGCTGCTGGCCAGGCCCGCCCTGCGGCTGTCGCTGCGGCTGCTGGTCGCGCGGGCCGCGGGGCGGGACCGGGCGGCGGCGCTGGTCAAACGGCTGCGCGCCGGGGCCGGTACGGGCGGGGCCGGTGACCCCGTGGGCGGTGGCGACCGGGAATGACCTCGCCACCGCCCCGTACCGGCCCATGAGCCGGGGTCAGCCGCGCCAGTGCTCCCAGCGGCCGAGCCGGACGCAGAGCTTGCCGCCGAGCCACTTCTCGACCCAGGGGCCGAGGTCCAGCGGGGCGCAGTGCTGCTGCGGCCGGGCGGGCTCGGGGACCGGAGTCGGCACCGGGGTCGGTGTCGGCTTCGGTTCCGGCGTCGGCTCGGGCTTCGGGGTCACGGGCGCTTCCGGCTCCGGGGTCGCCGGTGTCTCCGGTTCCTGCTGGCGGCCGTACAGCATCGACTGGAACACCTGCGACGACTTCGGATTCTTGTCGCACTGCCAAATACCGTGCGGGCAGTAGTCCGTGACCGTGTTGTACACCGGCTTGTACGTATCGATCCACTGGATCATGCGTCGTACGTATTCGGGGTTGTCGCCGTTGCGGAAGAGGCCCCACTCCGGATAGGAGATAACCTTTCCGTGCGCGGCGGCGAAGTCCACGTGTTCCTGGAGTCCGTACGGCTCATTCACCTGTTCGTCAAAGGTCCGGCCCGGTGGCTGGTCGTACGAATCCATACCGATGATGTCCACGACGTCGTCGCCGGGATAACACTCGGTCCAGGGGATGGCGTCCCGTCCGCGATTCGGGGCGAAGTCGAAACGGAACTTCTGTCCGGGCACGTCCCGCATGGTGGTGACGATGCGATGCCAGTATTTCTTCCACGCCTCCGGATCGGGCCCGCAACGATGGGTGTACGTCGTCCCGTTCATTTCCCAGCCGAGCACGATCACCGTGTCGGGAACTCCCAGCCCGACGAGCCGTTCCGCCAGTTTCCTGAAGTGGCTGTCGTACTGCCCGGCCGAGCCCTTGTGCAACTCGCGGCGGACCATACGGTCGGGCACGCGCCCCTCGGCGCGCTCCAGCATGGGGACGTTGAGGACGAACAGCCGGTCCGCCCTCGCCTGGCGCCACGCGGCCCAGTCCGCGAGGAAACCGGGGCTTCCCTCGATGTTGGACCACACGTCACCGGGGAGGTAGGTGTGCCCGACGCGCAGATCCGTACCGCCCAGCCATTTCTCCATGGCGGCGATGCGCTGAACGCCTTTCGGCCCGTAGTCGAGATACGCGCCGAGCGCGGGAGAGGGAGCCCTCGGAGGTTTCTGTTTCTCCGTACCGCTGGGAATTTCCGCACCGGAGGAAAGCACGGGAGGAGCGGAAGGGACGGCCTCGGGGACCGGCTCCGGCGCGAGATCCGGGGCAGGACCGGGGACGGACTCCGGGACCTTCTCCGGCGCGGCCGACTGCGCGGCCGATTCCGGTACGGACTGCGGTACGGATTCCGGGACCGGCGCGGGCTCCGGTACGGATTCGGCGACCGGAGCCGTTACCGGATCCGGTACGGGCTGGGGCGCCGGCACCGGAACGGGCACCGGATCCGATACGGCTTCCCGTGCGGATTCCGGTACGGATTCGGCGACCGGATCCGGCGCGGATTCCGGGACGGGCTTCGGAGCCGGCGCGGCCAGCGCCGCTCCGGAGGAAAGGAGACCGGCCGTGACCACACCCAGGCAAGCGGTTGTCAGCCGCCGTCGACGTCGATGGGACATGTCAGCTCCTCAGCTCCTCAGTTCCGCATGGTCACTTTGAGCGCAAAAGTATTTCTAATAAGCCGATCGGGAACCCGGCCCGGCGTTCCAGTAGTCCATCCGTGAATTACATCCCCCGCATGGGCCATCGAGACGAAGGACAACCACCGTGCCGAGCTTTGACACCCGTGTCCCCGCCGTCGTCATGAGGCTGGACCGGAACCCGTTCCACCACGGCACGCTGGGCGCCGTCAGATCCCTCGGCCGAGCGGGCATCGAGGTGCACGCGGTGATCGAGGCGGGACACAGCCCCGTGGGGCGCTCCCGCTATCTGCGCGCGGCCCATCTACGGCCCGAGCGGGGACCGGATCTGACGGACCCTTCGGGGCTGGCGGAGACCGGCAGGCTGCTGCTCGACATCGCGGACGGGTTCGGCTCCCCGGCGGTGCTCATCCCGATGGACGACCTCAGCGCCATCGCCGTGGGGCGGCTCGGGGAGCGGCTGGCGGGCCGTTATCTGCTGCCCGATCAGCCGGCGGGGCTGCCGGAACGGGTCGCGGACAAGGCCGAGCTGGCGGGCATCTGCGGGGAGCTGGGCATCCCCCACCCGCGCACGGTGGTCCCCGGCGGCGCCGACGAGGCCGCGGCGGCCGCCTGGTCGCTCGGGCTGCCCGTCGTCGCCAAGTGGAGCAAACCGTGGCTCCTGCCGGACGGCGCAGGGCTGCGCAGCACCCAGGTGCTCCGCTCCTCGCAGGAGGCGCGCGAGCTGTACGGCCGCAGCGCGGAGGCCGGAAGCAGGCTGCTGCTCCAGGAACTCCTGCCGTACGGACGCGATCTGGACTGGTTCTTCCACGGCTACAGCGGCGCCGGACCCGGCTGCCCGGTCGGCGCCGCCGGGCGCAAGGAACGGGCCTGGCCGGTGGGGGCCGGGCTGACCGCCGTCGGCCGCTGGCTGCCCAACCAGGAGGTGGAGCGGGCGGCGCGGCGGCTGGTCGCGGCGCTCGGCTACCGGGGCATCCTCGACCTCGACTTCCGCCGGGACCCGGCGACGGGCGCGTACCACCTGCTCGATTTCAACCCCAGGCCCGGCGCGCAGTTCCGGCTCTTCACCGACCGGGCGGGCCTCGACGTCGTACGCGCGCTGCATCTGGATCTCACCGGCCGGCCCGTGCCCGCGCAGGACGCGGCGCACGGCAGGACCTTCGTGGTGGAGAACTACGCGCTGCTCTCCGCCCTCTCCACCGGCCGCTCCGGCACCGCCCGGCGGAGCGCGGAGCGCGGCGGCGGGCCGCGCTCCCGGGAGACCGCGTGGTTCGCCCCCGACGATCCCCTGCCCGCGTGCGCGATGGCCGCCGCCTGGGCACTGCACGCGGTACGGAAGGGCTGGCGCCGCCTGGTGCGCACGCTGCCGCCGCACCGGAGCGGCGGCGGCACCGGGCGCTCGCGCACCCCTCCCGCACGGCAACGGAGGGGCAGCCGGACCACCGGAGCCCCGGTCCCGAGGCGCGTCCGATGACCACCCTCTGAACTCCACGAACTCCACGAACTCCACCGACCCGAGAGTGGGAGACACGATGCACGACCTGGTAGTGGTGGGCGCAGGCCCCTACGGACTCTCCATCGCCGCGCACGCCGCGGCGGCCGGCCTCGATCTGCGGGTGTTCGGCAGACCGATGGCCTCGTGGCGGGACCACATGCCGCCCGGGATGTTCCTGAAGTCCGAGCCCTGGGCGTCGAACCTCTCCGACCCGAAGGGCGTCTACGGCCTGTCCGCCTACGCGGCCGTCCAGGGGGTGGCGGCCCGGCACGGCGTACCGCTGCCGGTCGGCTTCTTCGCCTCGTACGGACTGTGGTTCGCGGAACGCGCGGCTCCGCCGGTCGACGAGCGGATGATCGTCTCCGTCCGGCCCTGCCCCGGCGGATTCCGGCTCGCGACCGAGGACGGCGAGACGGTGTCCGCCCGTACGGTGGCGCTCGCGGTCGGGGTGATGCCCTTCATCGACATCCCGGACGCCCTGCGCGGACTCGGCCCCGAGCGGGTGACGCACAGCAGCCACCACGCGGATCTGACGCGCTTCGCGGGCGGCGACGTGACCGTCGTCGGCGCGGGCCAGGCGGCGCTGGAGACCGCCGCGCTCCTCGCCGAACAGGGCACCTCCGTACGGGTGGTGGCCCGCTCCGGCGGGCTGAACTGGAACACCCTCCCGCCCCCCAGGAACCGCCCCCTCCGCCAAGCCGCCCGCGCCCCCCACACCGGCCTGGGCTGCGGCTGGAAGAACTGGCTGTACGCCGAGAGCCCCGGCCTCTTCCGCCGGCTCCCCGGGCCGACCCGCACCCGGGTCTTCACCTCCGCGCTGGGACCGGCCGGCGCGTGGTGGCTGCGGGAGCGCTTCGAGCCCGCGGTGGAGACGCGGCTCGGCGAGAGCGTGGCGTCGGCGGCCCTGGCGGGCGGTCGCGTACGGCTGGAACTCGTCGCCACCACCGGTCGGGTGGAGACCGTGGAGACCGACCATGTCATCGCCGCCACCGGGTTCACCCCGGGCCTCGACCGGCTCGGCCTGCTCGACGACGCCCTGCGCGACGGGCTGCGCACGGTACGCCCCAGCACCGCCCCCGAGGCGAGCGCGGTCTTCGAGTCCTCGCACCCGGGCCTGTTCGTGGCCGGCCTGCTGAGCGCCCCGTCCTTCGGGCCCTCGATGCGTTTCGTGTACGGCGCGTCGTACACCGCCGAGCGTCTGGTACGAGGGGTACGGCGGCGGCTGGGCGAGCGCGTCGGCCCGCGCGGCGGGTCACCCGATGTGCTGGTCGGCCAGCGGCAGCGGCGGGCGGTCCAGACGGCGTCGGCGCACCGGGAGGCGCGGCTGCCCTGAACGGGGACGGCCGGGAGAACGCGTCGCTCGCGACGGTTCTCCCGGCCGGACGGCCGCTGGGGCCGGTGTGCCGGGTGGGGCGGGGTCAGACGCGCGCCGAGGCGGTGCTCCTGCGGTAGACGAGCACTCCGCCGAGCAGCAGACCCGCGCTCGCCGCCGCGGCGGCGCCGAGGAGGCTGCCGTCGCTGCCGGTGGACGCGAGTGAACCGGTGGGCGCGTGCGCCTCGGGGGCCGCCGGGACGGCCGACTCGACCTGCGGCGCCTGCGGGGTCTGCACGACCGTCTCCGTGACGGGCGGCTTCGCCGGGACGGTGGGGGTGCCGGGGGTGGACGGGGTCACGACACGGCCGTCGGTCGGCGGGAGCTCCGACTCCTCGGGCTCCTCCTCCGGGGTCTCGGGCTCGGGCAGCACGGGACGCTCCGGGAGCTCCGGGGGAGCGGCGGGGGCGCCGTTCTCGCAGCCGTTGCCGAAGACCGGGTTGAGGAGGCCGACCACGTCGATGGAGTTGCCACAGACGTTGACCGGGATGTCGATCGGGACCTGAGCCCCGTTGCCGGAGCCGACGCCGGGGGAGCCCTTCGCGATGGCGGTGGAGCTGGCGCCCTGGTTCCCGCCCGCGGGGGTCTCGTGCCCGTAGGCGCTCTCGTAGGAGCCGCCGTAGCCGCCTTCGTAGCCGCCGCCGTGGTGCTGCTCGGGCCCGCTCGACACGTTGGCGCAGACGTTGCCGAAGGCGGGGTTGAGGAGGCCGATCACATCGATGGTGTTGCCACAGATGTTGGCGGGGATGTCCAGGGGCACCTGGACGCTGTTGCCCGACAGCACGCCAGGTGAACCGACCGCCGTCGCGGAGGCGTCGGCCGCCTGGGCGTAGCCGCCGCTCATGGACAGCACGCCGGACGCCGCGGCGGCCGTGAGCAGTCCTTTGCTGATGAGGTCTCGCATCTGGTTCTCCTGGGTGGGGGCGGTGCAACAGGGGACCGGCCCCGGCGCGACTGCCGAACAGGCGCGCCGGTGACCGGCCGAGGACACCCGTGGGGGCGTCCTTACAGCGTCAGGCGTTGATGCAGGTGTTGCCGAGGGTCGGGTTCAGCAGCCCGATGATGTTGATGCTGTTGCCACAGAGGTTGATCGGAACGTGAACGGGTACCTGGATCACGTTGCCCGACAGGACACCCGGCGAACCGACGGCGATGCCGTCCGCGTGGGCGTCGGCCATGGCCGGGGCGGCTGCGCCCAGGGCGAGGACCAGTCCGGCGACGATCGTTGCGGCCTTCTTGCACTTCATCGTTGAGCCCTTTCCGCAGCGGCGAATACGTCCGCACGACGGTCGTGGGGCGTGAGCCCGGGTCTCGGCTCCCTCGTCTCCGCTGCGGGAGGTCCAACGAGTGCGCGAGTACGAGGAAACTGTCCCGCGCCGGGCCACCGAGCCGGTTCACTCGATTGGCACGGGCGGGGGACAGGCCGTGAAAAGGCGGGCCGACCGGGGGCGTCGTTGCCCCGGGGCCGGCCCGTCGGCCCGGACCGGGGTCCGGGGGTCGTGCGTGCCGGGCTCGATCAGCCGTTGGCCACACCGTTGCCCGAGAGCACCGGGATGTTGTTGATGAGGTGCGACAGCGGCTCGTCCTGCTTGGCCTGGGTGGAGTTCTCGGCGCACTGCTGGTTCTGCGGGTTGGACAGAACCTGGACGTCCTGGACGGCGATCGGCACGAGGACGCCGACGAGGGAGCCGACGTTGGCCTTGACCGGGGCGCCGACGCACAGCTTGTTCAGCGAGCCCTGGATCAGCTGCGCCTGGGGGCTCATGTCGCCGGTGGTAACGGTGTTGCCGAACTTGCTCTTGGCACCGTTGCCGCTGGCGGAGATGGGGCCGTCGTCGTTACCGATGGCGAGAGCCGGAGCTGCGGCCGCGGCGGAAACGCCGACTACGGAGACGGCCACGGCCGCGCCGGCCATAATCTTCTTGATCACGGTGTGTTCCTTTTCCTGAAGGAAATACATATGGAGCAGATGGAGCGACCTGAACAACCGGGCGGCGCCGGTTTGGTTCTCCTGCTTCACTCGATCGGCTTGCCGATAGGCGTGGCCTTGCCACGGCCGTAATCGTGGGTAATAGGCCGTTGGAGTGAAGGGCCGGAACCAAACCGGTGGTGGGGAGTTGCTCAGGGAGCCCCGGGGACTTTGGGGCATCCTTCAGAAGGGGACTCAGATCGTGATCAAGAAGGTTATGGCCGGCGCGGCCGTCGCCGCCTCCGTCGTCGGCGTGTCCGCCGCGGCCGCGGCCCCGGCGCTCGCCATCGGCAACGACGGCGGCCCCACGTCCGCCAGCGGCAACTTCGCCACCCAGCAGTACGGGAACATGGCGACGCACGGGAACATGAGCCCGCAGATCGCGCTGATCCAGGGCTCGTTCAACAAGCCCTGTATCGCCCTGCCGGCCAAGGCGAACCTCGGCTCCCTCATCGGCCTCGTCCCGATCGGCGTCCAGGACCTCAACATCCTGTCGTCCCCGCAGAACCAGCAGTGTGTCGAGAACTCGACGCAGGCCAAGGGCGACGAGGCGCTGTCGCACATCCTGGACAACATCCCGATCCTGTCCGGCAACGGCGCGGGCAACAACTGAGTCACGGGCAGACCTGACCGGCCCGCTGCTGGAATTTCGCGGCGGGCCGGTTTTTTCTCGGCTCTTTCAGTACTCCATTAGAGGGAACAGCCGAAACTAATCCAGCTGTCCCCAAGTTGAACAGCTCGGATTCCGCCGGTGGAATCCGACCTTCTGGAAAGGCATTTAAATGAAGAAGCTGTGGGCAACCGCTGCTGTAGCCGCGACCCTCGTCGGAGCCACGGCCGCCGCGGTGTCGCCGGCGCTCGCGATCGGTAACGACGATGGCCCGATCTCGCTCAGCGGTAACGGTGCCGAGCAGTCCTTCGGCAACCAGGTGACCAAGGGTGCGATGAGCCCCCAGCTGAGCCTGGTCCAGGGCTCGCTGAACAAGCCTTGCATCGGTCTGCCCCTCAAGGCCAACGTGGGCTCGCTCATCGGTCTCATCCCGATCGCCGTTCAGGACGTCAACGTCCTGTCCAACCCGCAGAACCAGCAGTGTGTCGAGAACTCGACGCAGGCCAAGGGTGACGAGCCGCTGTCGCACATCCTGGACAACATCCCGATCCTGTCCGGCAACGGCGCGGGCAACAACTGATCTGCCCCACACTCGCAAGGCCCGGCCCGGCGTTTCGTACGCCGGACCGGGCCTTTGCCGTGCCCGCCTCGGGGCCACCGGGAGCCGCACCACGTGTATGCGCCGGGAAGACTGGTTAAGCGGGGGACATGGGCCAGCGCTTCCCGGCTGCACCATGATTCGGCGTGTGTATGCCAAGCGCATAGGGCCGATCGGCCCTATGGCCCGTCGGGCGGGGGCTGGCCGACAGAATGACAGGGAGCTGTCGTAGGCTGCGCACCGAGCAGGGAAACAGTCACCGGTGGCGGACACCGCACCGGACCGGGGAGCGGGAATGGCCGAGACAGCGGACGACTCGCGGGGCGGATGCGCCGCGTTATGGCCCGAGCCGAGCCGCCCCGACCGGATGCGCGGCCTGCTGGACGCCGTGATGAGCCTGGGCCACGGCCTCGAACTGCCCGAGGTGCTGCGCGGCATAGCCAAGGCGGCGGTCACCCTCACCGACGCGGAGTACGGGGCCCTCGGCGTCGTCGGTGACGGCCAGACCCTCTCGCAGTTCCTGTCCGTCGGCATCCCCGGCCCGCTGGCGGAGCGCATCGGCCAGACCCCCTGTGGGCGCGGCATACTCGGCGAGCTGATCCGCCACCCCGTACCGCTGCGCCTCACCGATCTCACCGAACACCCACGCAGTTACGGCTTTCCCCCGCACCACCCGTCGATGCACACGTTCCTGGGGGTGCCGATCCGGGTGCGTGACGAGGTGTTCGGCAATCTCTACCTCACCCAGAAGCGCGGCGGCGCGGGCTTCGACGCGGACGACGAGGCGATGCTGACCACGCTCTCCATCGCCGCCGGGGTCGCCATCGACAACGCCAGACTGTACGACGAGAGCCGCCGTCGGGAGCGCCGTCTCGAAGCGCTGGGCGAGATCACCCGCACCCTGCTGTCCGGGGCGGACGCGGGCAAGGCGCTGCACCTGATCGCCGAGCGCGCGATGGAGGTGGCGGGCGCCGACTGCACGTCCGTACTGTTGCCGTCGCCCGACGCCGACTGGCTGACCGTCGAGGTCGCGCACGGCCATGGCGCGGAGCTGGCGATCGGGCTCTCCGTACCGGCCGCGCGCTCGCTCGTCGGGATCGCCGCGCGGACCGGCAGGCCGGTGGACAGCACCGATGTACGGACCGATCCGCGGGCCTACTCCATCGGTCTGAAGCAGGGGATCGGCCCCGTCGTCGCCGTACCGCTCCAGATCGACACCGGGGCGCTGGGGGCGCTGCGGCTGGGGCGGCTGACGGGGAGTCCGCCGTTCGACGAGACGGAGATCGAGCTGGTCTCGGGCTTCGCCGACCAGGCCGCGATAGCGCTCGAACTGGCCCAGCGGCGGGCCGAGTCGGAGGAACTGGCGGTCCTGCACGACCGGGACCGGATCGCCAGGGACCTGCACGACCTCGCGATCCAGCGGTTGTTCGCCACCGGGATGACCCTCCAGAGCACCACCCGCTCCATCGCGGACCGGCCCGACGCGGCGGAGCGCGTCAACCGGGCCGTGGACGACCTCGACACCACCATCCGCATCATCAGGTCCACCATCTTCGACCTGCGGACCTCGGACCGCCCCGGGCTGTCGGGGCTGCGCCGCCGGATGGCCGAGATCGCGCAGACCTCCGCCCGCGCGCTCGGCTTCCGGCCGTCCCTGCGGATCGACGGACCGGTGGACACCAACGTCCCCGACGAGCTGGCGGAACACATCCTGGCGGTCGCCGTCGAGGCCCTCTCGAACGCGGCCAGGCACGCGCGGGCGAGCCGTATCGATGTCACGCTGGTCGCGGAGTGCACGGTGATCCTCACCGTCACGGACGACGGGGTGGGCATCGGGTCCGGTACGGGACACGACTCCGGCGGCCTGGCGAACATGCGCACCCGCGCCGAGCTGTATGGCGGCACGCTGACGGTGGAGGAGCCGGAGTGCGGCGGCACCCGGGTGGTGTGGCGGGTGCCGCTGCCCTGCTGAGACGGCCGAGCGGCGGCGGCCCGGTCAGGGCCGCCAGGGGGCGGGCTGCGGCGGGGCGCCGAGGGCCGGGCGGTTCTTGATCCGGCCGACGATCATCGCCGCCTGCACCCGGCGGCCCACGCCGAGCTTGGACAGGATCGTGGAGATCCGGTTCTTCACCGTCTTCTCCGCCAGGAACAGCCGCTCGGCGATCTCGCGGTTGGTCAGCCCCTCGCCGATGAGATCCAGGATCTGGCGCTCCCTCGGCGAGAGCCGGTCCAGTTCCGACGCCTCGGGCTCCCGCGCGGCGGCGGGGTCGTCCCGGGGGCCGCGTAACCGGTCCATCGCCCGGGACGTCGTGCGCGGATCGAGCAGCGAGGCGCCGGTGGCCACGGTCCTGACGGCGGCCACCAGATCGGCGCCGTTGATCTGCTTGAGCACATAGCCCGCCGCGCCCGCCATGATGGCGTCGAAGAGGGCCTCGTCGTCGTCGAACGAGGTCAGCATCAGACAGATCAGGTCCGGCATCCGGGCCCGCAGCTCCCGGCACACCTCGATGCCCGCGTGGTCACCGTCCCGGTCGTCACCGAGCCGTACGTCCAGTACGGCCACATCGGGCCGCGCGGCCGGCACCCGGGCCAGCGCCTCGCGGGCGTCGGCCGCCTCGCCGACGACCTCTATGCCCTCCTCGGCCTCCAACAGGTCGCGCACACCACGTCGTACCACCTCGTGATCGTCGAGGACGAAGACGCGTACGGGCGGAGCCTTGTGTCCGCCGGCCGAAATCACCGCGTTGCCCTCCCAGCTCGCATCGGATCATCGTATTTAAAGTTCAGGTGTGGCAGTGAACCGAGCCGGGCCCGCGCACCGCTAGGGCCGAACGGTCCCGTAGGGCCGGGCGGTCCGGCGTCCACGAGGTGAGAAAATTCATGGGGCAGCGATAAACGCGTGTCGGGCAGCGGCTAGATTGTCGTTGCTGGTAGGAGAGTTGAGGAGATCCACACCTGTGTCTGGCCGTCGACCGCCCTCGTGGGCCTGGGTTACCACTCTGACCGTCGGGGCTCTCGCGGCTGTCACCGTACTGGCTGTGCAGGCCAATGACGGCCCCCGGCCCGTGGAGCCGGTCGCGCGGACGAAGCCCACCACCACACCGAGCCCGCTGGCCTCCATCGCGCCGAGCGAGCCCCCGGAGCACGCGATACCGACGGCGTCGGGTGTGGGCCGGCGGATCGTTTACTCGCTCGGGGAGCGGCGGGTGTGGCTCGTCGACCCCAACAACAACTACGACGACTCGTACGCCGTCTGGCCCGGCACCATCAGCCCCGAGACGGGGCCGTACCAGGTCTCCTTCAAGCGGGCCGAGGGCGCGGGGTCCGATGGGGTCGCCATCGAGAACATCGTGTACTTCACCGTCAAGGACGGGGTGTCGATCGCCTTCTCCAACGCGCTGGACGGCGCCTCCCCCGCGCCGTCGCCGGGGCTGAACACGGGCGCGATACGGATGGACACGGACGCGGGGGACGCGATCTGGACGTTCGGTACGGAGGGGACGAAGGTCGTCGTCGTCGACTAGGGCCTGTCCGACAGGCCTGTCCGACACATAGCGCCGTCCGCCCCCTGGGGCGGGCCCGGCGGCGTTCTGGTGCGTGCGATCGCCAGGCGGTGGGGGTACCCGGGCGGAGTCCGGGGGAGGTGGCCGGGGGAGTACGTGCCGGACGCCGCGAGCCAGGCGCTATTTGTCGGACAGGCCCTGGGCGGCCGACCGGGACGGGCGGTCAGGGCTGCTGTGCGGGCTCGGTCCTCTCGGCGTCGGGCAGGAGCGCCCCCGCCCAGAGCAGGCCCGCTCCCAGTACGCCCACGGCGGCGACCCAAGAAGCGCCAGCCGAAGTCGCCCCGGGCGATTCCCGTCACGAACGCGACGGACGAGGCGACGCAGAACAGCGGGATCTGCCATCCGGCGCGCTGGTACCGGGCGAGTTCCTCGATGGGCGGCGGATCGTCGTCCGCGATCTCCGGCATCCCGATACCGCGAAAACACTCTCCTGCGGCCCGTTCGATGTCCTGGAGCAGGGGGAGTTCTTCGATACGGGCTTCCCTGATACGCATGGGGTCAGTTTTCCGGGCCCGGGAATGTTCGGCTATCGAATATCCGTACGGCGCATGCAATGACTCCGGCGTATGTGTGACCCGCAGGCCCCGAACCGCTTTCGGTTCCGGGCCGGCGGGTCCGGGTCAGTGGGTAAGGGCGGTGACAAAGTCGGTCCAGGCTTTGGGGGCGAGCAGCAGTATGGGGGCGTGGGGGGTTTTGCTGTCGCGGACCGGGACAGTGTGGTGTGCGGCGGTGTGCGCGGGGGCCCATTCGAGGCACTGGCCGCCGTCGCCGCCGCTGTAACTGCTCTTGACCCATTGGAAGTTGATCATGTGACGTACTCCTTCTTGATCTTGCGAATGAAGGCTGACGAATCCTCCGGCGAGAGCGCGGAGGCGCGCAGCCTTTCGTACGATGCCTGGGCGCTCGACACGATCGTCGCCGAGTCGGTCACTCGCCCCTGGCCCAGGGTTTCCGAATACATGACGACTGTCCCGTCGCCCTGGGTGAGCAGATTGAACGGAAGGTGCGACGCGGGGGCGCCCGCCCTGAACGGGAGCACCTGGATCATGATGTGCGGCGACTCGGTCTGGGCTGTCAGATGGTCGAGCTGACCGGCCATGGTGCTTCCGCTGCCCACCACGGTGCGCAGCGCGCCCTCGTGGAGAATGACCCACAGCAGCGGGGGTTTCTCGCGCTCCATCACCTCGCGGCGGCGTAGCCGCGCCTCGACCCAGCCCTCGATCCGCCCGTCGTCGGCGCGGGGGTGCATGGCCCGGAAAACCGCCTCCGCGTAGGCGGCGGTCTGGAACATTCCCATGATGAACGTGGTCGAGTAGTCCGCCACCGAAGTCGCCTCGCGCTCCAGCTTGATGTACGGGATGAACCACCCCGGATGCCCCCGCTCGCTCACCCGGCGCCGTAATCGCGCGAAGACGCCCGGGGTGTTGAAGACCCGGTCGCACGCCTCCGCGAACTTGACGGAGGCGAGCAGTGTGCCGCCCTCGACCTTGGTCACATACGGGCGTTTGTAGTGGCTGGCGTCCGCCAGTTCCTGTTGGGTCATCCCGGCGAACGCGCGCGCGTACCTGACCTCCTGGCCGAAGTAGGCGGCTCCGTCCTGAGGTTCTTCCGATTCAAGGTCGGCGGACTCGCTCATACGTTCAACTCCCCCATGTTCCGGATGGGTTGGAACCATGTTTCCCCTATTCAGAATAGTGGTCACCGGTCACTCTGGGTGGAGGAACGTGGAATTGCGCACGGACCGGTCCCGGAGTGAGTGCTCCGGCATTTCCCTGTGCACGCAGGGGAGTTGATTGAGCGCGTCGCGCTCGGATGGGAACGGCTGGCGAATGAGTGGCGGTAGTGAGGCTCGGCGGTACCTCTCCCAACTGACGGAGGTTCTCGGTTCGGACGGTGTGCTGATTCTCCCGAAGGCCGAACTGGCCGCTGATGGAAGTGACTTGGTGCCAGGCTCAGGGTTACGGTGGCCCAAGTGCCGGTGCGGGAACCCGATCTGTCCCGACCGGGACCCGGACGACGGCGACGATTCCCGGGGAGCGCGGAACTTCTGATTCCGGGGGTGTGGTCTCTTGGCGCTCCGATGCTGCTTCTATGGCGCTCCGAGTGTGAATTGCACACCTCGGAGATCATTTCTCGCGGCCCTGGGTGAAATCGCACGAATTTACGCGGTCCGGAGCGGCCGGGTAGTGTGCCGGAATGCTCACAGTGACCACCGTGAATGTGAATGGGCTCCGCGCCGCCGCCAAGAAGGGGTTCGTCGAGTGGCTCGCGGACACCTCCGCCGATGTGATCTGCCTCCAGGAGGTACGGGCCGAGCCCGCGCAGCTGGCCGAGGAGGTACGTACCCCCGAGGGCTGGCACACCCTGCACGCGCCGGCGACCGCGAAGGGGCGGGCCGGGGTGTCGCTGTACTCGCGGCGGGAGCCGGAGCGTACGCGGATCGGATTCGGCAGCGCGGAGTTCGACGCGAGCGGGCGGTACGCGGAGATCGACCTCCCCGGGGTCACGGTCGCCAGCCTGTACCTGCCCTCGGGGGAGGTCGGCACGGAGCGCCAGGACGAGAAGATCCGCTTCATGGACGAGTTCCTGCCGTACCTGGAGCGGCTGAAGGCGCGCGCGGCGGCGGACGGGCGCGAGGTGGTCGTCTGCGGCGACTGGAACATCGCCCACCGGGAGGCCGACCTCAAGAACTGGAAGGCCAACCGCAAGTCCTCCGGCTTCCTCCCCGAGGAGCGCGCCTGGCTGACCCGGGTCTTCGACGAGGCGGGATACACCGATGTCGTACGGGCGCTCCACCCGGACCAGGAGGGCCCGTACTCCTGGTGGTCGTACCGCGGCCGGGCCTTCGACAACGACTCCGGCTGGCGCATCGACCTTGTCGTCGGTTCGCCTCGCTTGGCGGACCGCGCGGTCAAGGCGTACGTGGAGCGTGCTGCCGGCCACGCCGAACGGTGGAGCGACCACGCCCCCGTGACGGCGGTGTTCGACCTGTAGGCAGGGGCAACGGAACGCCCCGAACGGCACGGGACCGAACGGGGCACGGCCCATACGACCAGTCCGATGACGACTGCCGCTACAGCGACAGGGCATGCGATGACCGGCAGTCCGGTGGCCATCAGCGCGACCATCACGCGCTTCTGTCCGTCGTTGCGGTCCTGCTCGCTCATTCGGTGCGGACCGCCAGGACGATGCCGAGTGCGATGAGGCCCCAGCGGACCGTCACCCCGGTCCCCCGTGCGATCCGGCCGGCCATCCGTCTCGCCGTACGGTTCACCGGGCGCGCCTCACGTGCTCCGGGTTCACCAGCCACTCAGCGCCCCCGCCCACGGGCCACAGGAACGCCGTAGGGCGCTTACGGCGCAGCCCCGGGGACTCGGCGGGGTCCTCGTAGTCGGGGATCACGTCCCGCAGGATGCCGACCCTCCCCGTGGCGTCCTCCACCCGTGCGCTCGCCCTGTCGGTGAAGACGCGGGCGCAGCCCGCTTCCCAAGCCTCCGGTCGCCCCTTTGGGCATCGGCATGGAGGTCCGGGAGGAGCGGGGCCCGGTCGGCTGTTCGCTCCCGGCTCGTACGTCGGCAGAAACGCGAGCGCTCTGTCATCTTGACGGTGAAATCAGCCACCCTAACGGGTTAATGCCCGACAGATCACGGGATAGTACATTAGGGATGGCAACGAAGAAGACAAGTGACTGATCTTCAGGTATTCCTATATCCGAGCGCCCACCGCGGTTTGCCCAGTACCAGTACCAGTAGCAGAATCGCGAAGAGGGGCCGACGCGGCCGCTTCTGTTTCCCACCTCAAGGACATGACCGGCTGCGGGAACACGTAGCCGGATGACGATCGACGACATGTCGGCCACGGCCCGGTGAGTGGTCCGCCAGAGGTCTTCGTCCGCTCCCCGGTTGCGCGGCCGACTTCAGGTCCGCCGGTATCCCCCAACGCGCCTGCCCGCTCGACTTCATCCGTTTCGGCCGACGAGCCGGCGCACCACCCTCTCGTGCCCAACCGCGCCAAGTGGCGCGGGGTGCATCGCCAATGCCACCACCCCACCTCACAAAAGGAGTTGACCCATGAGTGGATGCGGCTGCGGGCAGTCCCCCATCACCATCGGCGGCTGTCAGCCCTCCAAGCCGGCCTGTCCCCCCGTTGCTTGTCCCGGCTCCCAGCCGGGCGAGCACTGCGAGACGACCCCACTGCGCGACTCCGCGCCGTACCGGGTCGTGGCGACCGCGAGCAGCACCGACCCGACGCCGTACTACACCATCGCCAACACCCATGCCGCACTGGACCCTGTCGTCGCCCAGACCATCCTGAACAGCGGCACGGGCACGTTCCCGGCCGACGACGGAACGCACAACGGCCAGCACACCTGGCTCGCCGGCGTCGTGCGCATCGACCCCGCGTCACTGCGCGGCAACCCCACCAGCGTCACGATCAGCGCCTCGGTCCATGTCCACAACGACGGCAGGAACACGGCCTGCCAGCTCTACGGCCGCTTCGCCCTGTGGAACGGCACAACCCCGATCCGTACCGATCTCCTGGGCCCACCCGATCTGCCGGCGGGTGGCGACGACAACGGCGTCATCCCACCGACCACCGTGTCCCTCGCGGACGTCCTCGCGGGAAAGATCGTCGTCGAGCTCAACCTGGAGACAGGCAACGACGACACCTGCCGAGTCGGCCCCAAGCAGTGGACCGTCGACAGCTTCGTCCTCACCGTCCAGGCGTCCGCCCCGGGCTGCGGCAGGTCGTTCCTCCGTACGACCTGCCGTAACTGCGACGGCGCGGTCACCTGTACGACCGACACCCTCGACGGCTCGACTCCCTACGCCGCGGTCCCGCCGGTCGTCCCGGTCGCCTCCTGCCAGGACGGATGCTCCACCGCCCGCCCTCCGTGCATCTCCACCGACCGGGGCAACGCCATCACTCGGGGCAGTGACGGGTGTCTGTACGCGCCCGACACGCCCGCTCTGGACCCGTCCCCGTGCAATGCCGCACGGAACACGACCGGTGGGCTGCTCGTGCCGCGGATCGCCCTGACGGGCATCGCTCCTGGCGGCAACAGCAGCATCGAACGGTCGGTGGACATCGATGTCACCGGGACGCCCGGCTGCCCCGAAAGGTGGGAGATCGGCGCCCGCCTCACGCCGGTGAGCGCGTTCCTCAACGCCGAGCGGCAGAACGCCAACCTCCTGGCCCGGACCGGTACCGACGTGCCGATCCCCGAGTCCGACATCGTGCTCCCGGAAGCCGGGGTGTACCACATCGACAGCGATGTACGGTACGCGCTCGGGTCCGCCACCGGCGGCAGCGGTTACATCATCGGCTGGCTCAGGGACGAGACCACGGACACCCTCCTGACGAGCTTCACCCAGATCGCGGCGATCAACGCGGTGGGGCAGGAGCAGCAGGGCGGAACCACACACATCATGACCGAGTACGCGGTCGCCTCCGGCCCCCGGACGGTCCGCCTGCACCTGATGTTCGTCCTCACCGGCGGCAAGATCTCCAACGCCGAGGCCGGTGGCACCGACAGCAATGGCGCAACCCGGATGCGCTCCCTCAAGGTCAGGGATTAGGACGTCGCTTCGTTCGGTGAGTGGGCGTCAGTCGAGTGACGGTGTCGCGCCGCCCCACGCCCGGACGCCCTCCGCCGTGCCGGTGTGTTCCCGCTCGTCGTCGCCGCCCGCGGCGGCCGTCGGGCGGGCCGTCCGCGACGATCCCCGGGAACACGCCCACGAGCCGTCCGGACTCGGCGTCGTGGCAGAGCGTCCAGCCGCCAGTGCCTCTCGGGTGAGGCCGGCGCGGCGGTGTGATCTCGCGATGCGGTCACCCACGTGTTCAGTAGCCGTGCTTCCGAAGCTACGCCAGGGGGCATGTTCCCCGAAACGGGATTCCGCGTGGCCGTCAATGGTGTGGCATCCCGTATGGGTCCGGATACGAGACAGGCGTCTCGGATTGTGGGCGTCGCGGCTCGAAATGTTCTCCGTATGTACGATTCTTCCGTTGAAGACCTGGCTGCGACGGTGCGCCGGATCGATCGTCGTTCCGTACAAGACCGGAGCTGGTCCCGTATGTCCTCAGCGCAGGGAGAACACGACGCCTGGAGGGCCTCGCGGCGGGCCGCTGTGGCGGGTGGTCCGGGGAATCTGGCGTTGGTCGAGACGCGGTGGCTGCCGGTGGGCGTTGACGCCGGGGCGGCTCTGGAGCGGGCTCGGGGGGAAGCGGGGGACGGGGTCGTCGTGACCTCGGTGCGGCGGACCGATCTGCGGACCGGGGGGCCCGAGCACGGGCTGCGGTTCTGGGACGCGGACGCTCCGGCGATGCGTCATTTCTCGTACATCGACACCTTCCCGTTCGATCCCCGGTGGGTGGTCGAGGCGGTGTTCACGCCGGTCGCCGCCGATCGCCGGGTGCCGTTCGAGCACATACGGGACAGCGGGGGCAGCCGGGAACTGGTCGTCCCGGGCGATATCCGGGTCACGCTGGACGGCGTCGACTACACGCTGTCCGCGTTCGACGACGACGGAACGCTTCTGCTGGTCTTCGGCGACCCCACCAACGGCGACAGTACGTACGGCGCCGGGCGGTTCCTCTTCGTGGACCGGGGCGCCGAGGACGGCTCGACCGTCGTATTGGACTTCAACCGCGCGTTTGTGCCGCCCTGTGGCTTCTCCGCCCAGTACAACTGTCCGTTGCCGCCGCGACAGAACCGGATCCACCTTCCCGTCCTCGCGGGCGAGAGGCTTCCGGTCTTCGACGGCGGCTACGCGGTGCACTGAGCCGAAGCCGCAGGCTCACCCTCTTGGCTCACCCCACGGCCGGCGCAACAGGAGAAAAAGTGATGAGAACGAAGTCCGTACCGCTGCTCGGCGGTGCTCTCGTGGTCGCCCTGTCCCTCACCCTCAGCGCCTGCGGTGGCTCGGGGGGCGACAAGGGCACCGGGTCATCGGGTTCGTACGACAAGAACGCCACCATCAACATCGGATCGCTGTACGAGCCGCAGAACCTGGACAACACCGGGGGCGGCGGGCAGGGCGTGACCGAGGCGCTCAACGGGAACGTGTACGAGGGCCTCTTCAAGCTCACCGACAGCGGCAAGGTCGAGAAGCTGCTCGCCACGGACTACAAGGTCGGCGCGGACGGGCTCACCTACACCTTCACCCTGCGCAAGGGCGTGAAGTTCCACTCCGGCAAGGCCCTCACCTCGGCCGATGTGAAGTACAGCATCGAGAAGGTGACGGCCAAGGACTCCCAGTCGGCGCGCAAGAGCAGCTTCAGCATGATCAAGTCGATCGCGACCCCGGACGCGGACACGGTCGAAGTGAAGCTCTCGTCCAAGTCGATCTCGTTCCCGTACAACCTGAGCTACGTGTGGATCATCAACTCCGCCGCCAAGAACCTCAAGACCTCCGAGGACGGCACCGGCCCGTACAAGCTCGACAAGTGGACCCGCGGCTCGGCGCTCAGCCTGACGCGGTTCCCGGGGTACTGGGGCACCCCCGCGACCAACGAGAAGGTCGTCTTCCACTACTACAAGGACGCGACCGCGCTCAATAACGCGCTGATCACCAACGCCGTCGACGTGGTCACCAGTGAGCAGAGTCCGGACGCCCTCGGTCAGTTCGAGAACAACAAGAACTACAAGGTCAACGACGGCAACTCGACGACCAAGCTGCTGCTGGCCTTCAACGACCGCGTCAAGCCGTTCAACAACGTCAAGGTGCGCAAGGCCGTCACCTCGGCGATCGACAACAAGAAGCTGCTCGAATCGGTCTGGGGCGACCACGGCAAGCTGATCGGCTCGATTGTCCCGCCGACCGACCCCTGGTACGAGGACCTGACCAAGGTCAATCCGTACGATGTCCCGCTCGCCAAGAAAGAACTGGCCGAGGCGGGCTATGCCAAGGGCTTCAGCTTCACGCTCGACACCCCGAACTACGACCCGCACCCGACCGCCGCCACCTTCATCAAGTCGGAGCTGGCCAAGGTCGGCATCACGGTCAAGATCAACATCATTACGCCAGACGAGTGGTACACCAAGGTCTACAAGAACCACGACTTCAGCGCGACGCTCCAGGAGCACGTCAACGACCGGGACATCGTCTGGTACGGGGACCCCAATTTCTACTGGGGGTACGACAACAAGCAGGTCATCCAGTGGGTGAAGGAAGCCGAGCGGTCCGACACCACCGAGCAGCAGACGGCCCTGCTGAAGAAGGTGAACACCAAGATCGCGGAGGACGCGGCCAGTGACTGGCTGTATCTGTACCCGCAGATCGTGGTGGCCAGTACCAAGCTGTCGGGGTACCCGCTGAACGGGCTGAACTCGCAGTTCTACGCGTACGACATCAAGAAGAGCTGATCAGTCGGGTTCTCTTGGTGTGTGGTTCTGCCTGGGGTGGTGGGTCTCGTGCGCGCGAGTGGGTCTCGGGCGTGTGTACGAGAACCCGCCGCCCGGCGGAATCCGTGCAAATAGATCCGTGCAAATAGATCCGTGGAACAAGTCCGTGGAACAAGTCCGTGGAACAAACCGTGGAACAACCGCCTCCGTCGATCGGGTCCGCCCCTGATGCTCTCCTACCTGCTGCGGCGGCTGGCCTTCCTGGTCGGCTCGCTGTTCCTGGCCAGTGTGGTGCTCTTCCTGCTGCTGCGGCTGCTGCCCGGCGATCCGGCGAACTCGCTGCTCTCGGTCGGCGCGAGCCCGGAGCAGATCGCCGCCGCGCGGCACCAGATCGGCTCCGACCGGCCGTTGCCCGAACAGTTCGGCCACTGGCTGCACCAGCTGGCCACCTTCGACCTGGGGAACTCCTTCATCAGCTCGCTGCCGGTCGGCCCGGAGATCACCTCACGGCTGAATGTGACCGTGCCGCTGACGCTGATGGCGTTCGTGCTCGCGGTGGTCGTCGCGGTGCCCGTCGGCTACGTCGCCGCGCTCAAGTCCCGCACCCGCTACGGCACGGTCATCAGCGGGGTCTCCCAGCTCGGCATCGCCGTGCCGGTCTTCTGGGTCGGGCTGCTCCTGATCACCGTCTTCGCCCTGCGGCTGGGCGTCCTGCCCGCCGGGGGGTTCCCGCAGGACGGCTGGTCGGACCCGGGCGAGGCGTTCCGGTCGCTGGTGCTGCCGGTCGTCACCGTCGCGCTGGTGATGTCCGCCTCGCTCATCCGGTACGTACGGTCCGCCGCCCTGGACGTCCTGGGCAGCGACTACCTCCGTACCGCCAGGGCGCTCGGCTCCTCCTTCCACCACGCGATGTGGCGTCACGGGTTGCGCAACGGCGCCGTACCGGTGATATCGGTCCTCGGGATCGAGCTGGCCACCACGCTGCTCGGCGCGGTCGTCGTCGAGACCGTGTTCGCGCTGCCGGGGCTCGGCAGCATGCTGGCGCAGGCCGTCACCCAGCACGACTATCCGACCGTTCAGGGTGTGCTCTTCGTATCCACCTTCGCGGTGCTGGTCATCGGGTTCGTCAGCGACCTCGCCCAGCGGCTGGTCGATCCCCGGCTGCGGGGGCAGCTGTCGACGGGGGCGGGAGGCGATTCCCGATGAGTGAGACGAAGGATCTGCTGGTCGAGATGGTCGAGGGGCGGCCCGACGATGCCGAGCGCCGCCCCTCGCGGCGGCGGCGCTCGCCCGCGCTGCTGACCGGCTGCGTCCTCGTCGGGCTGATCGTCGCCATCGCGCTGGTCTCGCTGTTCTGGCTGCCGTACTCCCCGGACGACACCTCCGGCACCCGGCTGGCCCCGCCCGAACTCGACCATCTGCTCGGTACGGACAAGCTCGGGCGCGACCTGCTGACCCAACTGATGATCGGCGCGCGGATCGCGCTGGCGGCCGGGCTCGGCGCGACCGCGATCGGCGCGGCGCTCGGGATCACGATCGGGCTGGCGGCGGGCTTCGCGACCCGCTGGCTCGACGACACGCTCTCCACCCTGCTCGATGTGCTGATCGCCTTCCCCACGCTGCTGCTGGCCATGCTGATGGTCGCGGCCCGGTCGGCCTCGCTCAGCTCCGCGATCCTGGCCATCGGGCTGGCGATGACGGCGGTGGTGGCCCGGCTCACCCGGGTCCTGGTCAAGCGGGTGCTGGCGCAGGACTACATCACGGCCGCCAGGACCTCGGGGACCTCCTGGCCCCGGGTGATCACCGGGCATGTGCTGCCGAACATCTGGCCCACCCTGGTGGTCAACCTCGCGCTCCAGTTCGGCCTCGCCGTGATGGCCGAGGCGAGCCTGTCGTTCCTGGGCCTGGGCGCCCCGCCGCCCAACGCGTCCTGGGGGCGGATGCTCCAGGAGGCCCAGGCGACCGTGTTCACCGCGCCCACCGGGGTCATCGCGCCCGGTGTCCTGCTGGTGATGCTGGTCGTCGGCGTGAACCTGATCGCGGACGGGCTGCGCGACACACTGGATCCGACCCGACGGAGGACACGATGAGCCGGCCCGACGCGGTCCATGCGCCGGACGTGCCGGATGTGCCGGACGTGCCGGATGTGCTGGATGTTGACGGGCTGTCCATTCGTACGGGAGACGGGCGCACCCTGGTCTCCGACGTCTCCTTCTCGATCCGCGCGGGCTCCCGGCTCGGGCTCGTCGGCGAGTCCGGCTCGGGCAAGTCGCTCACCGCGCTGGCCGTGCTGGGGCTGCTGCCCCCGGGGATGACCGCCACCGGCTCCCTCAGGCTCCGGGCCCCGGACGGCCCGGCCACCGAGATCGTCGGCGCCACCGAACAGCGGTTGAACGGGGTACGGGGACGTGTGGCCACCGTCGTCTTCCAGGAGCCGCTGACCGCCCTCGACCCGCTCATGCGGCTCGGCGCCCAGCTCGCCGAACCCCTGCGCCGGCGCCACGGGCTGCGGGGAGCGGCGCTGCGCCGGGCGGTGGAGGAGGCGCTCGACCGCGTACGACTGCCCGAACCCGGCCGGATCGCGCGCGCGTACCCCCACGAGATCTCCGGCGGACAGCGCCAGCGGGTGGCCCTCGCCATGGCGCTGGCCTGCGAACCCGCGCTGCTGATCGCGGACGAACCGACCACCGCGCTCGACGTCACCGTGCAGTCCGAGGTGCTCGCGCTGCTGGACGGGCTGGTCGCGGAGGAGGACATGGCGCTGCTGTTCATCAGCCACGACCTGGCCGTCGTCTCCGCCGTCACCGATCATGTGCTGGTGCTCAAGGACGGCTCGGCGGTGGAGTCCGGGAGCGTGGACGACATCGTGCGGCGGCCCCGGCATCCGTACACCCGGGACCTGGTGAACAGCGCCCGGCACCTGGAAAGCGCACTGGAACGGATCATCCGATGACCTTGCCGGAGCCCGTGGGGGAGCCCGTGCCGAAGCCTGTGCGCAAGCCCGTGCCGAAGCCTGTGCCGGACGGTGTCCCGGTGCTCGCCGCCGATGACGCGGGGTTCGCGTACCGGGGCGCGCCGCCCGTACTGCACGGTGTCTCGCTCGACATCACGGCGGGGCGCAGCGTCGGGCTGGTCGGTGAGTCGGGGGCCGGGAAGACGACCGTACTGCGGCTGCTGCTCGGGCTGGCCCGGCCGACCAGCGGGCGGATCCTCTTCGACGGGGACGAGCTGCGGCTGCGCGACCGGGAGCAGATGCGCCGGTTCCGGGGCGGGGTGCAGAGCGTCTTCCAGGACCCGTACTCCTCGCTCGATCCCCGCCAGCGCGTCGGCAGGATCGTCTCGGAGCCGCTGCGCTCCCTGGGGTTGGCGGCGGGGCGGGCCCGGGGGGCTCTGGTGCTCCGGGGGCCCCGGGCGGACGATCCTCGGGTCGGGGCCGCGTTGGAGGCCGTGGGGCTTCCGGCGGACGCGGCGCGGCGCTATCCGCACGAGTTCTCCGGCGGTCAGCGCCAGCGCATCGCCATCGCGCGGGCCACGGTGTGCGAGCCACGGGTGCTGCTGGCGGACGAGCCGGTGAGCGCGCTGGATGTGACCACACGGGTCAGGATCGTCGATCTGCTGATCGAGCTGAAGGAGACCAGGGGGCTGACCATCGCGATGGTCAGCCACGACCTGTCGGTGGTGGCGGCGCTCTGCGAGTGGACGGCGGTGCTGGAGCGGGGGCGGCTGGTGGAACAGGGGGAGACCTCGGCGGTGCTGGGGACGCCGTCCCACTCGTACACACGGCAGTTGATCGCGAGTGTGCCCCGGCTTCCCCGGGTGTGATCGGTGTTCGGTCCGTGTGTTCAGCCGGTGTGTTCAGCCCGTGTGTTCGGTCCGTGTGTTCGGTCCGTGTTCAGTCCGCGGTGTTCCGGATGCGGTCGTTGTCGTTCCGGAGGTGGCGGTCGAGTGCCAGTGACAGTTCCGCCGCCACGACGCTCTGGGCCAGCGGTCTGAGCTCGGCAACGGTCGTGGTGGTGGTCCTCTCCCGGATGACCGAGGCGAAGATCTCCGCCAGGGCCTCGGTGTGGACCCGGGCCCGGCCGCCCGCCTCCAGGACCTTGGCGAGCGGGATGCCCTCGCGGACCAGGGCTGCCGAGGCGTCGAGCAGGTGTCGGCCGAGGTGGATGATCTCGGTGCCGTCGGTGCCGTCGGTGCCGTCGGTGCCGTCGGTGCCGTCGGTGCCGTCGGTGCCGTCGGTGGCCGGATGGCCGAGCGCGAGCGCCGTCGTGAGGTTCTCGGGGGTGACCTCGGCCCCGGAACGGTCCGCCGGCTCCTCGGGGGAGTGCCGGACGGGGGTCTCCTCGCCGGGGGCCCCGCCCAGGCCGAGGACCTCGCCGACGCCCCGGCCGGTCTCGAAGGCGGTGGCGAGGTCGGCGATGCCGTTGAGGGTGTGGCCGCGCTCCAGGAGGGCGGTGATCGTACGGAGTCTGGCCAGGTGGTTCCCGTCGTACCAGGCGATCCGGCCCTCGCGGCGGGGCGGTGCGATCAGGCCGCGTTCGCGGTAGAAGCGCACGGTGCGGACCGTGATGCCCGCCTCGCGGGCCAGCTCCGCCATGCGGTACTCGCGGTGTCCGCGCCCGTCGGCGATATGCCCGTCGGCCGTATGCCCCTCTGCCATGCCGGGCAGCTTATGTCGTACTGCCGGTAACGCCCGACCTCTACCCAGGGATACGCGACTGTTCTACGCTCCGGACTGTGCCAGTGATTGCTGGCGTAGTTCGGCGGTGGGGTCGGAGGCGACATGGGGCAGCGGGACGACGGGCAGCGGAGTGCCGGGCGGCGGAGCGCCGGGCAGGGGGACGGCGGTGGTCGGGGCGACGGCGGCCGGGGTGATGGTCGGGGCGACGGTCGGCATGTGCGTGTGGCGGTGATCGGGTCGGGGTTCGCGGGGCTCGGCGCGGCCGTGCGGCTGCGGCGGGAGGGGATCACGGACTTCGTCGTACTGGAACGGGCCGACTCCGTCGGGGGCACCTGGCGCGACAACAGCTATCCGGGGTGCGCCTGCGACATCCCCTCGCATCTCTACTCCTTCTCGTTCGCGCCCAACCCCGACTGGCCGCGCGCCTTCTCCGGGCAGCGGCACATCAGGGCGTACCTGGAGCATGTCGCGGACACCTTCGGCCTCCGCCCGCATCTGCGGCTGGGGCACGAGGTGCTGCTGATGCGGTGGGACACCGACGAGCTGCGCTGGGAGGTCGAGACCTCGCGCGGGACGTTCACGGCCGATGTGGTCGTCTCCGCGACCGGCCCGCTCTCCGACCCGAAGATCCCGGAGATCCCCGGGCTCGCCTCCTTCCCCGGCAAGGTCTTCCACTCCGCGCGCTGGGACCACGGCTACGACCTGCGCGGCAAGCGTGTCGCCGTGATCGGTACGGGCGCCTCCGCGATCCAGATCGTCCCCGAGATAGCGCCCGAGGCCGCGCACCTGACCCTCTTCCAGCGCACTCCGCCCTGGGTGATGCCGCGCGCCGACCGGGCGATCTCCGGGATCGAGCGGAGGCTGCACCGGGCACTGCCGCTCACCGGTCGCATACGGCGTGAACTACTCTGGGGAATACGGGAGTTGCAGATCCACGCGTTCACCAGGAGGCCCGGTGTGCTCGGCTTGGTCGAGTCGCTCGCGAAGGCCGACATGGCGAAGTCGATCAAGGATCCGGCGCTCCGGGCCCGGCTCACCCCGTCGTACCGCATCGGCTGCAAGCGCATCCTGATCTCCAGCACCTACTACCCGGCGCTCGCCCGTCCCGATGTCGATGTGGTCGCCTCCGGTCTCGCCGAGGTGCGCGGCTCGACACTCGTCGCCGCCGACGGTACGGAGACGGAGGCGGACGCCGTTGTGTTCGGCACCGGCTTCCATGTGACCGACATGCCGATCGCCGAGCGGGTGGTGGGCGCGGCCGGGATCACACTGGCCGAGGCGTGGAAGGACGGGGCGCGGTCGCTGCGCGGCGCGACCGCCGCGGGCTTCCCCAACTGGATGACGATCATCGGGCCCAACACCGGCCTCGGGAACTCCTCGATGATCCTGATGATCGAGGCCCAGCTCGCCTATATGGCCGACTACCTCAGGCAGTTGGACGGTCTCGGCGGCCGGGACGCCGGCGCCGGACGGGTCGCGCTCGGGCCGCGTCCGGCGGCCGTGCGCGCCTGGAACGACCGGGTGCAGCGACGGATGGCCCGGACAGTGTGGAACACCGGCGGTTGCACCAGCTGGTACCTCGACGACGCCGGACGCAACACCACCGTCTGGCCGGGCACGACCGCGGAGTTCCGCCGGGCGACACGGGAGGTGAACCTCGGCGAGTACGAGGTGATCCGGGCCGCCGCACCGGGAAACCAACTGGACAACGAGAAGGAGGCCGTCCGATGAGGCAGCCGCCCAGGGAACGCGAAGTGTCCGTGGTCTCCACGGACGGATCCCGTATCCACACCGAGATCCACGGGGACGCGGGCCGCCCCACTGTCGTACTCGCCCACGGCTGGACCTGCTCCACCCGCTTCTGGGCCGCGCAGCTCGCGGACCTCGCCACCGACCACCGGGTGATCGTCTACGACCAGCGCGGACACGGCCGCTCGCCGCTGGCGGGCCCCGGCGGCTACTCCACCGACGCCCTCGCGGACGATCTGGAGGCCGTGCTCACCACGACCCTGGAGCCGGGGGAGAAGGCGGTGCTCGCCGGGCACTCCATGGGCGGCATGACCCTGATGGCCGCCGCCCGCAGGCCCGCGTTCCGGGAGCACGCGGCGGCGGCCCTGCTGTGCAGCACCGGCAGCTCACGGCTGGCCGCCGAGGCGAGCGTGGTGCCGATACGCCCCGGTCGGCTGCGGACCGGGATCACCCTCGGCATCCTCGGAACCCGCGCCCCGCTCGGCCCCGTCACACCGGTCTCGAAACGGATCCTGCGGTACGCGACGATGGGCACCGGCGCCGCGCCCGACCGCGTCGAGCGGTGTGCCCGCATCGTCCACGCGTGCCCGCCGCCCGCCCGGGTGGGCTGGGGGAACGTCCTCGGCGAGCTGGATCTCGACGCGGAGGTAAGGGAGTTGACCGTGCCCACCGCCGTCCTCGTCGGCACCGACGACCGGCTGACCCCGGCCGTGATGTCCCGCGAACTGGCGGCGGCGCTGCCCGCTCTCGTACGGCTGGACGTGCTGACGGGGGTGGGGCACATGTCCCCGGTCGAGGCGCCGGAGTTCGTCACGGCCAGGATCCGCGAGCTGGCCGCCGCGTATGCCGGCGGGCGGGAGGGGGCGGCGTGAGAGGGGTCGCCGGGCGCGGGGGCTCCCGTACCGCCGGCTTCCGTACCCCTGGCTCCGGGGCCCCTGGCTCCGGGGCCCCTGGCTCCGGCACTTCTGACTCCGGCACTTCTGACTACGGTACCCCTGGCTTCCGTACCTCCGGATCCCGTAACCGAGGCTTCCGCAACCTCGACGGGCAGGTCGCGGTCGTCACCGGTGCGGCCCGTGGCGTCGGCGAGGCGCTGGCGCGCAAGCTCTCCGCGCGCGGGGTGCGGGTGGCGCTCGTCGGCTTGGAGGAGGACGAGCTGAAACGGGTCGCGGGCCGGCTGCACACCGACTGCGCCCAGTGGCACGCCGACGTCACCGACGACGCGGCCATGGCCCGGGTCGCCCGGGAGGCCGAGGAGCGCTTCGGCCGGGTCGACATCGTCGTCGCCAACGCGGGCGTGGCGTCCGGCGGGCCGTTCGCGGACTCGGACCCCGACGCGTGGCGCAGGGTCATCGAGGTCAACCTGATCGGCGGCGCCGTGACCGCGCGGGCCTTCCTGCCCGCGCTGCGGAAGAACCGCGGCTACTT
This sequence comes from Streptomyces sp. NPDC088554, assembly GCF_044752945.1. Classification (NCBI taxonomy): domain Bacteria; kingdom Bacillati; phylum Actinomycetota; class Actinomycetes; order Kitasatosporales; family Streptomycetaceae; genus Streptomyces; species Streptomyces sp. NPDC088554. The sequence goes on along the minus strand of NZ_JBIVMF010000012.1, from coordinate 103,054 downwards.
CCTCCAGATAGCGTCGCTGGCCGCGATCGTCCCGGGGCCGATGATGACCGCGTACTGTGCCTCCAAATCCGGCGCCGAGGCGTTCGCCCACAGCCTGCGCGCCGAGGTCGCCCACCATGGGGTGCGCGTCGGCATCGGCTATCTGTCCTGGACGGACACCGACATGGTGCGGGGCGCGGACCGCACCGAGGCGATGCGCGAGCTGCGCGAACGCCTGCCCTGGCCGACGAACCGTACGTACCCCCTGGGCCCCGCCGTCGACCGGATCGTCGCCGGGATAGAACGCCGCTCCCCGCATGTGTACGCGCAGTGGTGGTTGCGCGGTACGCAGTCGGTACGCGGCTGCCTCCCGGGCCTGATCGCCACGGTCGGACGGCGCGAGATGCGCCGGATCGAACCGAGGTTCACGGGCACACCACAGGGCCTGGTGGGCGCGGGCGGCGAGGCGGACGAACGGGAGCGCTCGGCGTCGGCGGCCGACTCCGCTCCGTAGCCGATTTCATTCAGTAACTGATCGAAATGCGATGAATGTCCGAGCGTGTCAGTCTGGTCGAGGCCACCAAGGGCCCCCTCTCGAACCTCACCAGGAGTGACATTCCATGGGAATCGCGGACCAGTTCAAGGACAAGGCGCAGGAACTCGCCGACCAGGCGAAGTCCAAGATGGACGAGAAGAAGGACCCGAACGCGAAGGACCGCGCGCGCGACGCCGCTGACAAGGCGAAGTCCAAGGCGCAGGACGCGGCGGACAAGGTACGCGACCGTTTCGACTCCTGAACCGGATCGCGGAAGGCGCCCCTCGGTGATGATCGCCGGGGGGCGCCTTTGCGGTGTGGTCACGCGCTCGATGGCGTCGCGGCTGCCCGCGTGGGTCAGGGCGGATCCCCGGTCGGTCTTGCCGTACGCGGCCACTGCGTCGACCCGGCGTTCCTGCGGCCCGGCGAGCATGGAGACGTGGGCGGCTACCCTCCCGGGTGTGACCGATACATCCCGGCAAGGGTCGGTGCGTGACGCCTCCGTCGTCGTGGCCCGGGGCGCGGACGGCATGGTCGCCGTCTTGACCGCCGGATTCCCCCGGCACGGCGGCGCGTACGTGTTCCTGCCCGGGGGCCGCCGGGAGGACGGTGAGACGCCGGAGGCGTGTGCGCGGCGTGAGTTGCGAGAGGAAGCGGGCGTGGCCGCTGACGCCTGGCGGCCCCTAGGGTCGTACGCCATCACCCTGAACTCCCCAGCCCGTATCCATCTTTTCCTGGCCGAAGGGCTCACTTGCGGCCCGCAGCAGCTCACGGCCGGCGAAGCGGACTTCGAACTGATGTGGTGGCCGATGGCCGACGCGATCCGGGCCGCCACCCAGGGACGCTTCCTGCTCCAGGGCGGTCCTCTGGCGCTGCTGCTGGCTCAGCAGGTGACCGCGGGCCGACCGGAGCGCCCAGGATCTCGCCCCATCGGCGGGCCGATGCCTCTGGGTCCCCGGCGAAGGTCAATGCGGTACGTACGCTGTGTTCACGGCTCGCCTCCAGGCACTCCCGTCGGTGGGAGCGGTTGTGTCCTGCCCGGCTGAATTCGTACGTCACGAAGCCGTCGTCGAGTCCCGTGCGGGAGAACCCGGGCTTCGCCAGGACACGGCCGATACGCCGGACCGATGGGGCATCGTCCATGGTCAGGTCCCGGAGTGCGATCACAACGTGCCCAGGGTGCCGGCCAGTTCGGCGGCGGTGGGGCGGTTGTTGCGCGAGGTGAGAAGGACGGGGCGCAGGATGTGCTGAAGCGCGGGCCACGGTGTCGCGGCGTCAGGGGGGGACACGGCGGTTGGCGATGGCGGCACGCCGCTGTGCCAAGGTGGTCGCCCGGTCGAGTCCGGCCGCGTGGTAGTCGAGGGGCCAGAGGCCTGTGACGCAGGTCCACAGGGTTCCGGCGAGCGCGGACACCTCGGCGGACATGCTGGAGGGTGCTGTGGGGCTGGATGCCGACGCTGATGGAGGCGGCCGGCTCGGGGGCTGTGAGGTGCACGATGGCGCCACGGAAGTCGTTCGGCGGTTCCATGCCGGGCCGCCACGACCACGCGAAGTCGATGAGCCGCCCCCGTTGTCGGCGCGGATGCCGTGGGAGGGCTGGAGGCCCAGCCCGAGGCGTGCAGTTCGGCGACCGCGCGGCACAGGGCCGCTGCCCTGGCCAGGGCAGCGTTGTGGCCACCCGTGCTCCTGCGTACGGGCTCGAATGACTTCCAGGTCGACGGACCGGTGGGCCAGCGGGTGACGAGCCAGGAAACGCCGTCGTCGCGTCCGGAGCCGAGCGCGTAGCCGGGGATGTCGAGCGCGGCGAGGACAGCGGCTTCACGGATGGTGACCGAGGCACCGTCACCGGATCCGGTCTTCACCGCGACCGCGCCGTCCGGCCCGGCGGCCTTCCACACGGTGGACCCGCGCCGGTCGCTGATCTCCTTCGGCTCCAGCGGGCCGCCACACGCGGACTCGGCGACTTTCAGCGCTGCGCGGGGACAGGGGGGAGCAGCGTCCGGGACCATGTCCGTACCGCCTTCCAGTCGTAGGGGAGGTGGGCGAATACATCGCGGCCGTCGTCGACCGCTACGGCGAGCGCGTCAGCCAGATCCGGGGTGCCCCGGAGGAAACGGGGGTCGCGTGTATGGACAACGGGCCGTACTGACATGAACGAAACGGGGCCGGGGGATTCGGTCCCCGCGCGGTCCGCTTCTACGCCGGGGAGGAAGCCCACCGGCCCTACAGGTCCTTGAGCGTCCAGTGCGGCCACGCCATCAGGTCACGGTGCTGTGTGCCGTCGACATCGCCCAGGATGACGATGTTCCCGCAGCGAAGTGCGCCGCAGGGGTGGGTGGTTCTCCAACGCGTGGATTTTCCGTTCAGCATCCGCCGGGCGGTCACGCTGAACGGAGAGGTCCGTGACGACATGCCCCCTTACGGCTCAGCTCGCGTCGCGGAGCATCGGGGCGGCCGGGGACGAGGCTGTGCCGAGGGTCAGCATCGCGATGGCTGCGAGTGCGGCAGGGATGTGGTCGGGGGGCATGAGGATGACCGTCCATGGATAAGGCTGACCATTGCTGCCCGAGTTGCCGATGAGCATCATCGTGATCACCCACGCGACCGGAGCGATGGCGGCCACCTGATGGCCTGCTATCCGGCGGGCGCACAGCATCAGTCCGGCCAGGAACGCGGTATTGCGGCCGGCCATGTTCGCGCTCTCGGCGTTGAGGAGCACCGAGACGGCGTACGACACGGCGACCGTCGCCAGGACGGTGGCCAGGACGAGTGCCTGGTCGAAGCGGGCAATGGGACGGCTGCCCGACGCCTCGGCGGCGGGCAGCCTGCTGCTGAGGGAGAGCGCGAGCCCCGTACAGGCCAGGAGCGGGGCGAAGAGAACCAGAGGCCGGGCGGCGTCGCTGCCCAGGGAAGGAAGATTGACGAGTGTGTCCCCGGCCGCTGCGGTCAGCGCCGCGTAGGCCGCGAGAGCGGCGGCGAGGACCGGGATCCGCCGCGTTTTCAACCAGATGAGCAATCCGGATCACCCTTCCGTCTCAGGGACGGTCGGCATGGTCTCGGGAGCGGGTTTGCACTGCTGAAGTAGTGTGACGTTGCGGGTGTACCACGACAACTGCTCGTCGGGCGACAGCTTCGTCTCCCTGTCCACCACGGGCATCAGTTGGGGGTCGGCGGCGAGCTTCTGGCCGTACTGGCTCTGGATCTCGGCAACGTTCATGCCGGCCTTGACCATGAGCCAGGCAGCGAGCGTGCCCACGTTGCCGGTGAGGGTGTCGGATGTGGTGGGGCAGGGCGGGATCAGCGGCAGAGCCGACGCCGCGATGCTCGCCTTCACATCCACATCGCCCATGTCCCGGTGGAGGAACAGCCGCCAGGTCCGCGCATCGGTGTCGGCTGCCTCGGAGACGAACGCGAGCTGCTCCGGTGGTTCCAGGCCCGCGTCGACGAGGCGGGGCACGATCTCCTTCGCGGAAGCTGCCAGCTGGTCCAGACGGCCGGTGGCCTCCAGGGGGACGCAGATCCTGGGGGAATCGCCGGTGCACACGGGAGGGTCGGTGCGGGCGCGCAGTGGCGGGTCACCGTTCCAGTCGCGTACCGGCAGAATGGCCGAGACGGTGAACACGCTCAGGCAGACCAGGGATGCGGCGGCTGCGGCGCCGGCGCGTACGAGGCGGTGGCGCCGCCACCGGGCGATCTCCGCGCTGACCAGGACAGCGGCCAGGATGCCCGTGGCCAGCAACATCGGTACGGCGAGCGCCACCGGGTTGATGGTGATGGTGACGTCTCCGTAGGGGGCGTCGAGCCATCCGGTGAGTTCCCGCAGCCACATCGGGTCGACGACCGTGACGGGCATCACCAGGCACAGGTAGTCGACGACGAGGATCAGGGGCGCGGCCAGAATGCGGGGCAGCAGCATGCCGAGCCCGTAACCGAGGACGGTGTGAACGGTGATGAGGTACCCGGCCATGGCCAGTACGCCCAGGTGCGGCCAGTCGTGTGCCGTGCCGGTCGCCAGGCGCACGGTCAGCAGACACACCACGACCGCCGCCACTCCGAGGAGCACCACGGGCCACAATGCGCTGATCGCGATCGCGTATCTGCTCCGTACCGGCGCCAGTTGGTGGATCCCGGCTTTTCTCAGTCGCCCGGCCTCCCACGCCGCGAAGGCCGCGCAAGCGGGGGCGTAAAAGGGGAGAGTGTGTCCGACCAGAGCGGTGTTACCGGCCCAGTAGGCGGGTTCGTTCGCCGCCTCATGGCTGGTGACCAGCCACACCCATGCGAGGACCAGCGGAGCGATCCAGACAACGCTGGTGGTGCGCAGTGCCGTTGCTAAGCGCACGCCGGCTCCTCCTGGACGGTGGCGTAGTAGGCGGCTTCGGCCAGGCGGCCCGGCGCGGTGCCGGCCGGGGCCAGGGCATGGAACTCGCGTACCGCACCGGCGAAGCGGATAACCCCGTCGTTGAGCACGACGACGTGGTCGTAGGCGTCCTCCAGGTCCGCGACATCGTGAGTGGAGAGCAGCACGTGCTGATCGAGCCCGCCGAGGATCTCGTGGAAAACGCGTCGCTGGCGCGGGTCCATCCCGGCTGTCGGCTCGTCGAGCAGAAGGACCTCGGCCGCGTGCACCAGCGATTGGGCAACGCCAACCCGGCGCTGCTGCCCGCCGGACATCCGGCGGACCTTCCGGTCGGCCATGTCGGCGAGCTCGACACGCTCAAGAGCGCCAAGAGAGGCATCCCAGGCGTCCCGACGGTTCATGCCTTTCAGCCAGCCGACGTAGGCCACCTGCTCGCGGGCGGTCAGCCGGGCAACCGATTCGATGTGCTGCGGTAACCAGGCGACGCAGCGGCGGTATTCGGCAATACCGGCTCGCTGGGCAGTCGTCCGCCTCCCGTACGCAACGGTGCCGGCCTGTGGCTGTAGTACGGAAGCGGCCAACGACAGGACCGTTGACTTCCCTGCGCCGTTGGGCCCGAGGAACACGGTCCGGCCGGGTGGAAAGGCGAAGGTGAAGTCCTGGATGACCGAACTGCGGCGGCGGTAGCCGAACGCGGCAGAATGGAAGCCGATGGGCATGGTGCGCACTTTCTGACGAGGTGGGTAAGACCGAACGGTCCAAGCCCGCACCTGTTGGGTACGGGCCCGGAATTGCCTCGGATCACCACATGTGGACTCGTTTGGCAGACAGCACAGGTCCGTTGGAACTGCTGGTGCTTGAGTTCACCGCCTTGATCTGGAAGAAGAGGTCATCGCCCTTGCGTCCGGTCCACGACCCGTGGGACTTGCCGCCACTGAAACAGGCGGTGAAGGTCTTTGTCTCCCAGTATTCGTTCGGAGTGGTGTAATTGTAGTTGATCAACTGAACCTTGGTCGACTCGGTGACGGAACCGTGGTCCGTGGTTCTGCAGTTGTAGAAGTCGATGATCGTCGGGGCTGTCCCGATGTCGGTCTTCCTCGACTTGAAGCCGGGCAGAACAGCCGAGAGGCTGCTGTCGATAGCCATGATCGAGATTCCCCCCTCCTTTCCCCCCGGGGCATCCTCGGCGGACGCGGCAGGTGCGACGACGAGCGGCAGCAGGGCGGCGCATGCTACGACTGCTGCGGCCTTTAACGTACTGGGAGATGAACGCATTGATCACTCCTGAGGTGAGGGCGTTCGCGAGTCCCGATAGATCTCGCCGTTTTCTCCGGGAGTACGACCCGGAGAAGACGTTCAAGTCTCACCTGTGGGTCGGATCGCCCGGAAGCTCCTCTTGGTGAATGTTATCCGCTCGTAATCAACTTATGATCAAAAGTGCGTGATTGCCGGAGTTCTCGGCGGACTGGAGGGTGGATTCACTGTCGGTCGACGGTAGTTGATATCCGAGGTGGTGTCGGGCGATGATCAGCCCGTGTTTACCGGCCGCGAAATGGCCGCTGGATTCTCCGAGGATCAGTTCCGCTTTCTCGGCCGGTTCACCGGTGCGCGCGGGACATTTCGATGGCGGCGGGACTGGGGTTCTCTCCGAGATGCAGAAGGCGGTGATAGAGGGGCGGATGGTTTTCATGAGAGATATCTCGTGTACCTGATAATCCAGTCGTGCTCTCCATCTGTCCTGGGCGCAGGGCCTTCCGGGAGTCTAATGAGCTGATGTCCTGTCGGGCTGGTGGTGGTTCCTGACTCACCCGATCGGGGTGCGTGCGGCCCTGGTGGTGACGGGGGACGGCCTGGCGATGACAACCCGTACCAGTGGTACGACATGGCGGAGCCGGGGCCGGGGAATCTCGCGTACGGGCTCGGAGGGAGACGGCCACCTCCCGCCCCCAGCCGAACGGCCGCCGACGCGGAGGGGGAGTCCGTGTCGGCGGCCGTGGTGCGGGCCCCGGGGGAGAAAAGGATCAGGGGGGTGGTGCGGATCAGAGGTGGTCGTACGTGGGGCTGAAGGAGATGCCGGAGGGCTTGGCCCTGCTCATCGAGGTCCAGAAGCGGTCGCCCTTGTCCTGGATCGGGAAGTTGGCGTTGCCCCACTCGGAGTTCTTCAGCGCGTTGTATGCCTTGCCGTCGCTGTTCCTGAGCTTCTCCATGCTCACCAGGGCGGGGCGGTCCCAGCCTGCGCCCTTGCCCCAGGCTTCCGGCCGCTCGCCCGTTCGGCGAAGCGGAAGGAGTGGGTCTTGATGCCGTCCAGGTGGTAGACGATTGGCGCGGTTGCCGTCGTGCTCGATCGAGTTGAACGGCCTGGTGTCGTACTGGCCGTGCGCGGAGGCGGACACGTACGAGGGCTGCTCCTGGCCGCGTCGCTGCCGGACCACCACGGACTCCCAGTCGTGGCGGTGGTCGGCGATGGGGCCCTGGTCCTTCTCGAAGTAGACGGCGTAGACGTACGCGCACCAGGTGGGGTCGCAGGCGGTGCGGGCATAGGTGTCGGCCCTGCCCAGGTGCCGGCAGTCGCCGCCGGGGTCGCCCACCGTCCGGAGGCCGCCGTTGAGCCAGCCGGTCGGGTCGACGGCGGAGGAGGGGTAGCAGCCGTCGTGGTCGTAGCAGAGCAGCGGCTGGTACTTGTCCTGGAAGGCGGAGGCCTGCCAGGGAAGTGGGGCCGGGGCCGCCGCGAAGGCGCTGCCCGCCAGGCCGACATCCGCACCACGCCTTCCGGCCCTCACCCGCGCGGCGGCAGTTTCGGGCGGCTCAGATCGGGGACCGCGCTGTAGTCCGGGGGCGCCGCGGCCGGGTGGCCCGCCAGGAGGTCGAGGGCGACCCAGACCGCGTCGTCGAGCTGGGCGTGGCGGCCCTCCGCCCAGTCGAGGGGGGTGCGCAGGGCCTCGATGTCCGGGGCGACGCCGTGGTTCTCGATGGACCAGCCGTACGCGTCGAACCAGGCCGCGTTCATCGGCACCGTGATCACCGTGCCGTCGCCGAGCCGGTGCCGTCCGGTCATGCCGACCACCCCGCCCCAGGTGCGCTGCCCGACGACCGGGCCCAGGTTCAGCAGCTTGAACGCCGCGGTGATCATGTCGCCGTCGGAGGAGGTCGCCTCGTCCGCCAGCGCGACGACCGGGCCGCGCGGGGCGTTCGAGGCGTACGACACGGGCTGGGCGTCGCGCGTCAGGTCCCAGCCGAGGATGCGGCGGCTCAGCTTCTCGACGACCAGCTCGCTGATGTGGCCGCCCGCGTTTCCCCGTACGTCCACGATCAGTGCCGGACGCGAGACCTCCAGCCGCAGGTCCCGGTTGAACTGGGCCCAGCCCGAGCCGCCCATGTCCGGGATGTGCAGGTAGCCGCACCGGCCGCCGCTGATCTCGCGTACGGCCTCCCGGCGTTTGGCCACCCAGTCCTGGTAGCGCAGCGGCCGTTCGTCGATCAGCGGGACGACCGCGACCCGGCGGGATCCGGCCCCGCTGCCCGAGGGCCGGAACGTCAGCTCGACCGTGGTGCCGCCCGCCGCCGACAGCAGGGGGTACGGCCCGGTCACCGGGTCGACGGGCCGCCCGTCGACATGGGTGAGCACCGAGCCCTCGCGGATCCCCGTACCGGCCAGGGGCGAGCGGGCCTTCGAGTCGGAGGAGTCGCCGGGCAGGATGCGCTTGACCATCCACTCGCCGTCCCGGCAGACCAGATTGGCGCCGAGCAGCCCCATCGCGCGCTGGTAGTGCGCCGGGCCCTCGTTGCGGCGGGCGGGGGTGACGTACGCGTGCGAGGTGCCCAGTTCGCCGAGGACCTCGCGCAGCAGATCCGCGAACTCGTCGGGGGAGGCGACCCGGGGGAGCAGTGGCCGGTACTGGTCGAGGATCCCGTCCCAGTCGATGCCGCACAGCCCCGGCTCCCAGAAGTAGGCGCGGATGATCCGGCCCGCCTCCTCGTACGCCTGGCGCCACTCCGCCTCCGGGTCGACATCGTGCAGGATGCGGCGCGGGTCCAGGAAGACCGTCGAGTCGAGGTCCCCCAGCTCGGTCGAGGGCACGGCCCTCAACTCGCCGTCGTCCACGACCACCAGCCTGCTGCCGTCACCGCTCGTCGCGAACCAGTCCAGATGCGCGACCAGCTCGCTCTTGCGCGCCTTCGTGATGTCGAAGTGTTCGAGCGTCGGCCGCCCCGACATGTCGGACGGGTTGGCGAACGTCTCGCCGAGCGCCCCGGAGATCGGCCAGCGCAGCCAGACCAGCCCGCCCCCGGTCACCGGACGCAGCGCCGAGTACTTCGACGCGGTCACCGGGAACGGCGTGACCCGGTCGGCCAGCCCCTCCACCTCCACCGTGACCGTGCCGTCCCCCGCCTCGCCCAGCGTCGGATCCAGCCCGCCCGCGGCCGGTCTGCCGTCGGGGGAGAGCGCGAAGGGCGACGGGGTCGCGGACGACAGAGGTACGAGATAGGGGCGGCAGCCCAGCGGGAAGGAGAGGTCGCCGGTGTGGACGTCGTACACCGGGTCGAAGCCGCGCCAGGAGAGGAAGGCGAGATAGCGGCCGTCGCTGGTGAAGACCGGGTTCTCGTCCTCGAAGCGGCCGTTGGTGACATCGACGACGGTACGGGCGAAGCTGCCCGCGATCTTGGCCAGCTTGATCTGGCGGAGCGAGCGGCCGATGCCGGGATGGGACCAGGTGAGCCAGCCGCCGTCGGGGGAGAAGGCGAGGTCGGTGACGGGGCCGTTGATGGAGCGGATGAGTTCGGTGACGAGGGGGTCGGTGGCGGGCCCGGTTTCCGGGGCGGGGTCCGGGGCGGTTTCCGTGGGCTCCGGTCCGGTGGGTTCCGGTTTGCTCTCCGGCTCAGCCGTCTCCGTACCCGTACCTGTGTCTTCTTCCTCTTCCTCTTCCTCTTCCTCTTCCTCTTCCTCTTCCTCCTCCGTCACATCGATCAGCAGCAGCCTGCCGTCGTGCGACGCGACCGCGATCCGCTCGCCGTCCTGGTCCGCGACCATCTCCAGGACGCGGCCCAGCCGACCAGAGGCAAGCCGTCGGGGGGCGCGGTCGCCGGTCGCGCGGGGGAGGTACGCGATCTCGATGGCGTCCTCGCCCTCCGCGTCGGTGACGTAGGCGACCTGGCCGCCGCTGCCGAGCATCACGGGGTTGCGGACGCGGACCCCCGGGGTGTCCGCGATCGTACGGGCGGGGCCGTCGCGGTGGGTGAGCCAGTAGAGGCTGCCGCGTACGGAGACGGCGCTCGCCCGGCCGGTCAGGTCCACGGAGATGCCGTCGATGTGGCGGGAGGCCGGGACCTGGTAGCCGCGCCGTCCGGCGCGGGGGCCGCCGAGCCGTACGGCCAGCTTGCGCGGGACCGAGTCGGGGGTCAGCGCGTCGACCAGCCAGAGATCGCCCGCGCACTGGTAGACGACCCGGCGCCCGTCGGAGGAGGCGTGGCGGGCGTAGAAGGCGTCGTGGTCGGTGTGGCGGGTGAGGCCCGTGCCGTCGGGCAGACAGGAGTAGAGGTTGCCGACGCCCTCGTGGTCGGAGAGAAACGCGATCCGGCCGCCGACGAACATCGGGGAGTCGAGGTGCCCGTTCAGATCCGGCAGCAGCCGTTCCCCGTGCAGCCAGAGCCGCCCGGTCGCGCCGCCCCGGTAGCGCTTCCAGGCGGCGGGCTCGTGCGGCGGCTTGCCGGTGAGCAGGAGGGTGCGCCGCTCCGTTCCCTCCGTACCGTCCAGGTCCGCTACGGCGATGTCCGCGACCGGGCCCCAGGGCAGCGCCCCGCCGGGGGAGCCGTCGGTGGGGAGGGCGTACGCCCAGGAGAAGTACGAGAACGGCCGGGCGTGCGAGGAGACGGCGAGGATCTGTGGCTCGCCGTCCTCGTCGTTGGGGGGCGCCCAGCCGCAGACCCGGGTGTCGGTGGCGCCCCAGTACGTCAGCCGCCGCGACGGCCCCCCGGCCACCGGGGCGAGGTGGATCTCGGGGTCGAGGCTGCGCCAGGTCGTGTACGCGATCAGGGTGCCGTCCGGCGAGAACCGGGGGTGACCGATCCTGGTCCGGTCCACGGTCACCCGCCACGCCCGTCCCGGCTCCTGCCCGGCCGGTACGAGCGGGGCGACCCAGAGATCGTCCTCGGCGACGAAGCACAGCGCGTCGTCGTGCAGGTGCGGGAAGCGGAGATACGCGGTCTCGTCACTCACCCCCCAATGCTGACCCTTGCGGGCGGGCTCCGCCTCCGGGACGCGGCGAGAGGCGGTCTTGACATCGGCGTGCGGTTCGGTGCGTGGAGGTCAGTGGTTCGGTAGGTGAAGGTCAGTGGTTCGATGCGTGAAGGTCAGTGGTTCGGTAGGTGGAGGTCGGCGGTTCGGTACGTGGAGGTCAGCGCATGAAGTTGCGGACCCGGGCGGCGATGCTTGTCTCGTCCGGGCCGCCGCCCAGGGTGAGCAGCCGGTGCGGGACATGGGTGAGGGTCTCGGCGACGCTGTGCGCGGAGGCGCTGTGCGGGTACGGCTCGACGAGGATGACGTCCGGGTGTTCCGCCGCGAGGACCGCCGTGCGCAGCCCGATCGTGTCGAAGGGGCGGATGGTGACGGCGTAGAGGACGGTGAGGTCGAACCCGGCGGTGGCCCGCAGTACGGGGTCGAGGGTGGCGCCGACCGCGATGACCACACCGGCCCGGCCCTCGCGTACGACCTCGAAGCCTTCGGTGGTGGTGGCGTGCGGCTCGGCGTTGGACCGCGCCGACACATGGATGTACGCGCGCTCCCCGTCGGCCGCCGAGCGCAGCAGGATCCGCCGGACCTCGTCGGGGTGGCCGGGGGCGTGGACGGCCCAGCCGGGGCGGGCGCCGTACTGGGCGACTTCGGCCGAGTCGCCGTAACCGATCAGGAGGGTGCCTTCGGGGTCCGGTCCCTGTTCCCGGGCGCGGCCCGGCCGGCAGGTCATCAGCTCGGGGGCGGTCCCGGCGAGGGCGAGCAGCATGCCGGCGGGCGGGGCGGCCGTGCCGGTGGGTATGACGGCGGTCGTGGTCGTGTCGTCGACGGTCGTGTCGGCAGGCATGAAGGGTCCCCCTGGGATGCGTTGAAATATATCGCAGTGGGTATTGAACCTACCCGGGGGCAAAGCGAAATAACTTTGGTGACTCAAAATCTTTACCGGCGTAAAAGCTGGAAGGTTTATTTTTTTGCCTCACCCGGGTGGGTAAATGGTGTTCACTTTACGATGCCGAGGGTATCTTCTTCAAGATCAAACATCAACCGACGAATGTGCCTCGATGGGGGTGCGCACTATGGAGTGCGGGCAGCGCATGAGCGGAAACGACCGAATCGTCCAGCGACTCAGGGTCCATCTGATCGCCGGGCCGACCGGGGTGGGCAAGAGCGCGACGGCGACGGAGCTGGCCAGGGCCACCGGTGCTCCGGTCGTCGTGGCCGACCGGCTCCAGTGCTTCACGGACATCGCCACGACCAGTGCCCGAGCGGGTGCCGAGGACCCGGGTGTCGAGCGGCACTGGCTGGGTGACCGGACGGTGGCCGATGGCGATCTGTCGGCTGCGGAGGCGACGGACGCGCTGGTCAAGACGGTGCAGCGACTTGGCATGGACCATTCATTCGTGATAGTGGAGGGTGGCTCCATTTCGCTGCTCCGGCTCTTCGCGGCGCGGCTGCCGGAGCTGGGCTGGGAGTTGACCGTGCAGCTGCTTGCGATTCCTCCGATCGGGGAGTACGTGGCCGCGCTGACCCGTCGGGCGCGGACCATGCTCGCGCCGTCCGTGTCCACCGACCGGAGTCTGCTCGACGAGCTGGCGACGCTGTGGCAGGACCCCGGTCAGCGCTACTTCGTTGCTTCCGTCAATGGCTTCGAGGCCGTTCTCGAATGCTGTGCGAAGTATTCAATTGATGTTCACACAGTTCACCGGAAAGAGATTTCCAGCCATGTCATGGAAAGGTTCGCCTCTCTTATCGGCGAACGTCACGCGGAGCACGGAGTTCTTCAGCATCGGGTTTTCGCCGAGATCTTTGAAAAGGATCCGGCCGACCTCGCAATTCTGAGGAGTGCGGCGTGACCGAAACTATTCTATCCAGCTCCGAAGCTTTCGCCGGATTTGCGGGAATGGTGACGGTCGACCCCGGGGACATCGCGCGGGCTTCGACCGATTTCGGTCACATCGTCTCGGCCTCCCCGCTGGGGGTCCTGCGCCCCCGGTCCGCGTGGGAGATCGCGGAAGCGGCCCGCTTCGCCGGTCCGCGCGGGGTACCGGTGGCGGCGCGTGGCGGCGGCTACGCGCTGTACGGACAGGGGCAGGCCGGTGGCGGACTCGTCGTCGACATGGCCGCGCTGGACGAGGTGTGGGTCGAAGAGGGCGCCGATGGTGCGCGGGCCGTGGTCGGGGCGGGGGCGTCCTGGGCCGATGTCGTACGGGCCACGCTGGCCGAAGGGCTGACGCCGCCCGTCCTCACCGGCCATCTGGGCGCCAGCGTCGGCGGCGTCCTGAGCGAGGGCGGCATCGGCGGTACGAGCCACCGGTACGGCTCGGTGGCCGACACGGTCCTGGAGCTGGACGTCGTCACCGGCGCGGGGGAGGAGCTGACCTGCTCGCCCGACCGGAACCGGGACCTGTTCCACGCCGTGCTGGCGGGTCTCGGCCGGTGCGCGCTGATCGTACGGGCCACCCTGCGGCTGGTGCCCGCGCCCGCCCGCGTACGCCGGTACCGGCTGTACTACCAGGACCAGGACCGGTACTTCGCCGACCAGCGGCGGCTGGTGCTCGACGGCAGGTTCGACCAGCTGGACGGCCGGGTGCGGCCGGTCGTCGGTGACGGCTGGCACCGGATGGCCGAGGCGGTGGTCCACCTCTCGGCGGAGGAGATCACCGGCAACCGGACGCCCGAGGGCCGGGCGCTGGACGAGCGGCTCCTCGGCGACCTCGGTCATGACCGTGACACCCAGGAGATCGAGGACTTCACGTACCAGGAGTACGTCCACCGCGCGGACCGCGAGGAACGCCTCCTGCGGGCCACCGGCGAATGGCGCCATCCGCACCCCTGGCTGAGCCTTCTCCTGCCGGAGGCGACCGCGCCCGCGCTGGTGGACGCCATCCTCACGGACCGGGCCCAGTGCGGGCTGCGCACCTGCGGGGTGGTCGGGATCCAGCCGCTGCGGGCCGCGTCGCTGGGGTTGCCGCTGCTGCGCAAGCCCTCGGGCGAGCTGCTGTACCTGCTCTCCCTGATGCGTACGGCCCCGGACCCCTCCGTGGCCCCGGCCGCCGCCGGGCAGCTGGTCGCGGCCAACCGCGCGGTGTACGAACGGGCCGTCGCCCTCGGCGCGGTCGTCCTGCCCGGCGGCGCCCTGCCGATGTCCCCGCAGGACTGGCGGGCCCACTACGGCCCGGCCTGGCCCGGGATCGTACGGGCGAAGGAGACCCACGACCCGCACCGCGTCCTCACCCCGGGCCAGGGGCTGTGAACGCGGGGGGCGCGAACGGGCCCGCGGTGAACGTCCGGACCAGGGGCGTGACCGTCTTCTGCGGCGCCTCCCCGGGGCGCGCCCCCGGCCATCTCCGTACCGCCACCGCACTCGGCACCGCGCTGGCGGGCGCGGGCCGGCGGCTGGTCTACGGCGGCGCGTCGATCGGTCTCATGGGCGCCGTCGCGGACGCCGCGCTGGCCGCCGGGGGCGAGGTGACCGGTGTCATCCCGCGCCAGTTGCTGCCGTACGAGATCGCCCACCAGGGCCTCACCGTCCTCGAAACCGTGGCCGATATGCATCAACGCAAGGCGCGCATGGCCGAGTTGGGCGATGCCTTTGTCGCGCTGCCGGGAGGCTTCGGCACGGCGGAGGAGCTGTTCGAGGTGCTCACCTGGTCGCAGCTGGGCATCCACGACAAACCCTGCCTCCTCCTCGACCCGGACGGTTTCTACCGCCCGCTGCTGAGCTTCCTGGCCCACGCCAGGGACGAGGGCTTCCTGCGCCCGGGCGACCTGGACCGCGTCATCGTCTGCGGTTCGGCGGAAGAGGTACTGGCGCGGCTCCCGTAGGCCGCGTTTTCAGCGTGTGACGACACTTCCTCGGCGGGGGACCGGGCATGCCCGGTCCCCCGCCGCCGTGCGATCCCGCGTTCGAGCGGCTCGCGCACCGCACCGCGCCATGCCGTTACCGGGCGGGGGCCGTATCCGGGTGCTCGGCACGGGCGAGTGTGGCGCGGGCCACAAGCGAAACGGTTTCGTTTCGTTGGGTGCCGGGGTTATCTTCGTACTGTACGAAACCGTTTCGTTCGGATTGACGGGAGGCCGGACATGGCACGCACCAGGCTCACGCCCGAACGCGAGGCCGAGCTGTACGCCGCCGTGCTCGATCTGCTGCGCGAGGTCGGGTACGACGCCCTCACCATGGACGCCGTCGCCGCTCGTACGCGGTCCAGCAAGGCCACCCTCTACCGCCAGTGGGGGAGCAAGCCGGAGCTGGTCGTGCGGGCGATGCGGAGCACCAAGCCGCACGGGGTCGGGGAGTGCGACACCGGTTCCCTGCGCGGCGATTTCCTCACCATGGTGGGGCACACCGATGACTGCCAGATGGAGAAGGACACCGCGCTGATGCGGGGTCTGATGCATGCCGTACACACCAACCCCGACCTCCACCAGGCGCTGCGCGAGCTGCTGATCGAGCCGGAGGTCAGCGGGCTCGATCAGCTGCTCGACCGGGCCGTGGAGCGTGGCGAGGTCGCCGCGGACAACCCCGCGCTGGGCTATGTCACCCACATGCTGGTCGGCGCCTTCGTCGCCCGGCAGCTGATCGAGGACCGGTCGCCGAACCGGGCCTTCCTCGCCGAGTACATCGATGCCGTGGTCCTCCCCGCCCTCGGCATCCGGCCCGACCTCAGCGGTACGTAACCGCTCGGGCCCCGGGACCGACGAGCGCTCGCCCGCTCACCACCGCACCACCCGCAACCACCTGACGCGTACCGCTCTGCCGTCGGGCCGGCTCCCCCTGCCCCTTCCCTCCATAGATTCCGGGAGACGCCCTCGTGGCCACGTTCCTCTACAAGCTCGGACGGTTCGCCTTCCGGCGCCGCAACTACGTCGCCCTGGTATGGGTGGCGCTGCTGGCGCTCGCCGGGGTCGGAGCCGCCTCCGCGTCCACCGCCACCTCCACCTCGTTCTCCATACCCGGTACGGAGGCGCAGAAGGCCTTCGACCTGCTGGAGCAGCGCTTCCCCGCGGGTAGTACGGGCGGCGCCACGGCGCGGGTCGTCTTCAAGGCCCCGTCGGGGGAGAAGGTGACCGACGCCGGCCACAAGGCCGAGGTCGGCAAGATCGTCAAGGAGCTGAAGGACGGCTCGACGCAGGTCGCCTCGGTGACCGACCCGTACCTTGCGAACGGTGTCTCGCAGGACGGCACGACGGCGTACATCCAGGTGTCGTACAAGGTCAGCTCGATGCAGCTGACGGACCCGACCCGTACGGCGCTCGAAGACACCGCCAAGGACGCGGACGCCAAGGGGCTGACCGTCGAGATCGGCGGTGACGCGCTCAAGACGGTGCCGGAGATGGGGTCCGCCGAGATCATCGGGGTGGTCATCGCGGCCATCGTGCTCGTGATCACCTTCGGTTCGCTGGTCGCGGCCGGGCTGCCGCTGCTCACCGCGCTCATCGGGGTCGGCGTCGGTATCTCCACGATCACCGCGCTCGCCAATGTGCTGGAGCTGGGCTCGACCACCTCGACCCTCGCCATGATGATCGGACTGGCGGTCGGTATCGACTACGCGCTGTTCATCGTCTCCCGCTACCGCAATGAGCTGGCCGAGGGCCGGGAGCGCGAGGACGCCGCCGGACGGGCCGTCGGTACGGCGGGCTCCGCCGTGGTCTTCGCCGGTCTGACCGTGGTGATCGCCCTCGCCGGTCTGTCCGTCGTGAACATCCCGATGCTCACCAAGATGGGCCTGGCCGCCGCCGGTACGGTCGTGATCGCCGTACTGATCGCGCTGACCCTGATCCCGGCGATGCTCGGCTTCGCGGGCAAGCGCGTCCACGGCCGCAAGGGCCGTGCCGCGCTGGCCGACGAGAGCACCGGCAAGAGCATCAAGCCCAACATGGGGACGCGCTGGGCGCGGTTCGTGCTGCGCAAGCCCGTCACCGTACTGCTCACCGCGGTCGTCGGTCTCGGCGTCATAGCCGTCCCGGCCGCCTCGCTGGAGCTGGGCCTGCCCGACGACGGTTCGCAGCCGACCAGCACCACCCAGCGCAAGGCGTACGACCTCCTCTCCGAGGGCTTCGGCCCCGGCTTCAACGGACCGCTGGTGGTCGTCGTCGACGGCAAGGCCGACAACAACGCCAGGGCGGCCGCCACCAAGGTCACCGACACGGTGAAGAAGCTGGACGATGTCGCCGTCGTCACCCCCGCCACGCTCAACAAGGCGGGCGACACCGCGACCATCACCGTGATCCCCAAGGACCGCCCCTCCTCGATCAAGACCGAGGAGTTGGTCCACTCCATCCGTGACACGGGCCGCGAGATCGCGTCGGAGGACGGGGCCGAGATCCTGGTCACCGGCGCCACCGCGATGAACATCGACTTCTCGCAGAAGATGAACGACGCGCTGATGCCCTACCTGGCGCTCGTCGTCGGCCTCGCGTTCCTGCTGCTGATGCTGGTCTTCCGGTCGATCCTGGTGCCGCTCAAGGCAGCGCTCGGCTTCCTGCTCTCCGTCTTCGCCGCGCTCGGCGCGGTCGTCGCGGTCTTCCAGTGGGGCTGGCTCGGCGGCCTGTTCGGTGTGGAGCAGACCGGTCCGATCATGTCGATGATGCCGATCTTCATGGTGGGTGTGGTCTTCGGTCTGGCCATGGACTACGAGGTCTTCCTCGTCACCCGGATGCGTGAGGCGTACGTCCACGGCGAGCGCCCCGACGAGGCTGTCGTCACCGGCTTCAAGCACGGGGCGCGGGTGGTCGTGGCCGCCGCGGTGATCATGATCGCCGTCTTCGCGGGCTTCATCGGTGCCGGCGACTCGATGATCAAGATGATCGGCTTCGGGCTCGCCGTCGCGGTCCTCTTCGACGCGTTCGTCGTCCGGATGACCATCGTGCCCGCCGTACTCGCGCTCCTCGGGGACAAGGCGTGGTGGCTGCCGAAGTGGCTCGACAAGGCGCTGCCCAACGTCGACGTCGAGGGCGAGGCGCTCCAGAAGACCCTGGCGGCCGACTCCCCGTCCGGCAACGGCTCGGGCGAGGACCGCGAACTGGCCCGCGTCTGACCTTCCGACCCCGGGGCCCGCTTGAGTGGGCGCGGCCCCGGAACGCTTCGGCACCGTGGGGACGGGACCCGGAGCGACACGGCGGCCCGGCCCGCGCACCTCCTGGGGAGCGCGCGGACCGGGCCGCTGTCTGCGGTAATGGCGCAGTCGGGTACCGCAACTCTCCGAACAGCTCGAACCCGGGGCGGCATCACGCTGTGCCTTCCTCCGGCAAGCGGTGTGGTGGGGGCCGGCCGGGAAGCCCCCGACGCGGACACCGTCCGGCACCCGGTGGTGTGATCCTCGGATACGCGAGCGCTTGTCCTCCGCCACGGCCGGGGCTGTGCGTGTACGCCGTCGGGGGTGTCCGGCTCCACGCCCGCGTCGGATCCTGCGTCGGACTGCGCGTCGGACCGTGCGTCGGACTGCGCGTCGGACCGTGCGTCGGACTGCGCGTCGGACTGCGCGTCGGACCGTGCGTCGGACCGTGCGGAGAGCTGGAAGTCCGCGGTGCCGGTCATCGGGATGCCCCGTGCCTGTCGTACCGTGCTGTGCCCGCGGTCGGCCGCGACCAGGTACTGAGCCGTGGCCATCCCCCTTCGGGTGGTTCGCCGCGATCCGGCGCAACTCCGGTCCTCCTGAGGCGTTTTCATCCTGCCCGGCCGATCCGCGGTCCGGGCGGGACGAAGTGTGTTCGGGGTGGACGGGGCCGGTGGCGGCCCCGGTCGGTCCCGGCCACGAGAGACGAAGGAGTGTTCCTGTGGCGTTGACGAAGGCATCGGCCCGAGCGGAGCTGGAAGCCGCGAACGCGGTCGGGGATCCGGTCGCCGATACGCTCGTGTCCGACCTGATCGCCCACCAGGAGGTCGACGGGGTCAACGCGCTGTTCCGGACGATCAACAAGCTGGGTCCGGGCCAGGACCTGTCACAACTCCCGGAGCGACTGGCGCAGTTCATGCGGGAGGCGCAGGCCCCGCCGCCGGACTGGAGCGAGGCGGACGTCAAGGCGGCCGAGGGGTTCTTCGCGCACCACCACGGCGAGGCGTCCATGCTCCAGGGCACCGTCGGCCTGATCGGCACCTATCTCTCTCCCACCGGGGCGTTCACGCTGCGTTCCACCGGCCGCCTCGGCGGGGTCGAAGGCCCGGGGCGCCGGCTGTCGCAGTCCTCGCGGCTGTTCCTCGACATGGGTGACAAGAACGCTCTGCGGGACGGCAGTCTGGCCGCGACCGTCACCAAGGTCCGCCTGGTCCACGCCTCCGTGCGGCAACTGCACAAGAAGAGCGGTGTGTGGGACTACGAGAAGTGGGGCGAGCCCGTCTCCCAGAAGTACACCACCGGCGCCGCCTGCGTCTTCAGTACCCAGATCCTCCAGGCGATGCGGAACCTGGGCCTGGACGTCTCCCGCGAAGACGCCCACGGCTTCGTCGGGGCCTGGCACTACGTCAGCCACTACCTCGGCACCCCCGAGAAGTGGCTGCTGCCGAAGAACGCCGACGAGGTCGAGGCGATCTGGAACCAGGAACGGGACAGGGAGTGGGTCAAGACCGACGACGGCGTCTTCATGACCGAGCAGGCCATCAACTTCTACAAGAAGTTCCTGCCTCCCGGCATCCACGACGCGTACGTCGCGATGGTCCGCACCGCGCTGACCGACAAGTACGCCGATATGGCCGGCCTCAAGCGCAGCATCCTGGACGCGGCCGGCAAGCCCCTCGCTGCCGGCCACGGCCTGTTCAGCGGCACCGCGGGCGGATTGCTCGGCGGCGCCGCCAAGAAGGTGGTCGGCGTCAACCCGTACAAGGAGGTGCTCGGCATCGCCTCGAAGGCGTTCAACGACGTCGAACGCCACGCCCTGACGCACAACGAGGACGACCAGCCCCAGATGCACCAGGAACTGGGGGACAACCGCTGACCGGCCGACAACCACCACCCACCGGGCCGTGTCCGGTTGTTACCGTCTTCCCGTAGGCGAAGACGTAGGCGGGCCGGCGGCCTCGATCGCCGACGGCCCGCAGGCACCGGAACACACTCCGCGCGCCGACGCCGGCCATTGCGTGCCGCGTCGCTTCGGCGCCCCGATGATCGAGGCGCTCCGGTCCGGCACCCTCTGACGGCTCTGCTGTGTCATCAGGCCAATTCGGTGCGGAGAGCGTGCCGTCCTTGACGCCGACGCAGGCATTCGGGAAGTGTCGCACGCAAGAAGACACAACTGGCTTGCTGCGGGAGGGCATTGTGGATCTGACCTTCATCGGGATCGATCCGGAGACCACCGGGGGCGGTTCACCGACCGTCTGGGTGCATGAGGAGACGGCCGACCTGCTCCTCCAGGGCGAAGAAGCCAACGAGTTACTGAAGGCCCAGATCGGCGGGACCGAGTGGGTAACCGGCCATGACCCGGGTATTCCGGGGCATGAGACGGTCATCCGTATTCCGGCGCGTATGGTGCCGATTCTGAGGGAGGCGTGTGATGTCGCAGAACGGCGTACCGGACTTCGCTGAGTTGCTCAGGTCCGCGCGGAACACCGCTGTGCATCTGGAGATGCGTGATGTCTACAGCGTCGGTGACGAGGTGGAGACCTACGAGCGTTTCCTCCGGACAGGTGAAGCCGATCTCGATCCCGGCTCGCCGCAGTGGCAGGGCTGGACCCCGTTGGTACGCGAGGCCGTGGCGCGGGGAGTGATCATGCGCCGGGCCCGGATCGTCTCCGAGCCGGTCACCGACTACATCCGGTACGAGCACGCGCTCACCCCGGTCAACGTCGCGATCGGTGAACAGGTGCGCTGGCTGGCACGCTGTCATGCGTCGGATGTTGCTCTGCCCGGTAACGACTTCTGGCTGATCGACGACAGGCTGGTCCTCTTCCATCACTTCACCGGTGAGGGTGACTGGGCCGGACACGCGTTCAGCGAAGACCCAGCCGCGGTGAAGCTCTGCGCCTCGGCGTTCGAAGCCGTGTGGGAACGAGCCACCGACCACGAGAAATTCACCGTCTGATCCCGCTCGCACGGCCCATGCCATCGTCCCCGTCGTCCAGCGCTCAGGCTGCCCGCGAGGCCCTCGCCGTACGCCTGGCTCACATCCGTAAGGATGCCGGCCTGACCGGTAAGGAACTGTCCACCCGGTGCGGCTGGCATCCCGCGAAGACGACCCGCATCCAAAAAGGTACGGCCGCACCCACCGACGCCGACATCCGCGCATGGTGTGCCGCCTGCGGAGCCCTGGACCAGACGGAAGACCTGATCGCCACCGCTCGGGCGGTCGACTCCATGTACATGGAGTGGCGCCGTCTGCACCGCAACGGAATGCGCAAGGTCCAGGAGGATTTCTACACGCTGCACGAGAACGCCGAAGTGTGCCGCGTGTACGCCTCCAACGGTGTCCCGGGGTTCTTCCAGACCCCCGCCTACGCCACCGCGCTCATGCGCCGGATCACCGAGTTCCAGGGGACACCCGACGACGTCGCCGACGCGGTTGCCGCCCGGGTGGCCCGCAGCCGCTTCCTGTACCAGGGAAATCACCGCTTCGTGGTGCTCCTGGAGGAGTGGGTATTGCGTGCCCGGGTCGGTGATGCCGGGGTCATGGCCGATCAGCTCACCCACCTTCTTTCGGTGATACCGCTGGCCAGCGTTTCCCTGGGGGTGATCCCCTTCACCGCGCAGCGTGTGATCTGGCCGCTGGAGGGGTTCTACATGTTCGATGACCGGCATGTGGTGGTCGAGACGCTGACGGCCGAGATCAATGTCAGGCAGCCCGGAGAGATCGCCGATTACTCCAAGGCGTTCCGGAACTTGGGCCGGATGGCTGTCTATGGCGGCAGCGCAAAGCAGTTGATCCAATCGGCTTTCACCCACCTCGGGTGAACGTGCGCAATTAGTCGCAACTTCGTTGCTGACAGCTCACGTTCACCGGCACGGTTGCCACGTCGCCCGAGTCCGATCCGTGGCGACGAACACGCACCTCCCGCGCCCGGTCGGGCCGGGACCGGCAAGAGACAAGGAGACGCGGTATGGCCGCGCCCGTCGAACCCGAGAACGCCACCTCCGCTCCGTACCTCACCTCCGGTCGTCCGTGGGGTGTCGGGCGGCTCGCGCCGTATCCGACCACCGTCCGCCGTCCGCATGCCACGGTCGCCGTCGATCCGGTTACCCAACTCGGTATGTTCCGGGACCGGTTCGGCCGGGTGGTCGAGATGGGCAAGCACGGCACCAGCTCCGGCACCGAGACGTCCACCACCACGAATTCGGATTCGCAGAACGACCAGGGGCACGACCAGGACAGTCAGCAGGACTGATGCCGGTGACCGAGGAGAGGCCGGTGCTGGTGGCCACCGAGGCGGACGATGTCACCGCCGACATGGTGATCACTCAGCTCAACCGGCGGAGTGTGCCGGTGGTCAGGTTCAACCCCGCCGACATTGGCACAGACTTGACGGTCTCGGCCCGGTTCGGTACCTGCCTGGCCCCGGTGGCCGGACAGGTACGTACCCTGTCGAGAGACATCGACCTGACCAGAGTGCGGGCGGTGTACTGGCGCCGCCCCGTCTGGCCCGCCTTCCCGCACCTGAGCGACGGCGACGCCCGATTCGCGGCGGCGCAGGTCCGGTACGGACTCGGGGGCATCCTGTACGCCCTCGACGGGCCGCAGTGGGTCAACCACCCGCTCCGTAACGCCGCAGCCGACTACAAGCCCGCCCAACTCGCCTGCGCCCAGCGGATCGGCCTCGCCGTTCCGCCGACACTCGTGACCAACAATCCTGACATGGCACGGGAGTTCATTACCGTTCATGGTCAGGTGATCCACAAGACGCTGCGGTGGACCCCGTACGAGCGAGACGGAGTTCCCGTGACGGGGTGGGCGGACCCGGTGACCGCCGCCGAGATCGATGACAGTGTGCGCGTGACACCACACCTGTTCCAGGCCCGTGTGGACAAGGCCGCCGATGTGCGGGTGTTGGTGGCAGGCGGGAAGCTGTTCGCCGTACGGATCGACTCCGGCCTGCTGGACTGGCGCAAGGACTACGCCGCCCACTCCTACACCGTGATCGCCCTGCCCGGCCAGGTGAATAAGGCACTCCTCGCCTGCCTGGACCACTTCGGACTGGTGTCCGGGAGCTTCGACCTCGCCGTGGACCGGGCGGGTGATTACTGGTGGCTGGAGCTGAACCCCAACGGCCAATGGGGGTGGCTGGAGGAGAAGACCGGGCTGGAGATGTCCGCCGCCTTCGCCGACCTGCTGACTTGTTGATCTGCCGACCCTGCTGTACAAGGAGAAGCTCCATGACCGATACCGCGCCCGCCCGGCGTGCCCTCGCCGACCGGTTGGAGAAAGCCGGTGTCCTGACGACCCCCTGCTGGCGGGCCGCGGTGGAGGCCGTACCGCGTGAACTGTTCCTGAAACCCGGGGTGTTCCTGCCCACGGATGACGGCCGCTGGCGACCGGTCACCGCAGCCGGAGCCGACCCCGTGGAGTGGGCGGAAATCGCCTACAGCGACCAGACCCTGACCACCCAGCTCGACGGCCACCGCACCGCCGACCAGGCCCCGAGCCTGGTGACGGGCGTGCCCACATCGTCGTCCACCACCCCGGTCACTGTGCTCGGCATGATCGAAGAACTGGACGTGCAGGACGGGCACCAGGTGCTGGAGATCGGCACGGGCACCGGCTACTCCTCGGCCCTGCTGTGCCACCGACTCGGCGAGGACAACGTCACCACCGTCGAAGTGGACCCCCACGTAGCGGCCCGCGCGGACACCGCACTGGAAACAGCCGGATTCTCGACCTGGAGCGTGACCGGGGACGGACTCCTCGGCCACCCCCGCCGCGCCCCGTACGACCGGACCATCGCCACCTGCGCCGTCCGCCGAATCCCCCACACCTGGATCCGCCAGACCAGGCCGGGCGGCATCATCCTGGCCACCCTCGGCACCTGGCCCTACGGCACCGGCCTCGCCAAAGTCACCGTGACAGAGAATGGCACCGCCGAAGGCAGGATCACCGGCCGAGCCTCGTTCATGCAGGCCCGCTCCCAGGCCACCGTGCCCGTTGCCGGGGACCTGTCCGCCCGTACGGCCTACGCCGACAGCGAGCGTACGGCCAAGCTGTCACCGCTGATGCTGGAGGAGTGGACGTCTGCCTTCTTCGCCCAACTCGCGGCACCTGGAGCACAGTTCGTCCGGGCCACCGCAGTTGACGGTACCCGGCTCCTGTACGTCTTCGACTCCGGACACGAATCCTTCGCCGCGTTCACGGCCGACCGCAACGGCGACGGCTGGACCGTCCGCCAGGGCGGCCCCGTAGCCCTGTGGGACGACATCGAACAGGCCCTCACCGCCTGGCAGGACGCGGGAAGCCCCGACATCACCGCCGTACAACTCCACATCACCGACAGGACGCACACGTACAAGATCGGAGACAACCCAGCCCTGCGCTGGGAGCACCGTCTCGTGTAACCCAGTAGGGCCACGCTTCGCCTTGGCCGGTCTTCTCCCGCCACCGGTCCAGCCAGGCCAGGATGGTGAGGATGGCTTCGCGGTGGTCGTTGACGAACGTGTCGCGTCAGGCCCGCAGCCCTGTTGGGCGGCGAGCGCGAGGGATCCGTGGTGCAGTGTCAGCCGTTCGGGACGTTCATGAGGCGAGCGGCAGCCTTTCTGCGTTCCTCTGCCTGCTTGCTACCGGGCGACAGCGGGCGGCGCTCAGCTCCGGTGGAGCAGTTTGCTCAGCTCCGTCTCCACCTCGATGTCGTGCCGTTCCTCGCCCGCCGGGACCACCGCGTACGAGTTGCGCAGGAAGCGGCGCAGGGGGGCCGAGTCGAACTGGACCATCGCTACGCCGTCCGGGGAGTGGAACTCCAGCACGGTCTGCGCCCGGCCGCAGGGCCAGACCTGTACGTCGCCGTAGCCGGACGGGAGCCGTAGGCCGGATTCCAGGAGGTCGCGGGCGAAGGCCCAGATCACTTCGCCGCGGTCGGCGGAGACCTCGGGCGGGAAGACGATGCGCATGGCCAGCGGATCGGTTCCGTCGTAGCGGAGAGTGACGGAGACCGTCCTCGGGTGGGGGGCGTCGGTGATGAGGCGGGCCGTGGCGGACTGTTCGAGGACGGGTGGCATCGGCTGGCTCCCTCGAATTCTTATCGATCTCTCAGCTGTTTGTAGTGTAAATCATATTAATTTGGACAGGGGTGGAGTGGGTTGCGGGGCACATGCTCTTGCGAACTCTTTGCAAGAGGGCTCATCATCAGACGGCTCTTACCGCACCTGAAGATCCCCGAAGCCCCCGAACAGCCCAGAACGGCCCTGAAGCGGAGCCCCGCCATGCATGTCCCCGACGGTTTCATCGATGTGCCCGTCTCCCTCGCCACCGGCGCCGTCGCGGCGGGCGCCGTCGCGGTCAGTCTCCGGGGCGCGCGCCGGGAGCTGGACGAGCGGACCGCGCCGCTCGCCGGGCTGGTCGCCGCCTTCGTCTTCGCCGTACAGATGCTGAACTTCCCCGTGGCCGCCGGGACCAGCGGCCATCTGCTCGGCGGGGCGCTGGCGGCGATACTCGTCGGCCCGTACACCGGCGTCCTGTGCATATCCGTCGTCCTGCTGATGCAGGGCATCCTCTTCGCGGACGGCGGGCTCACCGCGCTCGGGGTGAACATCACCAACATGGGGGTGGTCACCACCGTCGTCTCGTACGTCCTCTTCCGCGGCCTGGTCCGGGTCCTGCCCCGTACGCGCCGCTCCGTGACCGTGTCGTCCTTCGTCGCGGCGCTGGTCTCCGTGCCCGCCGCCGCGTTCGCCTTCACGCTGATGTACGCGGTCGGCGGGACCACCGACATCCCCCTCGGCCGGGTGCTGAGCGCGATGGTCGGCGTCCATGTCCTCATCGGGATCGGCGAGGCGGCGATCACCGCGCTGACGGTGGGCGCCGTCATCGCCGTACGCCCCGACCTCGTGTACGGCGCGCGCGGGCTGACCGCCCCGCTCAAGCTGCGGGTCGGCGGGGAGCCGGCCGACCCGCAGCTTGCCGCCCCGGCCCCTGCCCCGGCGCGGTCGAACCGCGGGTTCTGGGCGGCCGGGCTGGTCACCGCGCTCGTCCTGGCCGGGTTCGTCTCGTACTACGCCTCCGCCAGCCCCGACGGACTGGAGAAGGTCGCCGCCGACCAGGGCATCGACCGGAAGACCGAGCCGCACCACACCGGGGACTCGCCGCTCGCCGACTACGGCGTCAAGGACGTCTCCGACGCCCGGCTCTCCGGTGGCCTCGCCGGGGTCATCGGGGTGGGCGCCACGGTCGCGGTGGGCAGCGGGGTCTTCTGGGCGGTACGCCGCCGCCGTACTGCCCAACCTGCGGAAACCGCGATCTCCGGGGGCGTCTGACATGGGCGCGGGCCATGCCCACCGGCTCTACCGGGCCGGTGACTCGCCGGTCCACCGGCTGCCCCCGCACTGCAAGCTGGCCGCCGTCTTCTGCTTCGTCGTCGTGGTGGTCTCCACCCCGCGCGAGGCGATGTGGGCCTTCGCGCTGTACGGCGTGCTGCTCGCGGCGGTCGCGGGGGTGGCCCGGATCCCCGCAGGGGTCCTGCTGCGGCGGCTGCTGATCGAGGTCCCGTTCGTGGCGTTCGCCGTGCTGATGCCGTTCGTCGTGCCCGGTGAGCGGATCGCCGTGGCCGGTGCGCAGCTCAGCGTCCCCGGGCTCTGGGGCGCCTGGAACGTACTGGCCAAGGGCACCCTCGGGGTCGCCGCCTCCGTCCTCCTCGCCTCCACCACCGAGCTGCGCGCGCTGCTGCTCGGCCTCCAGCGGCTGCGGCTGCCTCCGCTGCTGGTCCAGATCGCGTCGTTCATGATCCGCTACGGCGATGTGATCACCGACGAGCTGCGCCGCATGTCCATCGCCCGCCGCTCGCGCGGCTTCGAGGCGCGCGGCCCACGGCACTGGGGCGTCCTGGGCAAGTCGGCGGGCGCGCTCTTCATCCGGTCGTACGAACGGGGTGAGCGTGTGCATCTGGCGATGGTGAGCCGGGGGTACGCGGGCGCCATGCCGGTCATCGACGAGGTGACCGCCTCCCGCGCGCAGTGGACGTACGCCGCCGCCCTCCCGCTGTCGGCGCTCGTGGTGTGTCTGCTTGGCTGGACCCTGTGACCGATCTCCTGGACCCCGCGGCCGATCCCGTTCTCCCTCCGGCCTCCCTCGATGTGCGGGGGCTCGCCTACGCCTACCCGGACGGCCACCAGGCCCTCTTCGGTGTCGACCTGACCGTCCCGCGCGGCGAGCGGGTCGCGCTGCTCGGCCCCAACGGTGCGGGCAAGACCACACTCGTCCTGCACCTCAACGGCATCCTGACGGCCGGCGCCGGGACGGTCGCGGTCGCCGGACTGCCGGTCGCCCGGCGCGATCTGGCGGAGATCCGGCGCCGGGTCGGCATCGTCTTCCAGGACCCGGACGACCAGCTGTTCATGCCGACCGTACGGGAGGACGTGGCCTTCGGCCCGGCCGCCGCCGGGCTGCGCGGACCCGAGCTGGAGGCGCGGGTCGTGGCCGCGCTGGAGCTGGTCGGGATGGCGGGGTACGCGGACCGGCCGCCGCACCACCTCTCCTTCGGGCAGCGGCGCCGGGTCGCGGTGGCGACCGTACTGGCGATGGAGCCCGAGATCCTCGTACTCGACGAGCCCTCGTCCAATCTGGACCCGGCGTCCCGGCGCGAACTCGCCTATATCCTGAGGTCGTTGGACATCACCGTGCTGATGGTGACGCACGATCTGCCCTACGCACTCGAACTCTGCCCGCGTGCGGTGATCCTGAGCGACGGGGTCATCGTGGCGGACGGCCCGACCGGTCAACTGCTGCGAGACGAGGCGCTGATGGCCGCGCACCGGCTGGAGCTGCCGTTCGGATTCGACCCGGGGGCGGTGTCGGCGCCGGGGGCGGGGGCGGCGGTGGCGGTGGTACGGCCGACCGAGGCGACGTGACCGGCCATGCGACCGGCCGAGGCGCCTCGGCCGGGACGGGGCCGGTCGAGGCATGGCCGGCCGGGACGGGGCCGGCTGCGCGTCCGGCACCGATACGCGTCCGGCACCGATACGCGTCCGGCTACCGGGTCCAGTCGACCGGGGTCACGTCCCGCTTGAGCGTACGGTCGCTGAAGAGCGTGCTCCCGAGGGGCACCCAGTCGGTTCCGACGGTGATCGCTCCGTGGGCGGTCGCCGGGGTGTGGATGCCGTCCCCGAGCAGCACGGCGTCATAGCCGGACAGCAGCTCCTGGACCGTGCCGGGGCCGAGGTTCTCCGGTGCGGCGACCCCGGCGACGCCGTTGTGGTTGGTGTGGGCGGCCCCGAGCAGCCGGCCGCCCGCGGTGTAGAACTGGACCAGCACACCCCGGATGGGCTGTCCGGTGACGGCGTCGACGACGAGCGCGCCGAGGTTCTCCAGCTGCAACTGCGTGACGTTCAACGTGCCTTGCGTGGCAGCGATGTTGACCGGCCGGAGGCTGGGGCACTCCACCCCGCTGCACGGCGGGGCCGGCGAGGTGGCCGCTGACGCGACGGCGCCGCCGCCCATGCCCAGCGACGCCAGAGCCGCCGCTACCACCGTGACGGTTTTACGGCCTGCTGTGATGGTTTTGCGACCTGTCGTGACGGTTTTACGACCCGAAGAAGCCATGTCCACTCCCCGATTTCCCCACTGACACTGCCCGCGCGTGCGGCACGCGACGAATGCCGCCCTCTTCCGGGCGACGTCAAGGAGCGTAGGGTCACCCGTCCGGCCCTACCGTGAACGGGCCGCGAGTTAGCGCGATCTGATGAACTGTCAGTAGGTCGGATGACGAACGCGTTCGAGAGCGCCCGCCCCGGTCGCGCGCGAGGCGCCCCCCGTCCGTGATGGGCGACGGGGGGCGCCCCCGGAGCCGCGTACGGCTGGGGCGACGGAGGGCGCCCCCGGAGCCACGCACTGCTGACGATGCGTCAGCAGTACTGTGCCTGCTTGCCGATGGACCGGTACATGCAATCCGCGTTCTCCAGCAGCTGGAGCACCGCGTCGCGGTTCCTGCTGGTCTCGCGGGTGATCACCTCGTCGGGCGGGTAGAAGCCGCCGCCCGAACTCGTCCTCGGGTACATCTCGAAGGTGTACGCGAAGATCTTGTGCGAGCCCCACAGCCAGTCGTCGATCGAGCCGTCCGTGACATAGAGGTCGCTGGACTGCTCGGCCGTGTAGCCGTTGCTGGCGGCCATCTTCCCGCCGACCGAGGCGAAGGCGTTGCGGTCGTCGGCGGTCATCCCGGTGGTGGTGTCGGCCGTGGTGTAGCCGAACGGCCAGAGGACCAGCTCGCTGTAGGTGTGGAAGTCGATCGCGGCCTTGATCTGCTGCGTACCGCCGATGACCCGGCTGCGCACGAAGTCCGCCACGACCTTCACCTCGGGCGCGGACTCGGCGGCCGGGCCCCGGTAGGTGTCCGAGGAGGGGCTGGTGGAGGAGCCGTTGCAACAGCCCCAGCGGTAGGCCCAGTTGCGGTTGAGGTCCGTACCGATCGCGCTGGAACCGGAGTTGGGCTGGCGGTTCTTGCGCCAGCTGCGGTAGGCGCCGGTGGCGATGTCGTACTCGCCGCCGTCCGGGTTGAGGTCCGGGATGATCCAGATCTCGCGGTTGTCGACGAGGTTCGTGACGCGTGAGTCGGTGCCGTAGGAGGAGGTCAGCTCCTTGAGCAGGTACAGCGCCATCTCGACGGTGAGGTGCTCGCGCGCGTGCTGGTGGTGGGTGAAGAGGACCTCGGGCTCGGCCTCGTCGGTGGCGGCGTTGTCGCTGATCTTCAGGGCGACGATGTCGCGGCCCTGGTACGAGGTGCCGATGACCCGCCGGCTCACGATGCCGGGGTTGGCCGCGATGACGGAGTCGATCTCGCTCGTCATCTCCGCGTAGTTGTGGTATTTCGAGTCGGCCGACGGGAAGTCGAACGGTGTGATGTCCACACCGTTGACCGTACGGTCCGGAACGGCGCCCAGCGGTGTGGGGGCGTAGCCGAGCGCGGTCAACTTCTTGACCTGCGCGGGGTCGGCGGAGACGACGACGCTCTCGCTGTCCGCCTCGTCGACCGTCACGCCCGTCCTGGCGAGCGCGGTGCGCGTCGCGGAGGTGGAGCGCAGATGGATCTCGTACTGCCTGATGTTCTCGTCCTGGGCCCGTTCCTGCTCGGCGTCCTCGGCGGACGCGGCCCGGGACGGGGAGAGGGAGTCGGCGTTGGTGGCGGTGGCGGTGAGGCCCAGGGCCAGCACCAGCAGGGCGGCCAGGGTTCCTGTCCGTCTGCGGCTGGTGATCCTGCCGCCGCTCGCGCGTGTTCGGAGTCGCATGAAGCCTCCAGGGGTGGGGAGTTGGGGTCATCCTGGCGTTATGACATGGCCAGGTCAAGCACCTCCCCGGTGGACGGCCGGAACCATGACGGGCGGCGCGCTCACCGGCGGTCCGGGCCTGTGCCGCGCCCCGCATGCTGCACCATGGGAGGGGCCGCCCTGCCGGTGCGGCACGGGACGAGGAGCGGGGGTACGGGCGTGGACGTCCAGGGCACGGTGGAGGCGGGCTTCGAGCCGGTGCGGGACGCCTTCGTACGCAACTTCGAGCGCCTCGGGGAACAGGGCGCGGCGGTGGCCGTGTACCGGGACGGCCGCAAGGTCGTCGACCTGTGGGCGGGCACCCGGGACGTCGACGCGGGCACCTCGGCGGCCGCCGCCGGGGCCGCCGCGCCCTGGGCGCTGGACACCGCGCAGGTCGTACGGTCGGCGACGAAGGGCATCGCCGCCGCCGTACCGCTGCTGCTGCACCAGCGCGGGCAGATCGACCTGGACGCGCCGGTCGGCACGTACTGGCCGGAGTTCAAGGCCGCGGGCAAGGAACGCGTGCTCGTACGGCACCTGCTGGCGCATCGCGCCGGGCTGCCCGTGCTCGACCGGCCGCTCACCCCCGCCGAGGCCGTCGACGGCGAGTCGGGCGCGCGGGCGCTGGCCGCCCAGCGGCCCGCGTGGGAGCCGGGCACCGACCACGGCTATCACGTGCACACCTACAGCTGGCTCGTCGCCGAACTGGTCAAGCGGGTCACGGGCCGGACCATCGGCCGCTGGGTCGCCGAGGAGATCGCCCGGCCGCTCGGCCTCGACTTCTGGATCGGACTGCCCGCCGAGGAGGCGCACCGGGTCGGCCGGATCGGCCCGCTCCCCGAACCGCCCACGGTGGGAGGCGAGTTGCGGATGCGGCCCAAGCGCTCCGTCTCCCAGGCGTACCAGGACCCGGAGTCGCTCACCCGCCGGGCCTTCGGCACGATCGACCCGCCGCCCGACGAGAACGCCCCGGCCTACCGCGCCGCCGAACTCCCCGCCTCCGCCGGCATCTCGACCGCCCGCGCGCTGGCCCGCTGCTACGCGGCGATGATCGGACCGGTCGACGGCCACCGGCTCTTCGCCCCGGCCACGCTCACCCTCGCCCGTACGGAGGAGTCCGCGGGCCCGGACCGCGTCCTGGTCGTCGCCACCCGTTTCGGCCTCGGCTTCATGCTCCACGGCCCGGCCGCCCCGCTCCTCGCCCCCGGCTCCTTCGGCCACCCGGGCCGGGGCGGCTCGCTGGGCTTCGCCGACCCCGAATCGGGCATCGCCCTCGGGTACGTCACCAACGGCATGCGCAAGGGCGTCACGGCCGACCCCCGCGCCCAGGCGCTGGTACGCGCGGTACGGAGCACGGTGACCCCGGAAGGCGCCTAGCGCGGCGGACCCTGGCGCGCGGACGTACGTACCGCCGGCACGTCATCCGACCGGCGTCGGTCGCATCACCGGCGCCGGGCTCACCCCGCGCCCAGCACCGCCGCCACGACCGGGCCCGCCGCGTCGCCGCCGTGGCCGCCGGCCTGGACGACCGCGGCGGCGGCCAGGTCGTCGCGGTAGCCGGCGAACCAGCTGTTGGACGTCTCCTGCCCGTCGACCTCCGCCGAGCCGGTCTTCGCGCCCTTGTCGCCGCCGAGCCCGGACATCGCGGTCGCGGCCGTGCCGCTGGTCGCGGTGATCCGCATCATCC
The DNA here is from genome assembly GCF_044752945.1 of Streptomyces sp. NPDC088554. Taxonomy (NCBI): domain Bacteria; kingdom Bacillati; phylum Actinomycetota; class Actinomycetes; order Kitasatosporales; family Streptomycetaceae; genus Streptomyces; species Streptomyces sp. NPDC088554. The sequence goes on along the minus strand of NZ_JBIVMF010000012.1, from coordinate 70,906 downwards.
GGCGCAGTTGCTGGGCCACCGCGGGCGAGAGCGTGCGCGCGGCGGTGGCGGTCTGCCGGTTGTCGAGGGTGGGCGCCACGAGGACCGGCTGCTTGAACGCGCCGTCCTTGACGGTGGCCGTGATGGACGCCATGTTGAGGACGTTCATCTGGACCGTACCCTGCCCGATGTACTGCGCCGCCGCCTCGCCGCCGGCCGTCGCGGGCACACTGCCGTCGAAGGTCGGGACGCCGGTCTTCCAGTTGTCGAGGCCGATGCCGAAGACCTCCGCCGCCTCCTTGCCGAGCGCGGAGTCGTCGCCGACATCGTCGATCAGCTTGATGAAAGCGGTGTTGCAGGAGCGCGCGAAGCTCGTCGAGAACGGCTGGTCGTCCAGCGAGAACCCGTTGAGGTTGGTGAAGCCGCGGCCCATGTACGACGCGTCCTTCGGGCACTCGGCGGCCTTGTCCGCGCCGATGAGCCCCTTCTCCAGCAGCAGCGCCGCCGTCACGATCTTCATCGTGGAGCCGGGCGCCTGCTTGCCGAGCATCGCCGCGTTGAAGCCGTCCGCGCGGTTGTTGGCGATGGCCAGGATCTCACCCGTACTCGGTTTGACGGCCGCGACCGACGCCTCGCTGAAGGTCTTCACCGAACGCTCGGCGGCCCCCTGCACAGTGGCGTCCAGCGTGGTCGTCAGCTTCCCCGGAATGCCCTCGGCGAGCTGGACCAGCGTCTGATCAGCGGGTTGGTCGGCCGCGCCGGCCGCCGACTCGTCGGCCTTCAGCGCCAGCTCGATGCCCGGGGAACCGCCCGCGTCCTTGCCGTACTTCTCGCGCAGCTCGTTCAGGATCGGCCCGAGCGACGGGTACTTCTCGGCGGTCAGCTCCACGCCGTTGCGGTCGACGGCGTCGATCTGCGGCGCCGACGCCTCGCCGGTGACCAGGCGGGTGGCCGTCGTCAGCTTCGGGTAGAGCACCGAGGGCGTCCAGGCGACGACCGGCCGCCCGGTGGTCTGCCCGCGGACGACGGTCAGCTCGGAGCCGTACTCCCAGGGCGCGGACTTTCCCTCGAACGTGACGGTCGCGCTGACGGTGAACGGCACCCTCGTCCCGACCGCCACCCCCGGAGTGATCACAGGGGAGGTGACCCGGGCCTCCTCGCGGAAGCTGTTGATGTACGAGGCGGCGGCGGTCGCGTCGGTGGTCAACTGCCCGACGGCGGACGCGTCCTTCCCGCTCGCCCACTGGGTGAGGAACTCCTTCGCGGCGCCGTCGACCTCCTCGGCGGTCAGCGGTCCGGTCCTGACCTCGGCGGAGGTGTTGGGGGCACCGGGGCCGACGAGACCGGTGTACGCGCCGTATCCCACTCCGCCCGCGACCACGAGAAACACTCCGCCTATGACGGCGGTTTTCGCTCCACTGCGCATGAGTGCAGTTCCCCTCCCCAGGGCCTCCGTGACCACCCTGACGATCCGGAAACACGGTCAGTCATGGCCTGCCGCACTCTACGGGACCCATGTGTCCGGCGGGCCGGGAGTTACCGGACTGCGACACGCGCCACTTCCGGCCCGCCCCACGCCCTCACACCCACGTATCCAGCCACATCCGCGACCGCCACGAGTCCAGCGGGATCGGGGTGCCGGTGTACAGCGGCCAGAAGTAGATGAAGTTCCAGATGATCAGCAGCACCAGTACCCCCGCCGCGACCGCGCCCACCGTACGGCGGCGCTCGTCGGAGCCGGGCGGGCCCAGGATCGCGCCGACCATCATCGACACGGCCAGACAGAGGTACGGGACGAAGACGACCGCGTAGAAGAGGAAGATCGTCCGGTGCTGGTACAGGAACCACGGCCCCCAGCCCGCCGCCACCGCGCACGCGATGGCGCCCGCACGCCAGTCACGGCGGAAGAACCAGCGCCACAGCACGTAACAGAGCGCGAACGCGCCCGTCCACCACAGCAGCGGGGTGCCGATCGCCAGCACCTCGCGCGCGCACTTGCCGACCGTGTCCGCCGGGCAGCCGTCCGTACCGGCCGCCGGGTCCTCGTAGAAGTACGAGACCGGGCGGCCCAGGACGATCCAGCTCCACGGGTTCGACTGGTACGTGTGGCCCGAGGTCAGATTCAGATGGAACTGGTAGACCTCGTACTCGTAGTGCCACAGACTGCGCACCCAGTCCGGCAGCCAGGTCCAGCTGCCGCCCTGCCCCGCCGTCGCCGCCCAGTTCCGGAAGTACCCCCGGTCGGTGACGATCCAGCCGGTCCACGAGGCGACGTACGTGACGATCGCGACCGGGACCGTCGAGACGAAGGCCGGCAGGACATCCCGCTTCAGCACCACCCGGTACGGCGCCACCGCCCCCGCCGTCCGGCGCGCGCCCACATCCCAGAGCACCGCCATGAGCGCGAAGGCGGCCAGGATGTACAGCCCGTTCCACTTCGTCCCGAAGGCCAGCCCCAGCGTCACCCCGGCCGCCAGCCGCCAGGGCCGCCACCCCAGCCGCAGCCGGTCCGCGACCAGGGCGTCCGGGCGCAGCACCCCCTCCGCGTCCACCGGCAGCGCCGCCGCCAGTCTCCGGCGCGCCCAGTCGCGGTCGGCCAGCAGACAGCCGAACGAGGCCAGCACGAAGAACGACAGCACCATGTCCAGCAGCGCCGTCCGGCTCATCACGAAGTGCAGCCCGTCCACCGCGAGCAGCGCGCCCGCCAGACACCCCAGGAAGGTCGAGCGGAACAGCCTGCGCCCGATCCGGCACAGCATCAGCACCGACAGCGTGCCGAGCAGCGCCACCATGAAACGCCAGCCGAACGGGTCGAATCCGAAGAGCTGCTCCCCGAGCCCGATGACCCACTTGCCGACCGGTGGGTGCACCACATAGCCGGGATCGGACGGGATCGGCACCGCCGACGGATCCTTCAGGATCGCCTTGTCGATGTCCTTGGGCCAGCTGCCCTCGTACCCCTGATTGATGAGCGCCCAGGCGTCCTTCGCGTAATATGTCTCGTCGAATATCACCGCCCGCGGGCTGCCCAGATGCCAGAACCGCAGCACCCCGGCGACCAGCGCCACCAGCAGCGGCCCGCCCCACGCGGATCGGCGCACGATCCGGTCGGCCGTCGTGGGCGGCACGCCGAGGACGTCCCACAGCCGTCCCGAGGGCCGGGTGTACGGCGGCACCAGCCGCTCGCGGAGGCCGATCACCGGCCGCGGGCGGTACCCGAATCGGCGCAGCCGCTGAGGCCATGCGGGCGGCTTGTCCCCGGCGTCGTGCCCCTGGAGGGCTTCTGGCGCAGTACTCGTCACCGCGCCATCGTAGGGAACACCGCTGTGCGGGGGACGCGCCCCTCGCGAGCGGAGTTCCCTGCGAGGATGGCCGGTGTGATGGAAACGCACGGAACGCAGACAGCGCGCACGGCGCAAGGAACACCCCCGGCACAGGGCACGACCGGCACGCTCGTCCTCGCCGGAACACCCATCGGCGATGTCACGGACGCGCCACCGCGGCTCTCCGTCGAGCTGGAGACCGCCGATGTGATCGCCGCCGAGGACACCCGACGGCTGCGCCGGCTCACACAGGCGCTCGGGGTACGCACCAGGGGCCGGGTCGTCTCGTACTTCGAGGGCAACGAGAGCGCCAGGACCCCCGAGCTGGTCGAGGCGCTGACCGGCGGGTCGCGGGTGCTGCTCGTCACCGACGCGGGCATGCCGTCCGTCTCCGACCCGGGCTACCGGCTGGTGGCGGCGGCCGTCGAACGGGACATCAAGGTCACCGCCGTACCGGGGCCGTCCGCCGTGCTGACCGCGCTGGCGCTCTCCGGGCTGCCCGTGGACCGCTTCTGCTTCGAGGGCTTCCTGCCGCGCAAGGCGGGCGAGCGGCTCGGCCGGCTGCGCGAGGTCGCGGCCGAACGGCGCACCCTCGTCTACTTCGAGGCCCCGCACCGGCTGGACGACACCCTCGCCGCGATGGCCGAGGTCTTCGGCGCCGACCGCAGGGCCGCCGTCTGCCGCGAGCTGACCAAGACATACGAAGAGGTGAAGCGCGGCGGCCTGGCCGACCTGGCGCGCTGGGCCGCCGAGGGCGTACGCGGTGAGATCACCGTGGTCGTCGAGGGCGCCCCGGAACCGGACCCCGGCGAGCTGGACGCGACGGAGCTGGTGGCACGGGTACGGGCGCGCGAGGAGGCGGGCGAGCGACGCAAGGAGGCCATCGTGGCGGTCGCCGCCGAGGCGGGCGTCCCGAAGCGAGAGGTGTTCGACGCGGTCGTCGCCGCGAAGAACGCGGCGCGGACGGCACCGGGCGCTTCGGCCGCGGCCGGCCGGTCCGATGGCAAAGGACTATCTTGAAATGTAAAGCGCAGACCGCGCGGCGGGTCTTATGAAGGCCTTCAGGGCATGAAAAGGCCAAGACCGATCCATTAATCGACAGGGCTGATGCGCTCCCGCCGGCAGAGGCGTCCACTGGGGCAGTGGAGAGGAGCTGGCATGAGTGAGATCACGGGCACGGCAGTCGCCCACGAGGCATATGCCTTTTGCTGCATGAGGTGCGGGCACGGCTGGGAGCAGTCCTACGACATAGAGCACTACGTCGATGGGGTCGGCCGGAATCATGTGGTGTACAAGGCGGACGGGGAGCGGGTTCCCTCGCCGCTGTCCAGCCCGACCTGTGTGAACTGCGAGGGTCATGTCGTACGCATCATGCGGTCCGGCCAGGTGTCGTCGGTACGGGCGCTGATGGCGGAGCAGCACCACCCGGCGAAGACGGCCAAGGCCGCGAAGCCCGCCAGGGCGGGCAAGAAGAAGACCGTCACCGGAGCGATACCCGGCGGGGACGCGGACGGTACGGGGGAGCCGGCCGGGCATCACCACTGGCACCTCTCGGACCTGCTGCACCCCTTCCAGCACCATCACCGCGGCTGAGCCCGCCCGTGAGGCCGGGGGCGCGGGGCTCGTAGGATCGCGTCCATGAGTGCGAAGCAAGCTCCGCCGCCGTTGCCCGAGCCCCTCCGGGTGGCGGTGGCGGACGCGCATACCCACCTGGACATGCAGGACGGCACGGTCGCCGAGGCCCTGGAGAAGGCGGCCTCGGTCGGGGTGACGACGGTGGTCCAGGTGGGGTGCGACCTCAAGGGGTCGCGCTGGGCCGCCGAGACGGCCGCAACGTACGAGAACGTCCACGCGGCGGTCGCCCTGCACCCCAACGAGGCGCCCCGGATCGTCCACGGCGACCCGGACGGCTGGTCCCGTCAGGGCGCCAGGAACGGCGGCGGCGACCCGGCGCTGGACGACGCGCTCGCCGAGATCGACCGGCTGGCCGCGCTGGAGCAGGTGCTGGCCGTCGGGGAGACCGGGCTCGACCACTTCAGGACCGGGCCCGAGGGCATGGCCGCCCAGGAACGTTCCTTCCGCGCGCACATCGAGATCGCCAAACGCCACGGTAAGGCGCTGGTCATCCACGACCGCGAGGCGCACGCCGACGTACTGCGCGTACTCGCCGAGGAAGGCGCGCCGGAACGCACGATTTTCCACTGTTATTCGGGCGACGCGGAAATGGCCGAAGTATGTGCGGCGGCCGGTTATTACATGTCGTTCGCGGGAAATGTGACATTCAAAAACGCTCAATTGCTGCGTGACGCGCTCACTGTAGCGCCATTGGAACTCGTCCTTGTCGAGACGGACGCCCCATTCCTTACTCCCGACCCTTTCCGCGGGCGGCCCAATGCGCCGTACCTCATTCCGGTCACGCTGCGTGCGATGGCCGAGGTGCGGGGGATCGGCGAGGACGCCATGGCGGAGGCGATTTCGATCAACACGGCACGCGCGTTCGGCTACTGACGCCGCACGGGGGATTCGGCCACGCTGGGTAGCCGTCCGGCTTGGGAGAGTGACCCGGGCTCCGCTAGTCTCCCCGGGCCCGCCCCGTCGCCGGGGCGGACCGGACCGGATCCCGTGGAGCGTCATCGTCATGAGCAATGCGCAGGGCAGCCACCGCGCCGCACGCGGCGGCGGACGGCACGGTGCGAGGGGCGGCGCCGGTGGTACGAAGGTGGTGGCGCCGCGCCGGGCGGAGCCGCCCCCGGCCGCACCGGGCGCACCAGCAGCCCCGGCCGCACCGCCTGTCCCGGTGGCCCCCGCCCCCGACCCCGCCGCCCCGGCCCGGGACGCGTCGCGCCGGCGCCGTAAAGCCTCCGCCGCGCCGCCCGAGAGCCCCCGGCGGCTGATCCCGCAGGCGCTGGTCCTGGCCGTGCTGGCGGGCGGCACCTCCGCGTTCGTGGTCCACGACAAGGCCGTCCGCCTCGACATCGACGGCGTACCGCGCACCATGCACACCTTCGCGGGCGACGTCGAGGAGCTGCTCGCGCACGAAGGCGTCACGGTCGGCGCCCACGATCTGGTCGCCCCGGCGCCCGGCGCGGCGCTCGCCAACGGCGACGAGGTCACCGTCCGCCACGGGCGCCCCGTCCTCCTCACCCTCGACGGCGAACGCCGCCGCCTCTGGACGACGGAGCGCACGGTCGACGGCGCGCTGGAGCAGCTCGGGGTGCGCGCCGAGGGCGCGTTCCTCTCGGCCCCGCGCGCCACCGCGATCCCACGCGCCGGGCTGGCCCTGGACGTACGGACCGAGCGCGCCGTCACCTTCATGGCGGACGGCCGCGAGCGCACCGTCCGCACCAACGCGGCGACCGTCCGCGAGGCCCTGGCCGAGAGCGGGATCACCCTGCGCGGCGCGGACACCACCTCCGTACCGCCGGACAGCTTCCCGCGCGACGGCCAGACCGTCACCGTCATGCGGATCACGGAGAGCGAGGAGGTACGGGAGGAGCCCATCCCGTACGACACGGTCAGGACCCCCGACGCGGCCCTCCTCACCGGCACCGAGATCGTCGACCGGCCCGGCGTCCAGGGCGCGCGCCGGCTCACGTACGCCCTGCGCACCGTCAACGGCGTCCGCCAGAAACCCCGCCGGATCGCCGAGGAGAGGCTGCGCGCGCCCGTCACCCAGCGCGTCAGATTCGGTACGAGGACGGCGCCGGCCTCCGTGGCGGGCGCGGACGGCCTCGACTGGAGCGCGCTCGCCGCCTGCGAGTCGGGCGGCCGCCCCACGGCCGTGGACCCGTCGGGGAACTACGGCGGCCTCTACCAGTTCGACACCGGCACCTGGCGTTCCCTCGGCGGCGCGGGCCGCCCGCAGGACGCCCCGGCCGGGGAGCAGACGTACCGCGCGAAGAAGCTCTACGTACAGCGGGGGGCGAGCCCCTGGCCGCACTGCGGCCGTAGGCTGACCGGGTGAGCACCACTGACCCCGACGTCCCCGACGCACCAGGACCCGCCCCCGAGGCCGTGTCCGCCGAGCCCGTATCCGCCGAGCCCGAGGCGGCGCCCTCCGGCGCCTCCGACACCTCCGGGCCGGAGTTCCCCGGGCTCCTCGGCCCCGCCGACATCCGTGAGCTGGCCACGGCGCTGGGTGTACGCCCCACGAAGCAGCGCGGCCAGAACTTCGTCATCGACGCCAACACCGTCCGCCGGATCGTCCGCACCGCCGAGGTGCGCCCCGACGACGTCGTCGTGGAGATCGGCCCCGGGCTCGGCTCGCTGACGCTGGCGCTGCTGGAGGTGGCGGACCGGGTGACGGCCGTCGAGATCGACGACGTCCTCGCCGCCGCGCTCCCCGCGACGATCGCGGCCAGGATGCCCGAGCGCGCCGACCGCTTCGCGCTGGTGCACTCCGACGCGATGCGGGTACGGGAGCTGCCGGGCCCCGCGCCGACCGCGCTGGTCGCGAACCTCCCGTACAACGTCGCCGTGCCGGTGCTGCTCCACATGCTGGAGCACTTCCCGACCATCGAGCGGACCCTGATCATGGTCCAGGCCGAGGTCGCCGACCGGCTGGCCGCCGCGCCGGGCAGCAAGGTGTACGGGGTGCCCTCGGTGAAGGCCAACTGGTACGCGGACGTCAAGCGCGCCGGGGCCATCGGGCGCACCGTCTTCTGGCCCGCGCCGAACGTCGACTCCGGGCTCGTCTCGCTCGTCCGCAGGACGGAGCCGGTGAAGACGACGGCCGCCAGGGCCGAGGTCTTCGCGGTCGTCGACGCGGCCTTCGCGCAGCGCCGCAAGACCCTGCGCGCGGCTCTCGCGGGCTGGGCGGGCTCCGCCCCGGCGGCGGAGGCGGCGCTGGTCGCGGCCGGTGTGTCGCCGCAGGCGCGGGGGGAGTCGCTGACGGTGGAGGAGTTCGCGCGGATCGCCGAGGCGAAGGGGGCGGGGGCATGAGCGTGCCGACGGCCGAAGGGGAGCCGGCCGAAGGGGACGGGCACGTGAGCGCGCCCGGTGGCGCCGCGTCCGTGACCGTCCGGGTCCCGGCCAAGGTCAATGTCCAGCTCGCGGTGGGCGCGGCCCGCCCCGACGGCTTCCACGACCTGGCCAACGTCTTCCTGGCGGTCGGCCTCTACGACGAGATCACCGTGACCCCGGCCGACGCGCTCCGGATCACCTGCACAGGGCCGGACGCCGCACAGGTCCCCCTCGACGCGACGAACCTGGCGGCCCGCGCGGCCATCGCCCTGGCCGCACGCCACGGCATCGACCCGCGCGTCCATATCCACATCGCCAAGGACATCCCCGTCGCGGGCGGCATGGCGGGCGGCAGCGCGGACGGCGCGGGCGCGCTGCTGGCCTGCGACACCCTGTGGGGGCTGGGCTCCTCGCAGGACGAACTCCTCGACATCTGCGCCGAGTTGGGCAGTGACGTACCGTTCAGCCTGCTGGGCGGGGCCGCGCTCGGCACCGGCCGGGGCGAACACCTCACCCCGATCGACGTCGACGGCGGCTTCCACTGGGTCTTCGCGGTCGCGGACGGCGGCCTCTCCACCCCTACGGTCTTCCGCGAGTTCGACCGGCTCGCCGAAGGGACGGACATCCCGGCGCCCACCGCCGCCCCCGCCCTCCTGGCCGCCCTGCGCGCCGGCGACCCCACCGCCCTCGCGGCCACCCTCGCCAACGACCTCCAGCCCGCGGCCCTCGCCCTGCGCCCGTCCCTGGCCGACACCCTCGCCGCGGGCACCGCCGCGGGCGCGCTGGCCGCCCTGGTCTCCGGCTCGGGACCGACCACCGCGTTCCTGGTCAAGTCCGCCGCCGAAGCGGCCCTGGTGGCCAACTCTCTGCTGGGCTCGGGCACTTGCCGTACGGCCAGGGTCGCGGACTCCCCGGCGCGGGGAGCGACGGTGGTGGAGGGACCCTAGGGCGGAGCCCCCGGTAGCTGCGGATACGATCCCCCCTCGGGGGAGGTCGTTCCCGGGGCGCCGCTCCGGTGGCGGCCGGTGCACACCGGAGCAACCGCGCAGAGGAGCAACCCCATTGGGCACCCCGCTCGCGACGAACGACCCCGAGCGGGTCGGCGGATACTGGCTGGCCTCGCGCCTCGGAGCAGGCGGTCAGGGCGTGGTGTACGAGGCGTACGACGCGCGCGGTGACCGGGTCGCGCTGAAGGTGCTCCACCAGGGCTCCTCGGCGGACGTCCGGCAGCGGTTCGGCAAGGAGGCGGACGCGGCCCGTCTGGTCGCCTCCTTCTGCACCGCGCGCATCCTGGACGTGGGCCTGGACGAGGAAGTCCCGTACCTCGTCAGCGAGTACGTGGACGGGCCGTCCCTCGCCGAGGAGATACGGGCGAACGGGCCGCTCGACAAGGACGCGGTCCTGCGGCTGGCGACCGGCGCCGCCACCGCCCTGGCCGCCATCCACCAGGCCGGGGTGATCCACCGCGACCTCAAGCCCGGCAACATCCTGCTCGCCCCCGACCGCCCCCGCATCATCGACTTCGGCATCGCCCGCGCCCCCGAGATGTCGCTCACCGTGACCGGCGCGCTCATGGGCACCCTCGGCTACATGGCCCCCGAGGTCCTCCGCGGACAGCGCGCCACACCCGCCTCCGACATCTTCGCCTGGGCGGCCGTCGTGGTCTTCGCCGCGACCGGCGACGAACCCTTCCGGGGTTCGAACCTCGGCCAAGTCGCCTACCGTACGGCCACGGTGGACCCCGATCTGTCCGTACTACCCTTGTCCGTACGATCGTTGATCGCGGACGCCCTCGCCAAGGATCCCGAGCTGCGGCCCACCGCGTTCGAGCTGCTGGCCGGACTCATTGGGGAGGAGGGGGAGTTGGCGTCCGTGCCCGCCTGGCACACGGCGGACGCGGTGGACGTCGGGGTCGAGCCGCCGCGGACCGTCCCGCTGACCGCCCTGCTCGAATCGGGCGCCCGCCGGGCCGCCACCCCCGAGGAGCGCGCCGACGGCCTGGCCGCCACCATGGTCCTGCCCGCCCTCGGCGACCGGGCGGAGACCGCCTTCGTCGAGCTGCCGCCGACCGCCCGGCACGCGGCCAGGGACGTCCTGTTACGGCTGGTCGCCCCCGGCGAGGACCCCGACGGCGCCGAGGACTCCATCAGGACCGCGAGCTCCGACGAGCTGTACGCCGGACGGCCCGAAGAGGAGCGGAAGGCGATCGGCCGGGCGGTCGAGGGGCTCGCCGCCGCCGGGGTCCTGACCGTCGCGGACGACGGTTCCGTACGGCTGGTCAGCGCCGCCGTACTGCCTGCCTGGCAGCGGCTGCGGGAGTGGACGGGCGCCGACCGCGCGGGCCTCGTCATGCTGCGCAGGATCGGCGCGGCGGCCCGCTTCTGGGACGCCCACGGCGAACGCCGGGACGACCTGCCGCACGGCACCACCCTGCGCACCTGCCTGGACTGGCTGGCCGGGTCCGCCCCCTTCCCGCTGCGCCCCAATCCGCTGGAGACGCGCTTCCTGGAGACGGCCCGCGCCCAGGCCACCCGGGGCGCCAAGCGCCGTCGCAGGCTGATCGCCGGGGTCGCCGCGCTGACGGTGGCCGCGCTGGCGGCGGGCGGGGTCGCCTGGTCGCAGGGGGTCGAGGCCGGGCGGCGGGCGGACCAGGCGACCGCCAGGAGCGTCGCGCAGGCCGCGGGCAGCCTGCGCGGTACGGAACCGGACACCGCGATGCTGCTCGGCCTCGCCGCCTGGAACATCGCGCAGACCGCCGAGTCGCGGGCCGCGCTCGGCTCGGCGGCGACCCAGCGCGAGAGCGAGGCGATCGAGCTGCCCGACCAGAAGCTGGGCACCGACGCGGGCCGGATCCTCTCCTCGGACGGGCGCGCGGTCACCACGTACACACCCTCGGAGACCACGTTCCGGGACCTCGGAACGGGCCGGGGGAGCGTGCGGAAGCCCCTCACCCTGGCCCGCTCCCTCGCGCCGGGCGACGCCACCGAGCCGCTGATCAGCCCGGACGGCGCCACGGCCCTGGCCCCGGACGAGGACGGAGACGGGGATGGGGACGGGGATGGCGACGGTTCGTACCAGCGTGTCTCGACCCGGACCGGCAAGCGCGTCGGCAAGGTGATCGAGGACCTCGGCGAGTCCGTACCCGAGGCGATGGCGAACACCGGCCATCTGCTGCTGGCCGAACCGGACGACGCCGGGTGGCGCGTGGTCGACCCGTCCGGGACCACCCTCCTCACCGGCCTGCGGGGCGACACGGCCGGCCTCTCCCCGGACGGCCGCGCGGTCGCGATCTGCGGTGACGGTGACGGGAGCGGTGACGGCGACGGGACGGAGAAGCGCGTACGGGTACGGTCGCTCCGCTCCGACGGCGCGGGCTCACCGCCGCAGGCGCAGGCGCCCGTGTTCACCCCCGACCCGTTCCTCACCACCGAGGGCGCCGGCTGCCCCGGAACCCTCCAATTCTCCCCGGACGGGCGGACGTTGCTCATCGCCTCGCAGGGTGACGCGCCCACGCTCTGGGGCCTCGACGCGAAGGACGTCGTCGGCCGCCCCGACACCGCGTTCGACCGGGTGACCTTCAGCTCCGGGGGCGGCTACCTCGTCGGCACCTCCGAGGCGTCCGGGCTGGAGGTCTGGCCGCGCGACGCCGTATCGGGCGCCGCGCCGCTCGTACGGATCCACGGGAGCGGCCGGACGGACCGGAGCGGCACCGACATCGGCCAGGCCGCCCTGGACGAGGAGACCGGAACGCTCTCGTACATCTCCGGCAGCACCAACCAGGTCCAGCGCCTCGACCTCACCACCGTCCTCGAAGGAAAGCCCGCCACCGCCGGGGTGCGGGCCGTCGCCCTCTCGCCGGACGGCGGCACCGGCCTGCTCCGGATGAGCGACGGCGAGAACCCCGCCCAGCGCCTCATCGACCTGAGCACCGGCGCCAAGCGCGGCAGATCCGTCACCCAGCACACCGTGCCCGAGATCGGCGACCGCCTCGGCGCGCTCTCCGACCGGGGCCGTTTCCTCGCGTACAACGACCTGAAGGCGAAGGGGGACGAGGAGGGCGGGTTCACGGCGGACATCGTCGTGACGAACACCGGCACGGGCGCGGAGGCGGGCCGTATCCCGTACCCCGAGGACAGCCAGGTCAACGCCATCGCACTGTCCCCGGACGGCCGTTACCTGTCGCTCTCGTCCGACGCGCCCGGCCTCGCCTCGGGGGAGGGCGGCACACTCCAGGTCTGGGACGTGCGGGAGAACCGGAAGATCCACCAGTACGAGAAACTCGACGGGTACGGGCTGTTCAGCCCCGACAGCGGCCACCACCTCACCACCCGCGGCGATGTGCTCGACCTGACCACCGGCCTCACCCGCGCCTCGGCGCTGGGCCCCGGCGCCAACACCGACCTCGCCTTCTCCTCCGACGGCCGGACACTCGCCGTGCTCAAGGCGTCCGGCTGGGTCGAGCTGTGGGACGGGGAGGCGCGCGAGCGCTCGGCACGGATGCCGAGCAGTACGGCCCAGGGCGGCTCGCACTTCGGCGACGGCGCGCGGGGGCTGGCCTTCTCCCGGGACGGCAAGCTGCTCGCGACCGTCGTGGGCGACAGCTCCGTACAACTCTGGGACACACAGCAGAAGTTGGCCATGCCCGAGCCGATCGAACTGACGGGCCGTCATATCGACGGGATGTCTTTCGACGGCGACTCCCTGCGCACCCTCAGCGCCGACCGCGTACACACCCTCGACCTGACCCCGGGCCGGCTCACGGCCTCGGTGTGCACCCGGGTGGGCAGGGACATCACCCGCGAGGAGTGGAACACGTACATCCCGGATGTGAGCTACCGGAGCGTGTGCTGAGGCTGCGCGGCGTCTGCTGCGTGGCGTCTGCTCCGTGGTCGCCCCGTCTGTGGTCACCCTGTCCGTGGTCTCCCCTGTCTGTGCTCGCCCCTGTCTGTGCTCTCCCCTGTCTGTGGTCGCTCATGGGTTTGCCCGCCTCGATCGCGTTCGTCACCATCCTGCTGTCCGTTCATCAGATCGCGCGAACTCGGGATTGTCGGCTGGTCGGGCCGGATGGGCGTGGATACGGTCGGTCGCGTCGTCCGAGGGACGGCACCGGCACGGATGGCGCGCTCGGCGGTTCCCAGGGGAGTGGACATGAGTTCTGTAGGCCGTAAGACCGTCGCGGTGATGGCCGCGGCTCTGGCGTCGCTCGGCGCGGGGAGCGGTGCCACCGCGACGGCGGCCACCCCGGCGGCCGCGTCGTGCATCGGGGCGGAGTGCCCCGTATATCTGAAGCCGACCAGGCTCACGACCAGCCAGGCCAGCCTGAACGTCACCCAGATGCAGCTGGAGAACATCAACGCGATGGCGGTCGACGCGGTGACCGGAGAGCCCATCCGGGGCGCGAAGATCGTGTTCGCCACCATCGGCGGCCGGACCCTGGGCGCGGCCTACACCGACTACGACGGCATCGCCGCGATCACCGCCCCGGAGAACCTGGGCGTCGGCACCCTCCAGGAGCTGCTGGGCGGCTACGACGCCGCGATGATCGGCGACGGAATCCACGCCCCGGCCGGGGCCCACGGCGCGATCACCATCGGCATCGACCAGGGCCCGGGTGTCCCGGGCGCACCGTGCAGCATCTGCAGCGACCGGGGGCTCAAGCAGGACGTGGTCCCGGTCGACTGGAGCCGGTAGGGATGCGGCTCTTCCGCAGACGCCCCAGGCCGGACACCCCCAGCGCCGCGGACCGCATCGGCTCCGGTGCGGCCCCGGTGGGCGCGGTCAACGGCTACGAGATCCTGGAGACGGTAGCCGCGCTGCCCGTCAGCACTTGGCGCTACCTCTGGGAACCCGAAGACGTACGCCACCTCGGGCCGATGGCCCAGGACTGGCAGGCGGCCTTCGGCTTCAACCGGGACGACACCACCATCCCCGTCGTGGACGGCCTCGGTGTGGCCCTGGTGTGCGTCCAGGCGCTGAACCGCCGAGTCGAGGAACTCACGGCCGAAGTGGACCGCCTGCGAGCGGCCACGAACGGGAACACACCCATCCGGAAGGCAGGACACCGTGGCACGACCTGACACCGCGACGGAGCCGTCCGAGGCGACGGACCCACGGTCACCGGTGTGTACGGACGCGATCTGGCGGCAGCCGGTGACGGTCTGCCGCATCACCCAGTTCCTGGGCGGGCGAACCTCCGGAGCCCTGCTGGAACGCGCCATCGCCTCCACCGACGACACACTGAAGCCCTCCATGATCCGGGACCAGGAACTGGACCCCGACTTCCGCCGCTCCCGCTCGCGCCAGGACTTCGCCGCGCCCGAACTGCTGGCGGCCATCGACGAGGTGGCGGAGGCGGTCGAACACACTCTGGGCGTCTCCTGCCGTCACACCGAACCCAGCTACAGCCTCAACGTGCACAACGACGGCGACTTCTACCGTCCGCACCAGGACACCAGCACCGAGTTCGCCCCCCGGCGCCTGCTCACGTTCGTGTACTACCTGCACCGCACACCCAGGCCCTTCGACGGGGGCGCGCTGCGTGTGTTCGACGTAGCGCTGCCCCTGCACACCGACGCGACCGGAAAGTGGGAGGAGCGCACCTGGCGGGACTGGGAGCCCGAACACGACAGCATCGTGTTCTTCCGCCCCACCGCCTGGCACGAGGTACGCCCGGTCAACTGCCCCAGCAGACAACACGCGGACAGCCGCTTCGCCATCAACGGCTGGCTGTGCAGCCCCGACCCCGAGAAACCGCGCGCATGACCTGAGCACCCGGGCAGGCCGGACACCGATGAGGTGTCCGGCCTGCCCGCCGCGTCTACGAGGACAACCGGCCGAGGGCCGCGCCGGTCAGGAACGCCTGCCACGGGGCGGGGGCGAAGCGCAGGGCCGGGCGGACCCGGTCCTTGGTGTCGCGTACGGCACGCCCGCCGTTGGCGGTGGGGGCCACCTCGACGCAGTTGTTGTCATGGCCCGAGTAGGACGACGTCCGGTAGGGGCCTACGACCTCAGGGTTCACGAGTCTTCCTTGCTGCTTCGTAGTACACGCCGGATGAGCCGGGCGCTCGCGTCCGGTGACAGTGCTTCCGATCGTAGTCGGTCGAACACACTGGCGTAAGCGGTCAGATCGTCCATGCCTTCAAGGATCGAGGCCCCTCGCAGATTGTCGATCGCGACCGCCTCCACGGTGGGATGACTGTCGAAGGAGAACGAGGAGAACGGGTAAGTGATGCCTGCCTTGACACCGGCGGACACGGGGAGCACCTGAAGCGATACGTTGTTCCGCCTCCCCGCCTTGAGCAGGTGCTCCAACTGCTCGTGGTGTACGTCGTCCGGGACCAGCGGAAGCGTCACGATGGGTTCCCAGAGCACTGCCGAGTAGTGGGCGCCGCCCTCTTCGATCTTGGCCTGTCGCTCCTCTCGAACCTTGACGAACTGGGCCACGACATCGGGCGGTACGCGCTTCGGGGCGAGCACGGACGTCTGCTCTGCGTACGCAGCCGTTTGCAGAAGGCCAGGGACCAGTACCGTCTGCCACTCGCGGATGAAGGTGGCGTCGTCCTCCAGCGAGATGTGGTTGCGGTAACCCTCTGACAGTTCTGGGAAGTTGAGCCACCAGCCGCGATGAGTCGAGTTCTTCGCCAGCCACACCAGGTGACCGCGCTCGGCCTCGTCCGTGACGCCGTACCAGTCCAGCAGGAGCAGGACTTCCGCGGGCTTGGCCGTGGTGATCCCGTCCTCCATGCGGCTGATCTTGGATCTCGACCCGTAGATGAACTCCGCTGCCTGCGACTGGTCGAACCCCGCGCCGAGCCTGTGCCGCTGCATCTTGCGGCCGAAACGCCTGCTACGCACAGTCGGCTTACCACCTGCGGGCATCTGCTGCCTCCCTCTCTGTTCGCCGCCAAGTCTGCCTCGCGGGAGATCTCTTGGGGGACCGTCACACGATAGAGCTAACCGTGCACTTGTGCAGCGAGTGCGGGTTGCGGAAGTTGGTGAGCCCGATCTAGCCTCATGGGCACATCGTGAGCGTCTCGCTACACGGTGTAAAAATGACCTGCGTCAGCTTGGGGGTACCGCCATGTCCGTAACCCTTTCTGCGGAGCCGCTCCGTGAGACCTTCCGTATTCCGAAGCACAGAAGGCATGTGCCGGCGGTGCGGGCGCGGGTCAGGGAGACGCTGGAGAGGTGGGGGCTCGAACATCTGGTCCCGGACGTGGAGTTGGTGGCTTCCGAACTCGTCACCAACGCCGTTGTGCACTGCCGGGTGGTTCTTGCGGAGATCGAGATCGGTGTCCGCGTCGACGACGGCGACCTGGTGCTGGAGGTCTCCGACCCGGACCGCGACCGGCATCCGCGCCCGGGGAGGGGTGTCCCGACGACGGGGAGGGCGGGCGTGGGCTGTGGTTGGTCGCGGCGGTGGCCGATGGCTGGGGATGCCGGGGGCTGGAGTACGGGAAGTGCGTGTGGGCGCGGTTCCCGGTGGGACGGTGAGGGCGCGTGGCGTACCCGGGCGGGCTGATCATCGGGATGGTTGTGTACGACAGCGCGTACGACAGGCCGGGCCGGGTCACAGGGTTTGCGGGTTCCCTGGTCTTCCTGGAGCGCCCCACCGGGCTTGCCTGGGTGTCCCGTTGGACCTCCGTGCGGCCCGCGACCGATCGGGAGCGTCAGCTCGCGGCCATCGCCAGGCTTCACCGGCAGAGCGCTGTGGCGCCGGGTGCCGGAGTATGTGGGAACTGCCACGGCAATCGGCTGCTCCGGGTTCCGTGGCGAGAGCGGGTCGTACTCGTCCCCTGCCGCTCCTGCCGCGCCACCGGCCGGAGCATGAGGAGTTGAAGTCCCTTAGAACAGGGGTGGGTTAGGGGGATCGACCGTATTGTTCGGGGCTGTTCCCCCTCGGCACACTGAAGGGCCCTGCCATCGCATGACCCGGACCCGTAGGGAGTGATCCGAGCCCATGCCCACGCCCATGGCCCCGTCCCCGTTCCAGTCCCCGTCGCCTCCGCTTCATCTGTCCGTGGCTCTCGACGGTGCGGGTTGGCATTCCGCCGCCTGGCGTGAACGAGGAGCCCGGCCGGGCGAGTTGTTCTCTGCGGGGTACTGGGCGGATCTGGTGGCCGAGGCCGAGCGGGGACTGCTGGACTTCGTCACCGTCGAGGATTCGCTGAGCCTCCAGTCCACCCACCCCGCCGCGCCGGACGATCGTACGGATCGGGTACGGGGGCGGCTGGACGCCATGCTGACCGCCTCCAGAGTGGCACCGCTGACCCGGCACGTGGGGCTGGTCCCGGTCGCGGTCGTCACCCACACCGAGCCGTTCCACCTCTCGCGGGCCGTCGCCACCCTCGACTTCGTGAGTGAGGGCCGGGCCGGGGTACAGGTCCGCATCTCCCACCGTACCGACGAGTTCGGGAACTTCGGCCGCCGTACGCCCCCCGGCCATGGCGAGGAGGCGATGGCGGAGCTGTACGGCGAGGCGGGCGACTATGTCGAGGTGCTGCGCCGCCTCTGGGACAGCTGGGAGGACGACGCGGAGATCCGTGACACCGCCACCGGCCGCTACATCGACCGCGACAAACTGCACTACATACGCTTCGAGAGCAGCCGGTTCAGTGTGCTCGGCCCCGCCATCACCCCGCGCCCGCCCCAGGGACAGCCCGTCGTCGCCGTGGCCGCCCACGACGCCCACGCGGCCCAACTCGTCGGCGCCTGCGCCGATATAGGCTTCGTCGCGCTGTCCGGCACCGACACAGGCGCTGACACCGACACCGACACCGACACAGGCGCAGGCGCCGGTGGCGTAGCGGCTTCCCTCGCGCGCATCCGTGCCGCGCAGGCCGCCGCGGGTCGCGCGGACGACACCGTGCACGTCTTCGGCGACCTGGTCGTCCTTCTCGACGACAGCCCCGCCGCAGCCGCCCGCCGCCGGGCGCGCCTCGACGAACAGGCGAACGGCGAAGCCGCAAGCGCTCTACCGGTGTTCGCCGGCACGCCGTCCCAACTCGCCGACCTGCTCCTCGACCGGCAGCGCGCCGGACTCACCGGTTTCCGCCTGCACCCCGCCACCCTGCCCCACGACCTGGAGCAGATCACCCGGCGGCTGGTGCCGGAACTCCAACGGCGCGGTGCGTTCCGTACCGCGTATCCGGCCGCGGGCACCCTGCGCGGTCTCCTCGGGCTGCCGCGCCCCGTCAACCGCTACGCCGAGCGCTGACCGGCGCCGGACCTTCCCCAGGCGCCCGAGCAGGAAGGAAACATTCCCCATGGCCAAGCCGACGAACGAGCCCGTCAAGCAGATTCACCTCGGTGTCCTCTTTCCCGCTGTCAACAGCACCACCGTGTGGAGTGACCCCGAGGCGGGCAGTCAGGTCGCCTTCAGCTCCTTCGCGCACATCGCCCGCACCGCCGAACGCGCCCGGTTCGACTTCCTGTTCCTCGGTGAGGATCTGCGACTGCGGGAAGCCGCAGGGGAGTTGTACGACCTCGATGTGTGCGGGCGGCCCGACAACTTCACCGTGCTGGCCGCGCTGGCCGCCGTCACCGACCGGCTCGGGCTGGTCGCCTCGGTCAACTCGACGTTCAACGAACCGTACGAGGTCGCCCGGCAGTTCGGGAGCCTGGACCATCTCTCCGCCGGGCGGGCGGGGTGGAACGTGGTCACTTCCTGGAGCGCCTTCACCGGCGAGAACTTCCGGCGCGGCGGCTATCTCGCCGAGGCCGACCGCTATCAACGGGCCAAGCAGTTCCTGGCCGCGGCCCGGGAACTGTTCGGCTCCTGGCCGGTCGGCGAACCGGTGGCCGACCAGGAGGCCGGCGCCTTCCTGGGCCTCCCGGCGCCCGGACGATTCGCCGTCCGGACCGAGCAGTTCGACATCAGCGGCCACTTCAATGTGCCCCGCAGCCCGCAGAACGGCCCGGTGATCTTCCAGGCCGGGGACTCGGAGGAGGGCCGGGAGTTCGCCGCCTCCACCGCCGAGGCGGTCTTCTGCCGACATGGCACCCTGGCGGCGGGCCAGGCGTTCTACGCCGACGTCAAGCGCCGCCTGGGCGCCTACGGCCGGGCCCCCGACGACCTGAAGATCCTGCCCGGGGCCGCCTTCGTGCTGGGCGACACCGACGCGGAGGCCCGCGAGCGCGCCGCCCACATCCGCCGTCAACAGGTCAGCGGCCCGACCGCGATCAAGCAGCTGGAACAGGTGTGGAACCGGGACCTGAGCGACTACGACCCCGACGGACCGCTCCCCGGCATCGACCCCCTGGTGGGCGAGAACACCAGGGCACAGGGCTGGGCCAGCATCCGCCGTAACGCACCCGACGCGCTCGCCATCGCCACGAAGTGGCGTGCCCTGGCCGAGGAGAAACGCCTGTCCATCCGGGAACTGGTCATCCAGGTCACCGCCCGCCAGTCGTTCGTCGGCACCCCGGCCCGGGTCGCGGACGAACTGGTCGAATTCGTCCGCACCGATGCCTGCGACGGCTTCGTCCTCTTCCCCCACCTCGTCCCCGGCGGCATCGACGACTTCGCCGACCAGGTCGTACCACTGCTCCAGGAACGCGGCGCGTTCCGCACGGAATACGAGGGCGAGACGCTGCGCGAGCACTTGAACCAGAGGTGACCGGTGTTACCTCAGGTCCAGCCAGAAGTTGGTGAGGGGGCTGTTCGGCATGGTGAGGGTGCGCCTGGTGACCTCTCCGTTGGAGCAGTCGCGCGAGGTGAAGGCGATGACGTTCATCGAGACGTTGTCCGACCAGTTGACGGCGGAGATCTGGTTGTTCGGACCGGTTCCCTGGCTTCCGGGAGCCTCGTTGGTGTGGGCGCGAAGGCCGGTGTCGAGCGTCGCCCAGTCGCCGTTGTTCCGATTGATGTACGTGTAGCAGACGGTGATCGGGCCGCGGATGGTGCCGCGATTGCCGCCCGCCCTCCAGTTGGAGATGCCCACTCCGGTCACATAGACGGACTGGACATTCGTCGAGGAGCGCAGAGCGAGCTGATGGAAGCCGTTGGCCGCCGATGCGGGGCTGGTGGAGGCGGCGAGCGCCACCACCGCCAGGCCGGCTGCGAGAGCGGAGCTCTTGGCGACTGCTGCCCTTGTCGCGGACTTCTTCTTCGGCATGGTGTTTCTTTCAGGTGGGAGCGCGGTGGGGGATCCCGTCGTCCGGCAGGCGGACGACGGGACGGATGTGACTCGGGGTGTGCCTGGACACCGGCACGAGGGTGCGAGCAGGGCACGAAGCCTTCGGAGGCTTTGCGTCCGTAAGTGTTACGAACAGTGTCCATATTTGTTTGATTTTTTCAGGACACTTTCATCGCGGTCAACCTTGAACACTCAATGTTTCCCCCGCCGCGGGTGATTCTGATCACTGAGCACACGATCACCACTGCTGCTGTTCGGCGCCGGGCGGGAGGAGACAGGGGGTGGAGACGATCAGTGTGAGGAGGTTGTCGCTCACATCACCGGCCGAGACGAACTGACGGTCCTTCGGGTGCTTGGCGTCCACCAGGTTGGCGGGGTCCTTGCTGGGATCCGACCGGTAACCGACGATCTCGAAGCCCTTCTCTTCGAGGGTATCCCTGATCGCGCGGATGGCATCCGCGTGCTGTGCCCTGGCCAGCTTGGCGCGCACGCTGTAACGGAGTGTGAACCGGCCGTCGTCAGTGATCTCGTTGTTCTTGCCGATACATTCGGTGAAATGTGCGGCAGGCAGTTCCGGATCGGTCTCGGGCTGAATCTCAGCCTTGGCGGTGCGGGCCATGGACTGGGCCCAGTGCCTGGCCCATTCCTCGGCTCTGGGCTTGCTCATGCGAGGCAGGGGATCATTGATTCCATCGTCGGACATTCCGCAGCCTCCCAGAAACAGGGCCAGAGCCAGGGCTGTGGTGCCCTGAAGTAGTAGGGACGGGAAAGCAAGTCGTTTCCGAGTCATCGGCCCGCGCTTTCTTTCACAGGGGCTTTGCCCGCGATGATGCGGCCCTGATTTTCGAGACTCTGGCTGTTGTCGTCCCAGTAGCCGCTGTGGCCGCTCGTATCCACGTACATCCGCTGAGCGCCGAACTCGGAATCTTTGGGGTCGGAGCCCAGCGTGAGGCCGGATGTGAAGTTGGAGATGGGATCGTCGGTGGCGGCACCCACCCACAGGTGGCGAGCGTCGGAATGGAGCTGGCTCGCATGGTCGACGGTCAGTCCCGGACTTCCCAGGACGACCATGTCGTCCGCGCCGAGACCGTTCCCTCCCGCGTCCGCGGCTCCCGCCACCGTGGAGCCGTAGCTGTGGGCGAGGACGGTCAGATGACCGCGTTCCCCTTCATGGGATGTGCGGAGGCCGTGGGTGAAATTACGGAGATCTTCAGCGCCGTCCATCGCTCGGCCCGTGCCCGTCACGCTGAAGTTGATCTCCGGAGCGTCGTAGCCCAGCCAGGCGACGACTGAAACGTCCTTGCCCGTTCCCGCAGCCCAGTCGGCAGCTGAGTCCTGCAATTTATTGATCCGGGCGATCTGCCCTCCGTAGTTCTCCAACTCGTTGTCCGTTCCCGGCACCTGCACCGCCGTGTGTTTGGCCGTGTCCGGGTTGCCCAGGGCGACGATCGCTCGGCCGTCTCCTCTGGTGCTCAGGCCGAGCAGGTACATCCGTTTCTGTTCGGGGCCGAGGGCTGACCTGTCCAGGCGGGCCTTGAGGTGGGTGAGGGAGCGGAAGTGGGTTCGCTCCTGGTGGCCGAGGCTGTTTTCCCGTAGCGCGTAGTCGTTCAGTCTCATGTCGAGGACCGACCGATTGGCCTGGTCCCGTACGGTTGTTGGGAGGCCGTCCGCCGCGCCGATCTGTTCGGGGAAGGCGGTCAGGTAGACGCGCTGGGTGTCCGGGGCCAGGGCTGCCCACCATTCCGCCGTGTGCTCCGGGTTTCCGTTGGCGGGGATGTCGTTCTCGGTGATCCCGGCGAAATCGGCGACGAGGGCCGCGTCCTTCCGGGCGTTGGCCTCGCCGTAGCGCTTGTCCAGGTCGAACGGGTCGATCTGGTGCAGGAGTTCGCCTGCTCGGTAGCTGGCGGTCGAGGCGTTGTGGAGGGCTGATTCGATACGGCTCCGGAAGCCGTCGAGGCCCGCGTTGGCCCGCTGCTGGAGCGTCTCGTACTCCGGGTCGTTGTGGTGCTCGGGGTCCACCACCTGTCGGTGTTCCACCCAGCCGTCGTCCCGGACCCGGTGTCCCGCCTCCTCGGCGTCGGCCACCGCGTCGCGCAACTCCCGTTGGGCGGACCGCATTCTGGTCTGGAGTGTGTCCAGTGTGCTGCTGATCAGCTGGGTGTCGAGCCGTCCTGTGCCGAGCTTGATGCTGGTGGCTTCCATCGCCTCGAAGCCGTAGTCGGCACTGATCCCGCTCCAGCCCGCTTTGCGCAGTGGCCCGGTGACTCTTGTGTCGCTCTCCGTCCGGGTCCTGCCCAGTGTCTCGGCCAGTTTTTTCCACGAGGAGACAGCCGCGTCCAGGTCCGAGAAGTCCTGGGTGAGGAGCCGTGTGAAGTTCTCCGGCATGGTTCCGGCCGTCACCAGCCCCGGAAGGAGTCGAGTACGTCCTGCTCCATGACATCGCGGCCGTTGGCCAGCATGCGCATACCGTGCGCGTGCCGGGAGAGGTTGTCGCGCAGGATGCCGAGCGCTGTTCCCCAGCCCTCGCCGGTCTGCTCCATCCTGGGCCCGGCCGGCCAGTGGCGAAAGGCCGCGGCAGCCGCCGTCAGATCGTCCAGTGCCGTGCGCAGCGTCGGCTGCAATGCCGTGACCAGGTCGTCCGCCGCCCCGGCCGAGGCTCTCAGATCATGTGCGGAGATGTTCAGGTCCGCTGCCATGGTTCTTCCCCTTGGTCCTGCGACACCGTTCTTCGGTGTTGCTTCGCAGGAGCTACAACGGTCCTTCCGGCGGAATGGCAACGACGTACGCAGGGCGGCAGGGCAGCGGAGTGGGGGGGGGCCGGGGGGCGGGGCCCCCCCCCCGGGGGGGGGGGGAGGGGGGGGGGGGGTGGGGGGGGGTCGGGGGGGCGGGGGGGGGGGGGGTGCGGA
>NZ_JBIVMF010000012.1:0-47593 GCF_044752945.1 Streptomyces sp. NPDC088554 | reverse complement strand
CCGCGCGGCCCGGCTCCCCGGTTGGGGGTTTTGGGTGCGCCCTCGCTCCCCCGGCCCCGCGGGGGCATGCCCCCCCCGGGGCGCGGGGGGGCGGGGCGGGGGGGGGGGCCGGGCGGGGGGCCGCCCCCACTCCGGTGGTGTCAGCTGAAGGTGACGGGGATGTACGTGTCGTAGCTGCGGTCGTTGGTGGCGGTGAAGTCGGCGCGGGTGACCAGGGCGCAGCGGACGTCGACGCTGCACACCGAGCCGTCGGCGAGCTTCGGGGTGAGCTTCAGCAGGGCGCGGAAGCTGCCGTTCGGGCCGTAGCGGGAGGTGATCCCGGGGGTGCCCGTGGCGGTGTCGGTGACGCGGTGGGCGGCGCCGCTGGTGTCGCCGGGGCCGTTGCCGACGCAGGGGGTGGGACGCTCGGTGTAGGTGGCGGGGTCGCGGGGGTCGACCGAGTCCGGGATGACGCACAGGGCGATGAAGATGCCCTGGGCGCGGTTGAAGCCGGTGCCGAAGACGCGTACGTCCGAGCCGTCCTTGGACAGGTGGCTCGGAGCGGCGACGACGAGGTTGAACGTGTCGCCGTTGACGACGACCTGCCGGTACGCGGAGGCGGCGGAGGCGGGGGAGGACAGGCCCAGGGTGAGCGCGAGGGCGCCGGTGAGGGCCGCGGCCGGCGTCATGACCTTGCGGAGGATGTTCTTCACGGGGATCCGTTTCGTGCGAAGAGAGGGGGGAGGCGCGGGCCGTCGTGAGGTGTGCTGCGACGGCCGGTACGCAATTCCGCAGGGTAGTAGTCCTGCCCCGGGCCGATCATGGCCGGATCCCAACCCGGTGGTAACCAGTCCCCCGTGGTACGCGGTGGTACGGACCGCGCCGGACAGATCCGGCGCGGTCGGGCGCGATCCGGCGTGATCCGGTGCGGTGTGGCGTACCCGTCCCACCGATGGCCCAGTCGTCGTCGCCGGGGCGACTACCCTGGGAAGCCGATCGCGTCCCCCCGTAACAGGAGAAAAATGGCCGTCAACCTGGTCAATGTCGAGGCAGTCACCAAGGTGTACGGCACTCGTGCGCTGCTCGATGGTGTCTCTCTCGGTGTCTCCGAAGGGGACCGGATCGGTGTCGTCGGGCGGAACGGCGACGGCAAGACGACCCTCATCCGGATGCTGGCGAAGCTGGAGGAGGCCGATACGGGCCGGGTCACCCACAGCGGTGGACTGCGGCTCGGGGTGCTGACGCAGCACGATTCGCTGGACCCCGCCGCGACCGTACGGCACGAGGTGATCGGTGATCTCGCCGACCACGAGTGGGCCGGGAACGCGAAGATCCGCGATGTGCTGACCGGCCTGTTCGGCGGGCTGGACATGCCGGGGTTCCCGCAGGGGCTCGACACCGTGATCGCGCCGCTGTCGGGTGGCGAGCGGCGGCGGATCGCGCTGGCGAAGCTGCTGATCGGCGAGCCGGATCTGATCGTGCTCGACGAGCCGACCAACCACCTCGACGTCGAGGGCATCGCCTGGCTCGCGGAGCACCTGCGGGCCCGGCGGTCCGCGCTCGTCTGCGTGACGCACGACCGGTGGTTCCTGGACCAGGTCTGTACGCGGATGTGGGACGTCCAGGGCGGGACGGTGCACGAGTACGAGGGCGGCTACTCCGACTACGTCTTCGCCCGAGCCGAGCGCCAGCGCATCGCCGCGACCGAGGAGGTCAAGCGGAAGAACCTGGTCCGCAAGGAGCTGGCCTGGCTGCGGCGCGGCGCCCCCGCCCGTACGTCGAAGCCGCGCTTCCGGATCGAGGCGGCCAACGAGCTGATCGCGGACGTACCGCCGCCGCGCGACACCTCCGAGCTGATGAAGTTCGCCAACGCCAGGCTGGGCAAGACCGTCTTCGACCTGGAGGACGTGACGGTCCAGGCGGGCCCCAAGGTGCTGCTCACGCACCTGACCTGGCAGCTCGGCCCCGGTGACCGCATCGGTCTGGTCGGGGTGAACGGCGCGGGTAAGACCTCGCTGCTGCGCGCGCTGGCCGAGGCCGCCACCAGCCGGGGGGACATCCAGCCGGAGGCGGGCAAGGTCGTCGTCGGCCGGACCGTCAAGCTGGCGTACCTCTCGCAGGAGGTCACCGAGCTGAAGCCGACGCTGCGGGTCCTCGAAGCGGTCCAGCAGGTACGGGACCGGGTGGACCTGGGCAAGGGCCGCGAGATGACGGCGGGCCAGCTGTGCGAGCAGTTCGGCTTCAGCAAGGACAAGCAGTGGACGCCGGTCGGCGACCTGTCCGGTGGTGAGCGTCGCAGGCTCCAGCTGCTGCGGCTGCTGATGGACGAGCCCAACGTCCTCTTCCTCGACGAGCCCACCAACGACCTCGACATCGAGACGCTCAACCAGCTGGAGGACCTCCTCGACGGCTGGCCGGGATCGATGGTCGTCATCTCCCACGACCGGTTCTTCATCGAGCGGACCACCGACAAGGTGATGGCGCTGCTCGGTGACAAGTCGCTGCGGATGCTGCCGCGCGGGATCGACGAGTATCTGGAGCGCCGTCGCGGGATGGTGCTGTCCGGTACGGGTACGGCGACCGCCTCCTCCCCGGGCTCCGGTTCCGGCTCCGGTGACGCGGCTCCGGCCGGCGCGGTCTCGGCCAAGGACGGGCGCGCGGCCAAGAAGGAACTCCAGAAGATCGAGCGTCAGATCAGCAAGATGGACGACCGCGAGAAGACCCTGCACACACAGATCGCCGAAAGCGCCACAGACTTCGAGAAAGTGGCCGAACTGGACGCGGAGTTGCGTGAACTCAGGCAGGACCGCGAGGAGTTGGAAATGCGCTGGCTGGAGCTGGCGGAGGACGTGTAAAGGCGGCGCGCAGAGCGCGTAACAACCGCATCACGGGCCGGTCCTCCCTTGGGAACAAGGGGTGACCGGCCCGTACCGTACAACGGTCCGAGTGATACAAAGAAGCCCCGCTCGACTGATGTGACGATGCGGAAACCACACCCGAATCGCTTCATTCCGGTCGGTCATCCACCGGGAACACGGGGGAGTCCGACCGGGTGGCGGACCGTACTCAACAGGGGGAAAGCGCTGATGACCCAGCCACCCGGCCGGCAACCGACGCAGGGAGGCTTCGGCGCTCCGCAGGATCCGGGAGACCAGGGAGCGCAGGGGGCCCAGGGAGCGCAGGGAGCGCAGGGGCTCCCGCAACAGCCGGGCTTCCCGCCGCAGATGCCGGCGCAACCGCCGCAGCCCCCCGGCCGGCCGCCACTGGCTCAGGGGCAGCCGCCGCAGGTCCAGCCCGGGTACGGGTATCCGCAGACTCCGCCCGGCGGTCAGCCCGGGTACGGCTACCCGCAGCAGCCCGGCCCGTACGGTCCGCAGCAGCCCGGCCCGTACGGACAGCAGCCCGGCCCGTACGGTCAGCCCGGCCCGTACGGTCCGCAGCCCGGTCCCTACAGCCAGCAGCCCGGTCCGTACGGCTATCCGCAGTCCGGCGCCCCGCAGTTCCCCGGCGCGCCCATTGTGGCGCCCGGCGGCAAGGGGCCCTTCAAGGGCAAGCCCGCCATGATGATCGCGGCGGCCGTCGCGGGGTTGCTGGTCGTCGGTACCGGCGCATGGCTCGTTTTCGGCGGTACCGACAGCGGTGACGGCGACAAGAAGCCCGTCGTCGCCAAGAGCGACCAGCCGGAGCCGAGCGGCTCGCCCGGCGTCGACCAGGGCGACGGGAGCGGCACCGGCCGGCAGGCCGACGACGACCTGAACGCCGGACGCAAGGACGGCGAGTCCAGGATCGACTTCATGACGACCAACGATGTCGACCTGCCGCGCAACGGCTCGGACGTCTACGGTCCGTGGTTCGTCGGTGACACGATCATCAAGGCCATGTACAAGGAAGTCGTCGGATACTCGGCGACCGACGGCAAGAAGAAGTGGACGTTCCCGGTCGACGCCCCGATCTGCGGCGCCCCCGAGACCGCCACGGCCGACGGAAAGATCGTCTTCGCGGTCAACGACGGCAACACCGACAAGAGCCGGTGCACCCAGCTCCAGCAGGTCGATCTGACCAACGGCAAGGGCGGCTGGAAGAAGACGATCGAGAAGCAGGGCAGC
The DNA here is from genome assembly GCF_044752945.1 of Streptomyces sp. NPDC088554. Classification (NCBI taxonomy): domain Bacteria; kingdom Bacillati; phylum Actinomycetota; class Actinomycetes; order Kitasatosporales; family Streptomycetaceae; genus Streptomyces; species Streptomyces sp. NPDC088554. The sequence continues at coordinate 43,508 of NZ_JBIVMF010000012.1, read as the reverse complement.
TTCGACTTCTTCGGCGACCTCTCCCTGGCGATCACCGGCAACACCCTCGCGGTCGGCCGTACCAGCCACGCCAACGCCTACCGCGTCAGCGACGGCAAGGATGTCTTCGCCGACTCGTCGAGCGACTGCCAGCCGTACTCCTTCGCGGGCGGCACCCGGCTGATCGCGGCCGCGAGCTGTCGTACCGGTACGACAAGCGACGCCGTACAGGAGCTGGATCCGGCCACCGGCAAGGCCAAGTGGACCTTCCAGCTCCAGAAGGACTGGGAGGTCGACAAGGTCTACTCGACCGCCCTGCTGGTCGTCTCCGTCAAGAACGGCGAGAAGAAGAGCTGGAGCGTCGTCGCGCTCAACGCGAACGGCACCCAGCGCTCGGTCCTCAAGGGCGGCGCCGACAAGTTCTCGGTGAGCTGCGGCGGTTCCTTCGTCCTCGGCAACGACCTGCGCGGCTGCGTCGGCGTCGCCGCGGACGCCACCACCTTCTACATGGCGACCTCCACCGACAGCGGCAGCGCCAACGAGGTCATCGCCTACAACCTCGCCACCGGCGCCGCCAAGTGGCGTGCCAAGGCGCCCGAGGGCCGCACGATGACCCCGCTGGGGATGGAGGGCGGGAACGTCCTCGCCTATGTGGAGCCCACGTACGACCAAGGCGGCCAGGTCGTGACCATCGCCCCGGCGGGCGGCGCCCCGACCGTACTGCTCAAGAACCCGGCGTCCACGAGCGCCATCGAGCGGTCGTTCTACCAGACGAAGTACGCGTACGAGGACGGCCGTTTCTATCTGATCGGCGGCCGGATCAGCGCGAGCAAGGACGAAGAGGAACTGAAGACGAAGACGATGATGGCCTTCGGCAAGTGACCCGACCTTGACCCCGGCCCGACCCCTCTTCCCCGTCTCTTTCCCGCTTCCGTCTTCCTCCCTCTCCCCCGACTTCCTTTCCGAGGTACGCACGCATGTCACAGCCGCCCCCACCCCCGTCCCAGCCGCCCAATCAGCCCCCGTCCGGCGGTTTCGGCCCTCCGCAGGACCCCCCGCCCGGTGGTTTCGGCGCGCCGACCCCGCCGCCGCAGACCCCTTCGTACGGCTACCCGCAGACGCCCCCGCAGGGGTACGGGTACCCCGCGCAGCCTCCGTACCCGCAACAGCCCTACCCGCAACAGCAGTACCAGCAACAGTCGTACCCGTACCCGCCGCAGCAGTACCCGCAGGCTCCGCAGCCCCCGCAGGCGCCCAAGAAGTCGAACACCCAGCTCCAGATCATCATCGCGGCGGCCGTCGCCGTCGTCCTGATCATCGGCACGGGTCTCTACTTCGCCAACTCCGGTGGGAGCGACGGCAAGAAGAACGAGGCCAAGAACAGCTCGTCCGGCTCCACCGACGGTGCCAAGGACAGCGGCGGCAACGGTATTTCCGGCGGCGGCAAGGAGAAGGCCCCCGCCAACACCAGGTCCAAGGTCGCCTTCCAGGTGCCGCTGCCCAAGGTCGACGACATCACCGGTGTCTATGGTTCCTGGGTCACCGACACCACCTATGTGAAGACCGGTATCAGCGAGGTCGTCGGGTACGACCGGGACAAGGGCACCCAGCTCTGGAGCATCCCGCTCGACGGCCAGGTGTGCGCGTACTCCCGCCACATGACCGAGGACTACAAGACCGCCATCTCCTACGAGGTGTCCAAGCGCACCGCCGACAATCCGTACCCGAGGTGCAGCAAGATCGCCGCGATCGACCTGGAGTCGGGCAAGGTGCTCTGGGACAAGTCGGTCAAGGGCTCCAACGTGGGTGACAGGGATGTCGCGTTCAGCGAGATCACCCTCAGCGGTACGACGGTCGCGGGCGCGGGCTACGACGGTGGCGCGGCCTTCGACGTCAACACCGGGGCCGTCCGCTGGAAGCCCGAGGTCAGCTCGGACGGCTGCTACGACACCGGGTACGGCGGCGGCGCCGCCCTCGTCGCGGTCCGCAAGTGCGGCACGGCCGACGACCCGCAGCTGACCGTCCAGACGCTGAACCCGGCCACGGGCACCCCGATCTCCGCGTACACGATGCCGTCCGGTGTCGACTACCCGCACATCGTCTCCACCCAGCCGCTCGTCGTCGCCGCCGATGTCGGTGACACGGCGGGCGACGGCAGTGGTATCTCGGACTTCTTCTCGATCGACGCCAAGACCGGCAAGTTGCTCGCGAAGATCTCCGCCGCCGGCAAGTTCGCGGCCCGGTGCGGCTCGACCGACGTCGAGAAGTGCACGCACATCGTCGTGGGCAACGGCCGGATCTATCTGCCGACCGGGGAGCACGAGGGCGAGGCGGAGTACGGGCGGACCAACGAGATCGTCTCGTTCGACCTGGCCACGGGCAAGAGCACCACGGACCGGGCGGAGGCGGGCGAGCGCTACCAGATGTTCCCGCTGCGCATGGACGGCACCGACATCATCGCGTACAAGATCGCCCCGTACGACAAGGGCGGTCGGATCGTCTCGCTCAACGGCTCCACCTTCAAGGAGACGGTCCTGATGGAGAACCCGAGCGACAAGGCCGTACGCGACGCCGAGAGCGGCTACGCCTGGGACACCGCGGAACTCCTCTACGAGGACGGCCGGATGTACGTCGCGCCGCCCGCGCTGAGCAAACCCAGCCCGTACCAGACGCAGCGCTATCTGGTCATCGCCTTCACCACGAAGTAGCAGCGGCGAAAAGGCAGTTCAGCGGTGGGGAAGGGCCCCGGCCCGTGGAGTGATCCATGGGCCGGGGCCCTTCGCTGTAGCGGTGACCGGCCGTCGGTAGTCCTGAATGGCCGGGAATTCGACAATCCGAGGGGCTTCTGACCGGTAAGGGGCGCGCGATGTCGAACAAGCGTGTAGCTTGCCGGGGCAGGAGGCCGGGGGGCCAATCACCAGCGGGGATGGGATTGCTCGATGGGCGTTCGGCTCATGGTGGTCGACGATCACAGATTGCTCGCCGAGGCACTCGCCTCGGCACTGAAACTGCGCGGGCACCGGGTGCTCGCGGCGGCCGCGCCCACGGCGGGCGCCGCCGAACTGGTGGTGAGCAGGGCGCCCGAGGTGTGTCTGCTGGGCACCTCGGCGCCCGCCGAGCCGGGCGCCTTCGATCCGATCGTACGGATCAAACGGGACCGCCCACAGGTCGCGGTCGTCGTCCTCGGCCCGGTGCCCAGCCCGCGCGGGATCGCGGCGGCCTTCGCCGCGGGCGCGTCCGGTTACGTACGGCACGACGAGCGCATCGAGGGCGTCGAGCGCGCCATGATCAAGGCGCGGGCGGGCGAGGCGGCGGTGGCGCCCCAGCTGCTCCAGGGCGCCTTCACCGAGCTGCTCAACCCGGCGGCCCAGCCGGACGACGAGGGGCAGCGGCTGCTGCGGATGCTGACCCCGCGCGAGATCGAGGTGCTCGTCAGGGTCGCCGAGGGCGAGGACACCCGGGTGATCGCGGCGGGCATGGGCATCGCGCCCAGCACCGCGCGGACGCATGTCCAGCGGGTGCTGATGAAGCTCGGCGTGGGCTCCCGCCTGGAGGCGGCGGCCCTGGCGGCCCGGACGGGCCTGCTGGACCGGGCGCTGCTGACAGGACCGACGGGGCCGGGGTCGGGGGCGGGACCGATGCCGGGGACGGACGCGGCGACCCAGTAGACCGTCCGGCGGCCGAGGGCGGACCGACCGCCGGGCCGACGCCGGGCGCCCGTACGGACCGACCGCCGGGCCGATCCCGGGCGCCCGAGAGGCCCCGGGCGCCCGAGAGGTCCCGGGCGCCCGCACGGCTCCGTACCGCCACACGCGTACTCACCCGTGCCCACACGCGCATCCACGCCCGCACCCGCACCGCACCGCACCGCACCCCACCCCACCCCACCCCACGCATGATCATGCTGTTGGTTTGTGGGTTGTTGTGTTGGGTTCTGTTCAGTATGGTCATCGGTAGTTCCATCGTAGGTACGTCCTGTGTGATCGCGTGGTGCCCGGAGGCAACCGATGAAGAAGACGGTGACGAAGCTCGCGGACGGCCGCGCGCTCGTCTATTACGACTCCCGGGACGATGCCGTGCGCGACGCCCCCGACCGCAGGCCGCTCGACCCGATCTCGACCACCTCCGAGATCCGCCACGACGTCCTGCTCGGCGACTCCGTCGCCATCGCCTCGCACCGCCAGGGCCGTACGTACCACCCGCCCGCCGACGAGTGCCCGCTCTGCCCGTCCGAGGACGGCCGGCTCAGCGAGATCCCGGACTCCCAGTACGACGTCGCCGTCTTCGAGAACCGCTTCCCGTCCCTGGCCGGGGACGCGGGCCGGTGCGAGGTCGTCTGCTTCACCTCCGACCACAACGCGTCGTTCGCCGACCTCGGCGAGGAGCAGGCGGGGCTGGTGCTGGAGGCGTGGACCGACCGTACGGCCGAACTCGCCCAGCTCCCGGAGGTCGAGCAGGTCTTCCCGTTCGAGAACCGGGGCGCCGAGATCGGCGTGACCCTCGGCCATCCGCACGGCCAGATCTACGCGTACCCCTTCGTCACCCCGCGCTCCGCGCTGATGCTCCGCTCCGCGCGCGAGCACCGCGAGGCGACCGGGCGCAACCTCTTCGACGACATCCTGGAGCGGGAGACCACCGAGGGCGGCCGGGTGGTGCTGGAGGGCGAGCACTGGGTCGCGTTCGTGCCGTACGCCGCGCACTGGCCGTACGAGGTGCACCTCTACCCCAAGCGCCGGGTGACCGATCTGCGGGGGCTCGACGGCGCGGCGCGCACAGAGTTCCCACAGATGTATCTGGAACTCTTGAAGCGCTTCGACCGGATCTTCGGCGAGGGCGAACCGCTGACCCCGTACATCGCCGCCTGGCACCAGGCGCCGTTCCGGGCGGAGGGCCGTGAGGACTTCGCCCTGCACCTGGAGCTTTTCACCATTCGACGGACGTCCGGCAAGCTGAAGTTCCTCGCGGGTTCCGAATCCGGCATGAGCGTGTTCATCAACGATGTGCCGCCGGAGGCCGCGGCCCAGCGACTGCGAGAGGTAGCGAGCAAGTGAGCAACAAGACGTCGTCATCCACGTACCTGGTCACAGGCGGTGCGGGATATGTCGGCAGCGTCGTCGCCGCGCATCTGCTGGAGGCCGGGCACCGGGTGACCGTGCTCGACGACCTCTCCACCGGGTTCCGGGCGGCCGTCCCGGCGGGCGCCGAGTTCATCGAGGGCCGGATCCAGGACGCCGGGAAATGGCTGGACCCCTCGTACGACGCGGTCCTGCACTTCGCCGCGTCCTCGCAGGTCGGCGAGTCCGTCGCCAAGCCCGAGAAGTACTGGGACAACAACGTCGGCGGCTCCATGGCGCTGCTCGCCGCGATGCGCTCCGCCGGCGTACGCAAGCTGGTCTTCTCGTCGACCGCCGCGACCTACGGCGAGCCGGTCTCCCCGCTGCTCACGGAGTCCGACCCGACGGCCCCCACCAGCCCGTACGGCGCGACCAAGCTCGCCGTCGACCACATGATCAGCGGTGAGTGCGCGGCCCACGGGCTCGCGGCCGTCTCGCTGCGCTACTTCAATGTCGCGGGCGCGTACGCCTCCCCGTCCGGCGTCACCTACGGCGAGCGGCACAGCCCCGAGTCGCACCTCATCCCGCTGGTCCTCCAGGTCGCGCTCGGCACGCGCGAGTCGATCTCCGTGTACGGGGAGGACTACCCGACCCCGGACGGCACCTGCGTACGCGACTACATCCACGTCGCCGACCTCGCCGACGCGCATCTGCGCGCGCTGGACGCGGCGACCGGCGGCGAGCATCTGATCTGCAACCTCGGCAACGGCAGCGGGTTCTCGGTCCGCGAGGTCATCGAGACCGTCCGCCGGGTCACCGGGCACCCGGTGCCCGAGACCGTCGCCGCGCGCCGGGGCGGCGACCCCGCCATCCTGGTCGCCTCCGCCGAAGCGGCGCGCGAGCGCCTCGGCTGGACCCCGAGCCGCGCCGATCTGGCGGGCATCGTCGCGGACGCGTGGGCGTTCGCACGCGACTCCGGACGCGACTCCGGACGCGACTCCGGACGCGACTCCGGACGCGACTCCGGACGCGACTCCGGACCCAACTCCGTACGCGACGAGGAGAACCAGGCGTGAGCGAGACCGGTACCGACACGGGAGCGGACACGGGCGCGGTCACGGACCGTACGACCGGCGAGGACCTCGCCGCCGTCGTCGCCGAGTTCCGGCAGCTGTACGGGGCCGAGCCGGAAGGCGTCTGGGCGGCCCCCGGCCGGGTCAACCTGATCGGCGAGCACACCGACTACAACGACGGCTTCGTCATGCCGCTCGCCCTGCCGCACCGGGCGCTGGCCGCCGTGTCCCGCCGTACGGACGGCGTCCTGCGCGTCCACTCCGCCGACATCGCGCAGGGCGTCTTCCAACTGGACCTGGCCGACCTCGTCCCGCACGGCGACACCGGCTGGGCCGCCTATCCGGCGGGCGTCGTCTGGGCACTGCGCGCGGCCGGACACCCGGTCACCGGCGCGGACATCCACCTCGCGTCGACCGTGCCCACCGGCGCCGGGCTGTCCTCCTCCGCCGCGCTGGAGGTCGTCACCGCGCTCGCGCTGAACGACCTGTACGCACTCGGCCTGTCCCGCACCGAGCTGGCGGTCCTCGCCCAGCGCGCCGAGAACGACTTCGTCGGCGTCCCCTGCGGGGTCATGGACCAGATGGCCTCGGCCTGCTGTATCGACGGGCACGCGCTGTACCTGGACACGCGCGACCTCGCGCAGCGCCAGGTGCCGTTCGACCTGGCGGAGCGCGGGCTCCGGCTGCTGGTCGTCGACACGCGCGTCAAGCACGCGCTCGGCGACGGCGAGTACGCCGAGCGGCGCGAGGGCTGCGAGGCGGGCGCGCGGGCGCTCGGGGTCCCCGCGCTGCGGGACATCCCGTACGCGGAGCTGCCCGCCGCGCTCGAACGGCTGGCGGCGGCGGGCGAGAGCGAGACCGTACAGCGGTACGTCCGCCATGTCGTCACCGAGGACCACCGGGTCGAGCGGGTCATCGAGCTGCTCGACGCGGGCGACGTCCGCGCCGTCGGGCCGCTCCTGATCGAGGGCCACGCCTCGCTCCGCGACGACTTCGAGGTCTCCTGCCCCGAGCTGGACCTCGTCGTCACGACGGCGACGGCGGCGGGCGCGCTCGGCGCCCGGATGACCGGCGGCGGCTTCGGCGGCTCGGCGATCGTCCTGGTCGAGGCGTCCGCGGCGGACACGATCGCGAAGGCGGTCACGGAGGCGTTCGCGGCGGCGGGCCACACCGCGCCGCGGGTCTTCCCGGCCATCGCCTCGAAGGGGGCGCGCCGGGAGGTGTGAGACGCGGACCCGGGCCGGGAGCGGACCCGGGCCGGAGCGAGACCGGGAGCGGCCGGGTCCTGACCCCCGGCCGCTCTCTTTCTCTTTTTGAGCAACCAGCTTTCAACGAGCCTCAATCGGCCCTTAATTGGACTCCAACCGACCCCATACGAAACATCTGGCACACCATAAACACCGTGGCCAACGAGTTCCGGGAAGAGTTCGTGAAATTCCTTCCGCCCGGGGGCCGCGCCCGTACGCTGATGCACAGCACCGGTGGGGGCCGGTCGCTGATCAGGGGTGGAGACGAACGGGTACGACGCCCGGGGCGGGGTATCAGTGAACACACGGCGGCGGCCGTGCCACTGACATATCACCCGCGCGCCGGGCGCTGTGCCCGTGCCTGTCCGCTCCCGCCTTGAGGGGGTGTTCATTGGTACGTATCAGGGTTCTTGTGGTGGACGACCACCGCATTTTCGCCGAGTCGCTCGCGGCCGCGCTGGCCGCCGAGCCCGATGTCGACGTCGCGGCGGCGGGCAGCGGCCCGGCCGCGCTGCGCTGTCTGGAACGGGCGGCGTCGGAGGGGCGCAGATTCGATGTGATGCTGGTCGACGCCGATCTGGGCGCGGTCTTCGGCACCGGGCCGGCGCCGGGCGGGCCGGTACAGATGGCGGTCGCCCGTGCCGTGCCGGACGGCGGTGACACGGCGCTCGTGGACGGTATCTCGCTGGTGGCGGGGGTACGTTCGGGCCAGCCGTCCGTCCGTACGATCGTCCTCGCCGAGAAGGACGACCCGGGCCGCGCGGCGCTCGCGCTCCAGGCGGGGGCGTCGGGCTGGGTCGCCAAGGACTGCTCGCTGCAACGGCTGCTGGCCGTCATCCGGGGCGTCCTGCGCGACGAGACGCATCTGCCGCCCGCGCTGCTCACGGGCGTACTGCGGGAGCTGACGGCGGCGCGCAAGCACCGTACGGAGAGCGAGCGGCTGGTCGAGTCGCTGACACCGCGCGAGCGCGAGGTGCTCCGCTGCATGGTGGCTGGGCTGGGGCGCAAGGCGGTCGCGGAGCGCCTCTTCCTCTCGCCGCACACCGTCCGCACGCATATGCAGAACGTGCTGGGGAAGCTGGGCGTGCACTCCACCCTGGCCGCCGTGGCACTGGCCCGCAGGGCGGGGGTCGGCCCGGTGGACCTGACGGCGCGGCCGATCACCTCGGCGGGCTGATCACCCGGGTACGTTGTCGAACGGCGCGGTCAACCGGCGGAGCAGTCCGGCCAGTTCGCCGCGCTGTGCCCGGGACAGCTCGGCGAGGATCGCGCGCTCCTGGGCGAGCAGTCCGGCGAGTGCCTGATCCGCGCGGTTCTGCCCCTCGGCGGTGAGCCGGACCAGCACCCCGCGCCGGTCGTTGGGGTCGGGCAGCCGCTCGACGAGGTCCTTCTTGGCCAGCCGGTCGATCCGGTTGGTCATGGTGCCGGAGGTGACCAGGGTCTGGGTCAGCAGCTGTCCGGGCGAGAGCTGGTACGGGGCGCCCGCGCGCCGCAGCGAGGTCAGTACGTCGAACTCCCACGGCTCAAGTCCGTGCTCGGCGAACGCGATCCGGCGCGCGCGATCGAGATGGCGGGCCAGCCTGCTCACGCGGCTGAGCACCTCCAGTGGTTCCACGTCGAGGTCGGGGCGCTCGCGGCGCCATGCTCCGACCAGCCGGTCGACCTCGTCCTCCATGCTGATCAGTGTAGAGGGTCCCTCGACATGAAGTCTCTTGACGTCAAGATAGTCGGGGGTGCAGGCTGGAAGGGCCGGACAAACCGGTCGCGCCCTGCGCAGGAAGGACCAGCCATGCCCACCCCGGTCTGGGACCCGACGCAGTACCTCAGACACGCGGGCCACCGCACCCGCCCGTTCCTGGACCTGCTCGCCCGGATCCCCGAACCGCCCGGCGGCCCGGCGGTCCGCATCGCCGACCTGGGCTGCGGCCCCGGTAATGTGACCGCGCTGCTCGCGGACCGCTGGCCCGCCGCCCGGATCACCGGCCTCGACAACTCGCCCGAGATGCTGGAGCGCGCCCGTATCGAGTACGCCGGCCCCACCCCGGGCGGTGGCAGCCTGGACTTCCTGCCCGCCGACGCGGCGCACTGGACACCGGACCCGGCCGAACCGTACGGCCTGATCGTCTCCAACGCGGCGCTCCAGTGGGTGCCGGACCACGCGGACTCCTTCGCCGGCTGGATCGAGGCGCTGGCCCCCGGCGGTACGTTCGCCTTCCAGGTCCCCGGCAACTTCACCGCCCCCAGCCACACCCTGCTCGCGGACCTCTGCGCCACCCCGCGCTGGCGCGCCCGCCTGGCCCGCCCGGCCCACCGCGCGGGCGTCCTCGCCCCCGCCGACTACCTGGCCCGCCTCACCGCTCTGGGCTGCGCGGCCGACGTCTGGGAGACCACCTACCTGCAACTCCTCACCGGAGCCGACCCCGTACTCGACTGGGTCAAGGGCACCGCCCTGCGTCCCGTCCTCACCGCCCTCGCCGACGACCCCCGGGCGGCGGACGCCTTCACCACCGAATACCGCGCCCTGCTCCACGCGGCCTACCCCCTGAGCCCGCACGGCACGGTCTTCCCCTTCCGCCGCGTCTTCGCGGTGGCCCACAAACCCACGAACGGCACCCGGGCGCGCGGGGCCGCCTGATGCTCACGGCCGTCGACCCTGTCCTGCCGGCGGCTCCACCGGGCTCCGGGGACGCCCTGCGCGCGTACTGCGCGGACATCCTCGGCATGACGGAGAGCCCCAAGCCGCCGCCCCTCGTCGCAAGCGTCGGCCCGCCGCCTTTCCGCGGCTGGTCAGCGCGTCGAGCGTGATGTCCATGTCGATGGTGAACGGAACACCGGTCTTGAGACGGTCGTGGTGGATCCCGGTCAGGGCGTAGGACCTGGACAGCGGGTCGAGTTCGTAGACCTGTACGACAGGATGCGTGTCGGCCCCGGCCATCTCGACGAGCCGGAAGTTCGGGATCCCGGCCGCGGCGTACGCGCGTGGCTTGGTGCCGTGGTCGCACGATGCGGAGGCGGGCGAGACCACCTCGACGGCGAGTACGAGATCGGCGGCCCGCTGGCTGTCCTGCTCAAGCCCGGTGCACGTGTCGGCACGGCCCGCTGGCTGTTCTGCTCAAGCCCGGTGCACGCGTCGGCATGGACGACGGAGACATCGGGCTCGGGCCCGTTGCGGGGGTCCAGGACCACCGTCATCCGACGGCCGACCCCGAGCCCCGAGGGCACGGCAGCGCGCAGGCCCGCCGTCAGCAGGTCCGTCGTACGGCTGTGGAAGAGGCTCTGCGGGCTCGCGAAAACGAGGCTTCCGTCGATCAGCTCCGTATGCGGTGGCAGCTCCGGCAGCGTGAACAGGTCGTCCACGGTCCAGTCATGGACCGGCGGCCGGGGCCACCGGGGTGTGGCCTCGGCCGGGACGGGCTTCGGGGGGTGCGCGAGGGGTTCCGTCATGGACGGAATGGTCGACCCCGGACCCCGGACCCCGGACCCCGGACGCCGGACCCCGGACCGCGCGGCCCGATCACGTGACGTCACCCCAACGGGCGACCGCTCAGACCTTGCGCCGCCCCACCAGCCGCGGCTTCGGCTCCAGGCCCTCCAGGCCGTGCCAGGCCAGGTTCACCAGGTGGGCCGCCACCTCTGCCTTCTTCGGGCGGCGGGCGTCGACCCACCACTGGCCGGTGAGGGCGACCATGCCCACCAGGGCCTGCGCGTAGAGCGGCGCCAGCTTCGGGTCGAAGCCGCGGGCCTTGAACTCCATGCCGAGGATGTCCTCGACCTGGGTGGCGATATCGCTGATGAGCGAGGCGAAGGTGCCGGTCGACTGGGCGACCGGCGAATCGCGGACCAGGATGCGGAAGCCGTCGGTGTACGTCTCGATGTAGTCCAGGAGCGCGAACGCCGCCTGCTCCAGCAGTTCGCGCGGATGGCCCGCGGTCAGCGCGCTCGTGACCATGTCGAGGAGCTGGCGCATCTCGCGGTCCACCACGACCGCGTACAGCCCCTCCTTGCCGCCGAAGTGTTCGTAGACGACCGGCTTGGACACCCCCGCCTTCGCCGCGATCTCCTCGACCGAGGTGGCCTCGAACCCCTTCTCCGCGAACAGGGTGCGGCCGATGTCCAGCAGCTGTTCGCGCCGCTCCGCGCCGGTCATCCGGACCCGGCGAACCCGGCGGGCCCCCGGGGTCCGGGGCTTCTCGGCGCTGCTCCTGCCGTCCGTACTGCTGGTACTGCCGTCTATCGCCACGGTGCCCATCATGCCTTGACGGGTGCGCTCTTGCGTCGGGAGTCGATACGCGCGGCATCGGGCCAGCGCACGTCCGACGCCCAGCCCACCAGCTCGAACCAGCGGATCAGCCGCGCGCTGGAGTCCAGCTGCCCCCTCAGCACCCCGTGCCGGGCGCTCGTCGGGTCCGCGTGGTGGAGGTTGTGCCAGGACTCTCCGCAGGACAGGACCGCCAGCCACCACACGTTCCCCGACCGGTCCCGGGACTTGAACGGGCGCCTGCCCACCGCGTGGCAGATGGAGTTGATCGACCAGGTCACATGGTGCAGCAGCGCCACCCGCACCAGAGACCCCCAGAAGAACGCCGTGAACGCCCCCCACCACGACATCGTCACCAACCCGCCGACCAGCGGCGGGATCAACAGCGAGACCAGCGTCCACATCATGAACTGACGGGACACCGCCCGCAGCGCCGGATCCTTGATCAGGTCCGGCGCGTACTTCTGCTGCGAGGTCTGCTCCTCATCGAACAGCCAGCCGATATGCGCCCACCACAACCCCTTCAGCAGCGCCGGCAGCGTCTCCCCGAACCGCCACGGCGAGTGCGGGTCGCCCTCCGCGTCCGAGAACTTGTGGTGCTTACGGTGGTCCGCCACCCAGCGCACCAGCGGACCCTCCACGGCGAGCGAGCCCGCCACGGCCAGCACGATCCGCAGCGGACGTTTCGCCTTGAACGCGCCATGGGTGAAATACCGGTGGTACCCGATCGTGACGCCATGGCAGCCGATGTAGTACATCGCCACCATCAGCCCCAGATCGAGCCAGCTCACGCCGCCCCACGACCAGGCCAGCGGCACCGCCGCCAGCAGGGCCGCGAACGGCACGACGATGAACAGCAGCAGCGCGAACTGCTCGACCGAGCCCTTCTTCTCCCCGCCGATCGTCGCGGAGGGTGGAGAGGTGGATGCTCCCTGTGACGGGCCGTGGGAGTCGTCGAGCACATCAGGAGGTGTGGTCATGGAAGAGTCCTCTGCGGGTGAGGAAAAGGGCAGAAGCCCTGATACGGGTGCGTAACCTACGCCGTCGTAAGTATGGCAGCGCCGAACGCCGCAGCAAGAGGCCTGTGGATAACGTCGGGCGAAGGCGACCTATCCTTATGCCCTCGGACAGCGCGGTCCGCGAAGTCTCCAGAACCCTCCAGACGTGCTCAAACACTGCAAGGAGCCGCACCTGTGAGCAGTGCCGACCAGACCCCATCCGCCAGCGCGGAGCTGCGCTCAGATATCCGCCGTCTTGGTGATCTCCTGGGCGAAACACTCGTACGCCAGGAAGGCCCGGAGCTCCTTGAGCTCGTCGAGCGGGTCCGCGCGCTGACGCGCGAGAACGGCGAAGCCGCCGCCGAGCTGCTCGGCGACACGGACCTGGAGACCGCGGCCAAGCTGGTGCGCGCCTTCTCCACCTACTTCCACCTGGCCAACGTCACCGAACAGGTGCACCGGGGCCGGGAAATGCGGGACCGGCGCGCCGCCGAGGGCGGGCTCCTCGCCCGTACCGCCGACCGGCTCAAGGACGCCGACCCCGAGCACCTGCGCGAGACCGTGAAGAACCTGAACGTACGGCCCGTCTTCACCGCGCACCCCACCGAAGCCGCCCGCCGCTCCGTCCTCAACAAGCTCCGCCGCATCGCGGAACTCCTCGAAGCCCCCGTCATCGCCTCCGACCGGCGCCGCCACGATCTCCGCCTCGCCGAGTCCATCGACCTGATCTGGCAGACCGACGAACTGCGCGTCGTCCGGCCCGAGCCCGCCGACGAGGCCCGCAACGCCATCTACTACCTCGACGAACTCCACATCGGTGCCGTCGGCGACGTCCTGGAGGACCTCGTCGCCGAACTCGACCGCGTCGGCGTCGAGCTGCCCGCCGGCACCCGCCCCCTCACCTTCGGCACCTGGATCGGCGGCGACCGCGACGGCAACCCGAACGTCACCCCCGACGTCACCAGCCAGGTCCTGATCCTCCAGCACGAGCACGGCATCACCGATGCCCTCGAACTCGTCGACCAGCTGCGCGGCCAGCTCTCCAACTCCATCCGCTACACCGGCGCCACCGAGGAGCTCCTCGACTCCCTGCGCGCCGACATAGAGCGGCTCCCGGAGATCAGCCCCCGCTACAAGCGCCTCAACGCGGAAGAGCCGTACCGCCTCAAGGCCACCTGCATCCGCCAGAAGCTCGTCAACACCCGCGAGCGCCTCGCCAGGAACACCCCGCACGAGGACGGCCGCGACTACCTCGGCACCGCCGAGCTGCTCGCCGACCTCACCCTCATCCAGACCTCCCTGCGCGAACACCGCGGCGGCCTCTTCGCCGACGGCCGCATGGACCGTACGATCCGTACGCTCGCCGCCTTCGGCCTCCAGCTCGCCACCATGGACGTACGGGAACACGCCGACGCCCACCACCACGCGCTCGGGCAGCTCTTCGACCGGCTCGGCGAGGAATCCTGGCGCTACAGCGACATGCCGCGCGAGTACCGGCAGAAGCTCCTCGCCAAGGAGCTGCGCTCCCGCCGCCCCCTCGCCCCCACCCCCGCCCCGCTCGACGCGGCGGGCGAGAAGACCCTCGGCGTCTTCCACACCGTGCGCCAGGCATTCGAGCGCTTCGGCCCCGAGGTCATCGAGTCGTACATCATCTCGATGTGCCAGGGCGCCGACGACGTCTTCGCCGCCGCCGTCCTCGCCCGCGAGGCCGGGCTCCTCGACCTGCACGGCGGCTGGGCCAAGATCGGCATCGTGCCGCTGCTGGAGACCACCGACGAGCTGCGCGCCGCCGACGTCATCCTCGACGACATGCTCGCCGACCCCTCCTACCGGCTGCTCGTCTCCCTGCGCGGCGACGTCCAGGAGGTCATGCTCGGCTACTCCGACTCGTCCAAGTTCGGCGGCATCACCACCTCCCAGTGGGAGATCCACCGCGCCCAGCGCCGACTGCGCGACGTCGCCCACCGCCACGGCGTACGGCTGCGCCTCTTCCACGGCCGCGGCGGCACCGTCGGCCGCGGCGGCGGCCCCTCGCACACCGCGATCCTCGCCCAGCCCTGGGGCACCCTCGAAGGGGAGATCAAGGTCACAGAACAGGGCGAGGTCATCTCCGACAAGTACCTGATCCCCTCCCTGGCCAGGGAGAACCTGGAGCTGACGGTCGCCGCCACCCTCCAGGCGTCCGCCCTGCACACCTCCCCGCGCCAGCCCGACGAGGCCCTCGCCCGCTGGGACTCCGCGATGGACACCGTCTCGGACGCCGCCCACGCCGCGTACCGCGCCCTGGTCGAGGACCCGGACCTCCCGGCGTACTTCTTCGCCTCCACCCCCGTCGACCAGCTCGCCGACCTCCACCTCGGCTCCCGGCCCTCCCGCCGCCCCGACTCGGGAGCCGGCCTCGACGGCCTGCGCGCCATCCCGTGGGTCTTCGGCTGGACCCAGTCACGGCAGATCGTGCCCGGCTGGTTCGGCGTCGGCTCGGGTCTCAAGGCGCTGCGCGAGGCCGGACCCGACACGGCGCTCGACGAGATGTACGAGCGCTGGCACTTCTTCCAGAACTTCATCTCCAACGTCGAGATGACCCTGGCCAAGACCGACCTGCGCATCGCCCGCCACTACGTCGACACCCTCGTCCCCGACCACCTGAAGCACGTCTTCACCGCCATCGAGGCCGAACACGCCCTCACCGTCCAGGAAGTCCTGCGCATCACCGGCGGCGCGAAGCTCCTCGACTCCCACCCGGCGCTCCAGCAGACCTTCGCCGTACGGGACGCCTACCTGGACCCGATCTCCTACCTCCAGGTCTCCCTGCTGGCCCGCCAGCGCGCGGCGGCCACCCGCGAGGAGACGCCCGACCCGCTGCTCGCACGGGCCCTGCTGCTCACCGTGAACGGAGTCGCGGCCGGACTGCGCAACACCGGCTGAGCACGAGCGGTACGGAAACGGCCCGGGCCCCTGGAATTCGCCGGCATTCGCCGAGGACCAGGCCCCGGGCCGCCCCCGTACACCGGGGCGTACGCGTGGATGTGTACACCTACGAGTTGTACGAGCTCTGCGCCCGCTCCAGACCCTCGGTCACCAGCGCCTCCACCGCGTCCGCCGCGCGGTCGACGAGATACGCCAGCTCCTTGCGCTCCACGGACGAGAAGTCCTTCAGCACGAAGTCGGCCACCTGCATGCGCCCCGGCGGCCGCCCGATCCCGAACCGCACCCGATGGTAGTCCGGGCCCATCGCCTTCGTCATCGACTTCAGACCGTTGTGGCCGTTGTCCCCGCCGCCGAGCTTCAGCCGCAGCGTGCCGTAATCGATGTCCAGCTCGTCATGGATCGCGACGATGTTCGCCGTCTCCACCTTGTAGAAGTCCCGCAGCCCGACGACCGGACCGCCGGAGAGGTTCATGTACGAGGTGGGCCTGGCCAGCACCACCCGTCGGCCGGCCGGACCCGGCGCCCCGAGCCGCCCCTCGATCACCTGGGCCTGCGCCTTCGGTGCCCGCCGGTACGAACCGCCGATACGCTCCGCCAGCAGATCGGCCACCATGAACCCGACATTGTGCCGGTTGGCCGCGTACCCCGGCCCGGGATTGCCCAGCCCCACGATCAGCCAGGGGGCGTTGGGGTCCGTGGTCATGGGGGATCGGTCTCCTCGTCGTCGTACCAGGAACGTACACATACGTTACGTACACACGTACGCGCACACACGTACGGGGTGGCGGGGCCGGATCCGGCCCCGCCACCCCGTACACGCTACAGAGCGGTCACGCTACGGAAGCGAGGCTCAGGCCTCGGCACCCGCGGCGTCGGCGTCGGCGGCCGGCTCCTCGGCCTGGGCGGCCAGGACCTGGATGACGACCGCGTCCTCGTCGGTCACCAGCGTCGTGCCGGCGGGCAGCGGGACATCCTTCGCCAGGATCGACGCACCGGCGTCCAGGCCCGCGACGGAGACCGTGACGGAGTCCGGGATGTGCGTGGCCTCGGCCTCGACGGTCAGGGTGTTGAGGACGTTCTCCAGCAGGTTGGCGCCCGGGGCCAGCTCGCCCTCGGTGTGCACCGCGACCTCGACCGTGACCTTCTCGCCGCGCTTCACCGCGAGGAGGTCGACGTGCTCGATGTCGCCCTTGAGCGCGTTGCGCTGGACGGCCTTCGGGATGACCAGCTCGGTGCGGCCCTCGATGTCCAGGGCGATCAGCGCGTTCGCGGTCTTGAGCGCCATCATCAGGGCGTGGCCCGGAAGCGTCACGTGGACGGTGTCGGCGCCGTGGCCGTAGATGACCGCGGGAACCTTGTTGGCGCGACGGGTACGACGGGCGGCGCCCTTGCCGAACTCGCTGCGGATGTCGGCGCTGATCTTGACCTCGGCCATGGTGGCACTCCTCGTAGAAGGTGAGTCGGAAAAACACGGGTCACCCGGCCACCAAGGGCCTGCTACGAAGAGCGCGTCGATAACGGACGAACCGCACATGAGTGCGGCCTCCCTCGCCGAGCAACTCAGTGAGTCTACCCGGCGGGGAGGCCGCCCCAGAAATCGATCTACCTCAGCAGATCTACCTCAGCAGATCCACCTCAGCAGATCTACCTCAGCAGATCCACCTCGGCAGATCCACCTCGGCAGATCTACCTCAGCAGATCCACCTCGGCCCCGAAAGGCCAAGGGTCACGCCTCCTCCTCGAAGAGGCTCGTCACCGAACCGTCCTCGAACACCTCACGGACCGCCCGCGCGATCGTCGGCGCGATCGACAGCACCGTGATCTTGTCTATGTCGAGGTTCCCCGGATCGGGCAGCGAATTCGTGAAGACGAACTCGCTCACCTTCGAGTTCTTCAGCCGGTCGCCCGCCGGACCCGACAGCACCCCGTGCGTCGCCGTCACGATGACATCCTCCGCGCCGTGCGCGAACAGGGCGTCCGCCGCCGCACAGATCGTGCCACCGGTGTCGATCATGTCGTCCACCAGCACACACACCCGGCCCGCGACATTACCGACGACCTCGTGGACCGTCACCTGGTTGGCGACGTCCTTGTCCCGGCGCTTGTGCACGATCGCCAGCGGCGCGCCCAGCCGGTCGCACCAGCGGTCGGCGACCCTGACCCGGCCCGCGTCCGGGGAGACGACGGTCAGCTTCGACCGGTCCACCTTCCCGGCGACATAGTCGGCCAGGATCGGCAGCGCGAAGAGATGATCCACCGGGCCGTCGAAGAAGCCCTGGATCTGGTCCGTGTGCAGATCCACCGTCAGGATCCGGTCGGCGCCCGCGGTCTTCATCAGATCCGCGACCAGCCGCGCCGAGATGGGCTCGCGCCCGCGGTGCTTCTTGTCCTGACGGGCATAGCCGTAGAACGGCACGATCACGGTGATGCTCCGGGCCGAGGCCCGCTTCAGAGCATCGATCATGATCAGCTGCTCCATGATCCACTTATTGATCGGAGCGGTGTGGCTCTGGATCAGGAAGCAGTCCGCGCCGCGCGCCGACTCCTGATAACGCACATAGATCTCACCATTGGCGAAATCGAATGCCTTGGTCGGTACAATCCCGACCCCGAGTTGTTGCGCGACCTCCTCGGCCAGCTCGGGGTGGGCGCGGCCGGAGAAGAACATCAGCTTCTTCTCGCCGGTCGTCTTGATCCCGGTCACAGCACTGTCTCCTCAGACGTGTTGATGGCCGCTGAGCCCGCGCGTCCCTGCGAGCCAGCCGAATCGTAAAGATGTGCAGATATCACGGTACGCCGAGATGGGCGCGACTCTTTCCGGTCACATCCGGTCAGCTTTCGTTCTCACCCGTTCCCGAGGCCGCCGAAGCCGCCTGCGCGGCGGCGCTCCCCGGACGCTTCCTGGCCACCCAACCGTCGATATTCCTTTGCTGGCCACGGGCGACGGCCAGCGAACCGGCCGGTACGTCCTTCGTGATCACCGAGCCGGCGGCGGTGTAGGCACCGTCCCCGACCGTGACCGGCGCCACAAACATGTTGTCCGACCCGGTCCGGCAGTGCGACCCGATCGTCGTGTGGTGCTTGCGCTCACCGTCGTAGTTCACGAAGACACTCGCCGCGCCGATGTTGGTGTACTCACCGATCGTCGCGTCCCCGACATACGACAGATGGGGGACCTTCGTCCCCTCGCCGATCGTCGCGTTCTTCATCTCGACGTACGCACCGGCCTTGGTCTTCGCCCCCAGCCGCGTCCCCGGCCGCAGATAGGCGTACGGGCCCACCGTGGCGCCCGCGCCGATCTCCGCGCCGTCCGCCACCGTGTTGTCCACCCGCGCGCCCACGCCGACCACCGTGTCCTTCAGCCGCGTGTTCGGGCCGACCTCGGCCCCCTCGGCCAGATGGGTGGAGCCCAGCAGCTGCGTCCCCGGATGCACGACCGCGTCCTGCTCGAACGTCACCGTCACATCGACGAACACCGACGCCGGATCCACCACCGTCACCCCGGCCAGCATCGCCCGCTCCAGCAGCCGCTGGTTCAGCAGCCGCCGTGCCTCCGCGAGCTGTACGCGGTTGTTGATGCCCAGGATCTCCCGGTGATCGGCGGCGACGGACGCCCCGACCCGGTGTCCGGACGCACGCAGGATGCCGAGCACATCGGTGAGGTACTCCTCGCCCTGGCTGTTGTCCGTACGTACCTTGCCCAGCGCGTCCGCCAGCAGCTGCCCGTCGAACGCGAACACCCCGGAGTTGATCTCCCGGATCGCCCGCTGCGCGTCGGAGGCGTCCTTGTGCTCGACGATCCCGGTGACCGCGCCGCTCGCGCCGTCCCGCACGATCCGCCCGTATCCCGTGGCGTCCGGCACCTCGGCCGTGAGCACGGTCACGGCGTTGCCGTCGGCGGCGTGGGTCCCGGCGAGCGCGTTCAGCGTCTCCCCGGAGAGCAGCGGCGTGTCGCCGCAGACGACGACCACAGTCCCGTGCGGCGTGCTCCCCAGCTCCTGGAGCGCCGTCCGCACGGCGTGCCCGGTGCCGAGCTGGGTGGCCTGATAGGCGGTGCGGACGCCTTCGTACATACGGGAGAGGTGGCCCTCGACCTGCTCACGGGCGTGGCCGACGACCACGACGAGCTGCTCGGGACCCAGTTCACGGGCGGCCGACACGACGTGCCCCACGAGCGAACGCCCGCAGACCTCGTGCAGAACCTTGGGGGTCCTCGACTTCATGCGGGTTCCTTCACCCGCTGCGAGAACGACGACGGCTGCCGGGCGGTTGGCGCTCACGGGAATGCCCTTCGGCTTCGGGTGATGGACATCCGCAGGATACCGGGGGGTTTCGAGGCGGAAACGAGTGCGGGTCCCGACCGGTGAGGTCGGGACCCGCAAGACCGAAAGCTCCCCCGCCAGGACTTGAACCCGGACAGATGGCACCAAAAGCCACAGTGCTGCCAATTACACCACGGGGGAACGGCATTGGCCAAAACGGGCATTTCGTTGAGGTGTCGAATTGGCACCTAACACTATGCCGTACCAGGCCCCCTCTACGCGACGGTAAAGATCGGCGCTCTTCGTGACATAGACGATCAGGCAGCCTCTGTATGTCCCGCCGATGTTCTTTCTGGTGGTCTTCGGGTTGTGTTTCTTGAGCGTCGCCTTCTTGAAGTCCGCCAGGTCGACGCCTGTCAGGTCGGCCCAGAACCGCTCGGCCTCGGGTACGTCCGCCGACTCGTGGATGCTGACCCGGAAGTGCATCCGTTCGCGTGGGACCTCCAGCAGTTCCAGCCAGCGGAGGTAGAGCTTGATCACGTTGGGGTCGCTGTTGATGAACAGGAGTGACTCGCGCCGGTCGTAGGGCTTGTCCTTGGTGCCCTCGGCCCAGTACAGGGTGACACCGGCCATGAAGAGTTCTCTCTCCGACATCGTGCCGATCTCGGCCGCCGCCCCGGCCTTCGTCCGCTGCCGCTCCTCGTCCCGTACCGCCAGCTCGTGGTCCCAGCGCTTGCGGGCGGCCAGCTCGGCCTGCTCCTTCGGTTCGCGTCGCGCCGGCTTCGGGAGGTCCCGTACCCAGCGGGAGATCGAACTCTTCGAGCAGCCCAGCTCCAGCTGGATCTGGTCGTAGGTGAGGCCCTTGAGGCGCAGCTCGCGGGCTTTCGTCCGCAGGTCGTCCTTCGCGTTCGGGCGTTTCGTCCACTTGGGGGGTGGTTCGCCTTCGAGGAGGCGGTTGAGGATGTCGTTGTTGTCGATGTGGAGGCGGTCGCGGATCCGGCGGCGGCTCAAGCCTTCGCGGCGCAGGGTGATGGCTTGTTCGCGTAAGGCTTCGAAGTCGGTGTATTTGCTGTGAAGTGTGGTCATGAGAGAGATCGTCACCCCGGAATGCCGGGTTCCGGGTCGAATGTGCGGGCGATTCACCAGTTCGAGGGTTTGGCGTTCGTTCCCGGCGTTTCCGGCTGGGTTTCGTGCTGATGGGTGTCCCAGTTGTCGGAAATGGGGATGCGAGCGCCCGTAGTCTGGGAGCCATGACCACAACGGGGGCGCACCAGGACACGGCGGGCATGAGAGCCCGTGGTCCGTGGTGGTGGGAGCGGCGGCGGAGTGCGGTGCTGGACGGGGGGCTGGCGTTCGTGTCGGCCCTGGAGTGCGGGCTGGAGGGGATCTCGTTCGCGCGGGCGGCGGGGGTGCCGGTACCACTGGGGGTGGTGTTCGGGCTGCTGACCGGGTCGGTGCTGCTGGTACGGCGGCGGTGGCCGTTCGCCGTGGTGCTGGTGTCGATCGCGGTGACCTCGGCCGAGATGGGCTATCTGATGTCGCTGGTCGGGCTCTACACGCTCGCCGCCTCGGAGGCGCCGCGCCGGGTCATAGGCTCGCTGGCCGGGATGTCGCTGGTCGGGACGTTCATCGTGACCTTCGTACGGACCCGGCAGAACGTGGCGGACACCGGGGTGGACGTCCACCAGTGGTACGTCCCGATGGTTTCGGTCGTGATGGCGGCCGGGCTGACCGCGCCGCCGGTGCTGCTCGGGATGTACGTCGGGGCGCGGCGGCGGCTGATGGAGAGCCTGCGCGAGCGCGCCGACAGCCTGGAGCAGGAGCTGTCGTTGTTGGCCGACCGCGCGGAGCAGCGGGCGGAGTGGGCGCGTACGGAGGAGCGGACCCGGATCGCCCGGGAGATGCACGATGTCGTGGCGCACCGGGTGTCGCTGATGGTGGTGCACGCGGCGGCGCTCCAGGCGGTCGCGTTGAAGGACCCGCCGAAGGCGGTGAAGAACGCCGCGCTGGTCGGTGACATGGGCCGGCAGGCGCTGACGGAGTTGCGCGAGATGCTGGGCGTGTTGCGGTCGGGGGAGTCGGTGGCGGCGCGGCAGGCGGGGCGGGCCGGGGGGGCCGTCGAGGCGGTGCCGCTCGCGGCGGTCGGGCTGGCGGCGGCGTCGGCCGCGGCTGCCGCCGCGGCTGCCGGGGAGGGTCCGGGGATGGCCGATATCGAGGCGCTGGTCGGCCAGTCGCGGGAGACCGGGATGGTGGTGGAGCTGTCGGTCCTGGGGGAGTCGCGCGCGTATCCGCGGGTGGTGGAGCAGACCGCCTACCGGGTGGTCCAGGAGGCGCTGACCAACGTACTGAAGCATGCGGCGGGGGCGAAGGTGGTGGTCCGCCTCGCGCATCGCGAGGCGGAGGTGGCCATGCAGGTGGAGAACGGTCCTTCGGACGGCGGGGCGCAGGACGCGGGGCTGCCGAGCGGCGGTAACGGGCTGGTGGGGATGCGGGAGCGGGTTACCGCGCTCGGTGGGGTGTTCGTCTCGGGGGAGACGGACGCGGGGGGTTTCCGGGTGTCGGCGGTGCTGCCGGACCGTGGCGCCGCTGCCTGACCGGCTCCGGGGCCGGGCCGGTCCGTCCCCGGAAGGCCGAAGTCCCGGAAGGCCGAAGTCCCGGAAAGCCGAAGTCCCGGAAGGCCGGCGTCAGGACGACGGGGTCAGCCGTACCGGTTCCAGTCCGGTGATCAGCGTGCCCAGTGCCCGGTCGATGTTCGGGCCCAGATACCAGTCGCCGGTGTGGTCGATGCTGAAGACCCGGCCGTCGGTGTCGATCGCGAGGACCGCCTGTGCGTCGCCCTCTTCGCCGAGCGGGCACAGCTCCGTCTCCAGCGACCTGCCGAGGTCCGCGAGGGTACGGGCGAGGTGGATGCCGGCGGTCGGGTCGATGCGCAGGGTGGCCGGGGCTATCTGCCGGCCGGGGCCGGGCGCGGTGATGCGCAGGCCGCCGAATTCGGCCCAGGCTTCGACGGCGGCGGGGAGGACCGTCAGCCGGTGGCCCGCGGGGGTGATGTGCGCGCGCAGGGTGTCGGCCCACTCCTCGGCCCGGTGTATGTCCCACCGTCCTGGTCGCCAGCCGGCGTCACGCAGCGCGGCGTCGACGGGGACGGGGAAACGGGTGGTGCTGAGGTCGGGCATGTTCAGCCGTTCTCGGTGAGGTCGACGGGCCGTACGCCGAAGTGGGCGAGCAGCGCCGTACAGGACCGGCAGGGCGGTGCGTAGCTGCCGTGCAGGGGGTCGCCGTCCTCGCGGATCCGGCGGGCGGTCAGTTTGGCGTGTTTGAGGGCGCGTTTGGCCTCGCCGTGGGTGAGGGGTTTGCGTCTGGCGCGTTTGGATCTCGCCTCCTCGGCGGCGGCGAGATGGCGGGAGAGCAGGATGGCTTCCGGGCAGCGGCCGGTGAATCGTTCCCGCTGGCCGCTGGTGAGGGTGGAGAGGAAGTCCTGTACGAGGTCGTGGAGCGCGGGGGGCTGGTCGCCCTTGCCCGCGACGCAGGTCAGTGTCTGGCCGCGGACGGAGAGCGCGGCCGCGACGGCGGGCAGGATGCCGTCCCGGCGGCTGACGAGGACCGGCGGGCCGGTGGTCTCGGTGCTGCTCCAGCTGAGACGCGGGTCGCCGGATGTGTTGGTCTGAGCGGTGTGCATTCGGTGCTGTCCCTCCCCCTGCCGACGGCCGGTAGCCGCTGGCGTCACGCCCCCCATGTTGCTGGGACAGCCTGCCAAATGTGACGCACTGTGGGGAAGCTGGGGGGAACCTGGGACGATGATCGGTGCGTTTCCGCAGTGTTCACGGCGTGGCGCGGGCCCTGGGTCCCGTTCGTGTGACCTGTGGTCACCAGGTCGACGCGGGTGGACCGGGGCGAAGCGCCCGATCTCGCGGAGCGGGGCGCGCGGGGTGGTGGCGTACCGCTACGGGCCGCTGGCGGGGCGCTGCCGGGGCGGTCGAAGTGGCTGATTGTCACCGCGGAGGAGGGGCCGGTCCCTTCCCGCTCCACCGCATAGGCTGTGCCGAACCAGGGCTGTGGTGAACCAGCCGTAAGCAGCAGGGGGCAACCGTCATGACGACAGGTCGGCTCGGGCAGCAAGCCGCGCCACCGAACGCGGCCTACGCCGGGCAGGTCGTGCACTTCCCGGACCCGGTCCGGGCTGCCCGGCACCCGAGGGGTGTGCGGGTGGACGCGGACGGCTATCCGGATTTCACGCCGTACGCGCGCGCGATCGCGGAGATAGCCGAGCCCCCTGTGGGCTTCGGCGTGGACGAGCTGCGGCTCACCGACTACGTTTCGGCCAATGCCGCGTCGCACGCCGCCGGGCACGAGCTGTGGGAGACGGTTCCCGCGGTGGCCACTCCGCACGGCTGGACCTGGCACCACCTGCGGGGTTCGCGGCGGATGGTGCTGGTGCCGGCCGAGGTGAAGGCGCTGCTGAGGCACCACGGGGGGCTGGCGACGGCGCGGGTCGATCACACCAAGCGCGGTACGCGCCCGCTCCAGGAGACCCGGCCGGTGCACTTCGGACTGCCGAGGGGGGCGGTGGCGGTCGGCGAGCAGCAGGTGCTGGGTGTCGAGGAGGATCTCGGGTACCGGCTGCCGGGTGCCTACCGCTCGTTCCTGAAGGCGGCGGGCGGCTGCGCGCCGATCGGCGCGGCGCTCGATCCGGCGCTGGGGCTGCTGGTGGACCAGCCGTTCTTCACGGTGCGGGACGAGGCGGCGGTCAACGACCTGGTGTACGTGAACAAGTGTCTGCGGGACCATCTGACCAAGGACTATCTGGCGGTCGCCTTTGTCCAGGGCGGAGTTCTCGCGGTCAAGGTGAAGGGCGAGCGGGTCGGTTCGGTCTGGTTCTGCGCGTACGACGACGCGGGCGACCGGGACGGGCTGACCGTGCAGGAGCGGGTGGAGCGGTTGCTGCTGCCCTGTGGTGACGATTTCGACGACTTCCTGTTGCGGCTGGCGGGCAGTCCGCCGGAGCTGGAGACCGTGGCGAACCTGATGGTGGACGGTGGCTTCGCGCACGCCGTCCCGGCGGAGGGATGAGCGCGGTGGTGACCTTCGCGCAGGCGCAGGAACGCGCGGAAGAGTGGGTCAATGGCGAGCTGCCCGGTTATCAGCACCGTGAGGTGCGGGTGCGGGAGTTCGGGCTGGGTTTCGTGGCGTGGGCGGAGGACCGTGAGGACGGCCCGACGTCGGACGGCGGCCGGCAGCGGCTGGTGATCGCCCGGGACAGCGGTGAGGCCACGCTGTGGCCGGGGCTGCCGGTGGGCGAGGTGATCAGGCGGTACGAGGAGGAGTACGGGACACCGGTCGGGGCGCCGCCGGAACCGGAGCCGCCGCGGCGTATCGATCTGAACCAGACGTCGTTCCTGCTGACGCCACCGGAGTGGCTCCAGGACGCGGCGGACAAGCTGGGCATCCCGGACGGGCGGACGCCGGAGGGGGCTGAGGCCGCGGCTGCTTCCGGCGCTGAGGCTTCCGGTGGTGCTTCTGCTGGTGGTACGGGTACGGGTACGGGCGGGCCGGGTCCGG
This sequence comes from Streptomyces sp. NPDC088554, assembly GCF_044752945.1. Classification (NCBI taxonomy): domain Bacteria; kingdom Bacillati; phylum Actinomycetota; class Actinomycetes; order Kitasatosporales; family Streptomycetaceae; genus Streptomyces; species Streptomyces sp. NPDC088554. Next base: position 18,150 of record NZ_JBIVMF010000012.1, on the reverse strand, counting down.
CGGCCGGGGACACGCCCTGGGCCGGGACGGACACCAACTCGCCGTCCGCTTCGGGGGACGACGGTTCCGTACCGATGCCCGCGACGGTGTTCGCGCCGCCGCTCTCGGGGGCGGACGACGAGGACGTACCGGAGCCCGTGGTGGGCGCGGAGGCGCCGACCGCGCTGATGTCGGGCGGCAGTCAGCTGCCGCGTACGGCGGTGGCGTCCGCGCTGCGGGCGGAGGGGCCTGTGGGGCCTGCTCCTGCGGGTCCCGGTTCGGTGGCCGGTGCCCGGGATATCGCGGATGCGGCGACGAGCAAGGCGTCCGTGTCGCCGCGTGGTGCGCGTGGGGGCGGTGCGACGACTCCGCCGCCGCCGAGCGCCCCCGGCGTTCCGGGCGCGCGTCCGCCGGGGGCGACCCCGCCGCCGCCCTCCGCTCCGCCGTCGTCGGGTCCGGGCGCGCCCGGTGCCCCGGCGGGCGGGTATCTGCCGACGCGGCCGGCCCCGAGCCTCGGCGGGGGCATCCCGCAGCCGTCCGGTCCGCCCGGTCCGCCCGGTCCGCCCGGTGTTCCCGGGACGCCGCCGGGCGGGGTGCATCACGCGGCGACGATGTTCGCGGACCCGAACGCGACGTCCGGCGGCCCGCAGCCGCCCGGGCCGCCGGGTGCGCCTGGTGTTCCCGGGACGCCGCCGGGCGCGGTGCACCATGCCGCGACCATGCTCGCGGGGTCCGGCGGGGGTGGCCCGCAGCCGCCGGCCCCGCCCGGCTTCCCGGGGGCGCCGCAGGGTGGCCCGGGTCCTGTGCCCGGTCCCGGTCCGCTGTCCGGTCTGCCGCGCCCGCCCGCGTACGGCTATCCGCCCCAGCCGTCCGGGCTGCCGACCGTGGGCCCCGGCTACCAGGCGGTGCTGCGCTACCGCGCGCCGGACGGTTCCGAGGCGCGGATCATCCGCCGTTCGGCGCCGGGCACCCCGCACCCCGAGTGGCAGATCCTGTACGAGCTGCGCGCGATGAACGTACCGCCGCAGCAGGTGCTGGAACTCCATACCGAACTGGAGTCCTGTGAGCTGCCCGGCGGTTACTGCGCCCGGATGATCCGGGAGACCTGGCCGCAGGTCCGGATCACGAGCGTGGCTCCGTACGGCCAGGATCACGCGGGCCGTCAGCAGGGGATGCGTCATCTGCTCACGCACCAGGGCGAGTTGCACCAGGTCGCGGACGGGCCCGCGCGCCCCGCGCCGGTCCGCGCGCCACTGCCGCCGGTGCAGCCCGCGCCGCCGCTGCCGCCGGAGGGGATCGCGCAGGAGCTGATGGGCGCGTTCGGGCCGCAGGGCATCTGCCGGTTCGACCAGCGCGCGGTGTCCCGGCAGGGCGTGCCGGAACTGGTGGCGCGCACGCTCGTCTGGGCCGGGCTGCCGGCCGATTTCGGGCCGTTCTTCTGGGCGCAGCAGCCGCAGCCCGTCGTACCGACCCTGGCGGAACTGGCGGCGCAGCGACAGGTGCGGCCGGCCGTGGACGCGGGATCGTATCTGGTGATGGGCAGCGACTTCGGCCGCGCGCTCTGTGTCCAGTACGGTACGGCGCACATCATGGCGGTGCCGGTCGAGGCGGGTCCTGGCGGGCAGTCGGCGCCGGCGCAGTTCGTGAACACCGGGCTGCCGGAGTTCACGCGTTCGCTGGCGCTGCTCGGCCGGATGTGGCGGCTGCGCTACGGGCTCACCCCGGAGCAGGCGGGTCGCTGGACGGTCGACTTCCAGGCGCACCTGGCGGCGCTCGATCCGGCGGCGCTGTCGTCACCGGAGAACTGGTGGTCGGTGTTGCTGGAGCAGATGTGGGACGGATTGCTGTGACGGTTCGTCGAACCGCTGTGCCGTAGGGGATGACCGGGGCGCCCTCGCTGTTGCGGGTGGGCGCCCCGGGCGTATCCGACCTGGGCGGGGCGCGGGGTCGGGTGGTGCGTTGTGTGTTGCGTTGGGTGTCCGAGAGGGGCTGGAAGATGGGTGCTGCACCGTTGTCGACTCATGGCTTTGTGTCCGTGTGGGGTCGCGGTTACCGGCCCGTACAGGTTGATAAGAAGATCGCGGCGCTGACCAAGGACTGCGAGGACGCCTGGGAGCGGGTGGAGCGGCTGACCGCGCTTGCGGAGCGGATGGAGAGCGAGTCGGTCCGGCTGGCCGAGCAGGTCGCGGGGCTCGAACCGCAGACGTACGAGACGCTGGGCCACCGGGCGCGGCAGATATTGGCGTTGACGGCGGCGGAGGACGAGAGCGTACGGCGCGAGGTGCGCGAGGAGTGCCAGGCGGTCCTGGACGCGGCGCAGGAGTCGGCGAGGAAGCTGCGTGACGCGGCGAAGGAGCGTTCCGACGAGCTGAGGGCCGAGGCGGAGGCGTATGCCGAGCAGGTCACCGACCGTTCGCTCGACGCGGCCGAGGACCTCAGGTCCGAGGCGCGGACGGAGGCCGACGCGCAGCGCGCGGAGGCGCTGGACGAGCTGAAGGAGGTGCGCAGGCGTACGCAGCGGGTGATCGACGACCTGGAGCAGAAGCACGCCGAGATGCTGGCGGCGGACGACCGGGAGTTCGGCCGCCGGGGCGCGGCGCTGGACGCGGAGAACGACGTACTGGTCGCGTCGGCGGAGGCGCGGCTCTCGGAGACGCGTCGGATGCTCTCGGAGGCGGGCGAGCAGGCGAGGCACCGCCAGGAGGACGCGCAGGACACGGCGGCGGAGCTGATGGCCCAGGCGCGGGTGCGGGCGGACAAGGTGCTGCGGGACACCGAGCGGCTGGTGCGCGAGCACGACGAGGCCCGTGAGGAGATGCGGGCGCATATGGCGCATGTACGCAACAGCCTGGCGGCCCTGACGGGCCGGCCGCCGACGGAGGACTGACACCGTGGCTCCGAACACCGGCCTGTGTATCGGGCAGGACTGGACCAGGACGTAGGGTGGGGCCTCCGGTCCTGATGAGTGTCCTCCAACACTCATCAGGACCGGCCGCGTTGGGGCCCGTGCCGAGAGCGGGGGCCCACTATCACTTCCCCCGGACGCCAGATCCGTTCCGGTACGGGCGGGTCGGGAGGGTTCACTCTTTCGAGGGGTTGTTACGTACCGTAGTGAGATGGACACTGAATGCAACGGGTGGTGGTCCTCGACCGGAGCGGCCGGTCGGCGTACGGGCCCGCCCAGGATGAGAGGAGACCGCTGTGTCCATCATCACCGCACCGGAAACCGGCGTGGAAATGGCCGAGCACATCGAGGGCTTGGTCGCCGGAGGCAATGTCACCGACGTGTGGCGCGGCTGGGTCAACTGGGGCCCGTACAACAACTGGGTCAACTACCCGATCACGTGGAACGTCATCAACGCGAACTCGACGGTGCTCGTCGCGGCCAGCGAGATCGACGGCAACAACGTCCGGTTCATGGGCGCCGCGCCCATCACGGTGGCGAACATCGTCCCGGCGGCGGGCCTCGTCACCGTCAAGATCAACGTCGCCTGGGGCAGTGGCCTCCGAATCCGTACGGACATCGTCGTCCTCAACTGAACCATCAACTGAACGGTCGTGTACCGGAGTTGGATGACCGATCGGGGACGGTGCCCGCCGTCCCCGATCGGCCGGCCCCGTCCCCGGTCGGCCGGGGCTGTGGTGGCGAGGTCAGCCGAAGGTGAGTTTGCTGGTCTTCCAGCCGCTGTCCGCGCTGATCACCGTGGTTGCCGCGCCCAGGGTTGCCTTGCCGCCCTTGTGGATGGCGATGCCGCCGTCGTCGGTCAGGGCCCAGATGTCCGGGATGCCGTCGCCTGTCACGTCCGGTGTGCCGTAGACCAGGTGGATCGGCTTGGCCGACTTCGTCCAGCCGGTGGCGTACGTCGTGTCGACGCCGGTGCGCGAGTCGGCGGCGGACGCGAGCGACGCCAGGGTGGAGCCGTCGGCGGAATCGGCCTTGCCGTAGCGGATGTAGAGGTTGCCGGAGCCGCCGGAGCGCCAGACCAGGTCCGGGGCGCCGTCCTTGTCGTGGTCGCCGACGGAGATCAGATCGCGGTCCAGCCAGGCGGTCGCGGCGAGCCGGTGCGCGCTGGAGAAGACGGCCCCGGTGTAGCCGGTGAGGGCCCACAGCGCGCCGGACGTGGTGAGGACGAACAGGTCGGGACGCTTGTCCTTGTTGTAGTCGGTCACGATGATCTGCTGGTACGTGGCCGGGTCGGGGGCGCCTGCGGGCAGCCGGAGCCGGATCCGCTGTTCGATGTCCACGCTGCCGTAGCCGTCCCCCCGGTAGAGGTAGAGCTTGCCGTCCGGCATCCGGGCGAAGAGATCGGTGATGCCGTCACCGGGATAGGCGTCCCCGCCGTGCGCGATCAGCGCGGGCTTGCCGTCACTGCCGATCCAGTGGTCGGCGTAGCCGTCCTCCTGGGAGAGGACGGTCCCGCCCCGGTGCGCACCCTCCAGCGACAGGTGCAGATCGCCGGAAGGGTCCGACGGATACATGTGCAGCAGCCCGGTGTCCTGGATGGTGTACAGATCGGGGGTGCCGTCACCGGTGACGTCCCCGAAGGTGTCCGCCTCGTCCCCGGGCTTCACGTAGAAGATGTACTTGGTGCCGTCCGAGACATTGCCTGCCGTGTCAACGGACCTCACATACAGCACATTCGGTCCCGCGAACGGCGGACTCAGGGTGCGGACAAGGGACTTCTTCGGCTCGACACTCACGTGGTTCTTGTAGGAACTGCTGTTGAACGAGTACTGGAACACGTTGATGTCCGACTCGCCGTTGGGGGCGAAGGTGAAGGAGCCGGCGGTGCCGAAGGCGTCCTTCGACCATGCGGTGCCGTCGGCATTGGCTTCCGGGAAGACTGTCGACGTCACATCCGGTGCCAGGGGTTTCGAGCTGTCGTAGACGAACCGGCAGACCTTCGGGCCGACCGTCGGAGCGTAGCCGGACGGAGTGTCCATCGAGTCGATGGCCTGGACCCGCCAGGAGTACTGGTGTGTGTTGGTGAGCTTCGACCTGGCGAGTGTCACGGACGCCTTGCCCGAGTCGGTGACAGCGATCTTCCGGTCCAGGATCTTGTCGTCGCCGTGGCCCGTACGCCACAGCTGGAAGCGCAGGAATTCCAGATCCTGCCGGGTCGAGTTGTCGTCCGGGTCGGATGACGCGGCCGACAGGGTCAGGTCGTTCTTGCCGATGCTCTGGTACGGAGCAGTAGTGTCACACCCCTTGCCCGGTGACTGCTGAAGCGAACTCGGTTTCTTGGGAGGGCGGTTGTATATCACATCGACCTTGGGGGCGCTCTCGCGCTCGGCCTGGAATTTCTTCCACGAGTAGGCGGAGTCCTCGGTGCTCGCCCGCAGTCCGATGGTCACCTGCTTCCAGTTGCCGTCCGCCGCGTCCTGCAACAGCGACTTGGCGTTGACCTCGACATATTTCTTCGGGCAGGAGGAGTTGAAGCCGTGGGCCACCGACTGGGTGTCGATCTTCGTCTTCCAGCTCGGCTGTCTGTCCCAGGTGGTCTTGGAGGAGATGTCGCCGGTGTGCCACACCTGTACTTCCCGCGCCGAGCACGACCAGGCGTAGGTCTCCAGCAGCTTCAGGTTCGCCGACCGGACGGTGGCGCCCTTCATGCTGGTGGTCCAAACGAGGCGGAAGAAGGAGCGCGAGGTGCCCCAGGTGGTGGATTCGTAGCCCACCCGGGCTTCGGTGGTACCGGAGTTGTAGTTGGCGCCGTCGTAGAAGCTGGAGGTGGGATAACGGTTGTACGCGGTGGTCCAGCCCTTCGTCTTGCCGTGGATCGTCGGGTCGATGAAGACCGGGTAGGTGGCGCTTTCCGCGGTCAGCAGCGACTGGTCGGGGATCAGCCGCAGGGGGGAGACGCCACCGGCGGCGGGAGCACCGAGGGTGGCGTCCAGCGTGGCCAGTCGGCTGCCGTTCTCGGGCCCGGCGAGTCCGGGCAGCGCGAGGATGTCGGTGGCGCTCAGCACGGCGGGCCGTACGGCTGTACCCGATGCCGAGGTGCCCGTACGGTACGAGGCGTGGTCGGCGGATCCGTTCGAGCGGCGGGCCGAACCGTTGCCCCCGTCACTCTCGTCCGGGTCGGGGATGTCCTGGTCCCCGGGGCCCGCGGGCTCCCCCGGCACCTCCGTGTCGGGGCCGTCGTCCGGTGCGCCGGAACCGTTGGGCGGCTCCGGCGCGGCGGTGTCGAGGCCGTCCGAGGTGTCCGTGCTCTCGTCGGGAACGTCCTCGTCCGGGGGATCGGAGGGGATGGGACCGGGTGTCTCGGTCCCGTCGGTGGGCGGCGAGTTCTCCCCCGCCCCCACGGTCGGTGTGCCCGCCGAGTCCCACATATGCGGGGTGGGCGAGATGACGACCTCCTGTCCCGTGGCGTCCTCCCCGGTCACGACTTTGGAGCCCGGGTCGATCCGGAAGGTCAGGTCGGGGGAGGACAGCCCGTAGGAGAGCGTGGCCAGGGCCGGATCGGCGGCCGCCTCGGCGTTGTGCACGATCAGCACATGGCTGAAGCCGCTGTCCTTGGCGGTGAGCAGCAGGTCGACATCCGTGAACACGTTCCGGTAGAGCGCGCTCGGCCCTGAGATCACCGGTTCGGGAAGCTCGCCGGGCCAGCTCAGGGTCGCCTCGTGACCGCCGCTGCTCACGGTGGCCAGGTCGTGGTAGTTGTCCGTCGCGTCGGCGGCCCGCAGGGTAGCGCCTCCCGAAACGCCCGTGTCCGTGAGGAAGCCGGCGGTGGTACGGGATCCAGCGGCCACGCCCGTTCCCGTACCGGACCCACCACCACCCACCGTGTACACGGCGCGTTTGGCGGCCGTCGGCTTGCCGGTGTCCGGGCTCCGGGCGCCGCCGGGGGAGAAGACCACCGGGTCGGCCGCCGCCTTCGGAGCCCAGCCGCCGTCGACCTCGACCAGATCGGTGTCGATCGGCCGCCACTTCCCGTCCACCTCGGCACGGACCGGAGCGGCGTGCACGGTGAGCCGGAAGGAGCCGTCCGGCTGGGCGTAGGTGGTCGAGGTCGGGGTCCGCAGGGCATCCACTTCGACCTGTTTGCCCTTGGCGACGGCCTGTTCCAACGCGGCGTCCTCGGACAGCGCCCCGGCCGGGCCGGGCGTCCGCGCATCCCCTGCCCCGCGCCCCCCGGCCGCTGGGTCCGGTGGGCCGGAGTCGGGGGCGTGGAGCAGCCCGAAGGTGAGCGCTGCGGCGATGACGGCGGCCACGCCCCCCGCGGTGCGCCGGGATGCGGGCAGGCCGAAGCGACGACGTTCCACGGTGCTGGAGTCCCCCTCCTCAATGGCAGGGCAACAGAAAGCCCCCGGTGTCACGCGCGATGACGACGCCCCCGGCAACCGCCCGTGTCCGATGCCATTTCCCAAAAACCTCACGGCCGCACCCCGCCATTGCCGGGGTGCGTGAGGGAAGAGCATGGCCCATGCCATGAGAGACACGCCAGGGATTCCTGCGCCCGAGGAAGCGGGGCGTGGTCGCCCGAGTCGTTTCTGTACGCGAAGGAGCAGGTCGGGTGGGGTGCGAACCAGCGTGGAAGAAACGTACGCAAGGCGGCGAAAGCGGGTGTTTTATCTGTTCTTTATGTCCGCTTGAAGGCTCGTTGGTGATCGCGTGGTGAATTGACGAAAATATCCCTCGTTTAACCCACATGGTAGCTACATGGTTTTTTCGCGTCATTAGTCAGCGCGCGGTGGAATTTATTCGGTGAGGTAGATCACCACAACCAAAAGCTGGTTGACGCTCAGTAAATTCATGGCTCAGGATTCGTGCTCATCGGGGGGGCCGCTGCGTGATCACAGGATCACCGCTGGTGCCCACAGCAGTGAGCGTGGGGGGATATCGCCGTGCGGCGACCGCAGTTCTGGCAGTTCTGGCGACTCCGGCGTGCCCGGAGCCGGGCGCGGTTCGGCGTCGCGCCGTTCCGCGCCCTCCACCGGCCGAGCAAGCGGGGCCTGCTCACCCTCATCGGCACGCTGACCCTGGCCCTGGTGGCCGGTCTGTTGCCGGGCATGGCCGTCGCCGTGCCGCCGGACGCCCGGCGCAACGGTGTCGAGCTGGCCGATCTGCCGAAGGCCGAAGAGGCGCCCGGCGACGATGACGAGCAGCTTGCCGCGCTGACCCCCACCGACGCCGAGCAGCGCGAGGACTACGAGCCGGTCGCCGTCGAGCCGCCGGCGGGCGGCAACGTCAGCCAGCGGCTGGCCGGACTCGCCGCCGGTGACCTCGTCAAGGTCGGTGATCTGCCGGTCGAGGTCGGCGCGCCGGAGAAGGCCACCGGCGCCGAGGCCAAGGCGCTGGAGGGCACCTGGCAGGTCGAACTCGCCACCCCCGCCGCCATCGAGGCCACCTCCATCCAGGGCATGGCCCTCACCGTCACCCCGCCGGCCGAGGCCGAGGGCGACGCGGTGATCGCGCTGGAATACACCAAGTTCGCCGAGCTGTACGGCGCGGACTGGGCCGACCGGCTCGCCTTCGTGCAGTACCCGGCCTGCTTTCTGACCGACCCCGGGTCCGAGGAGTGCGCCGAGCCGACCGAGGTCGCCACCGAGAACGTGGTGCAGGGCGATGAACGCCGCATCCTGGCCACCTTCGACGTGGCGGCACTGCGCATCGGCGGGACGGACGCGACGGACGGAGACGCCGCCCAGGTCGCCGCAGCGGGCACCGGCACCACGAACGATGCCCTCTTCCGTAACCGCCCGGCGGGTGAGTTTCCCTGGAGCGATCCGGCCGCCGGGGCCGACACCGGGCTGCGCACCCTCCTGCCCGTCTCGGCCGAGGCGGCCGCCTCGGCCGGTTCCGGCGGCTCCGTACTGCTGAGCACCGACAAAGGATCCGGCTCCAAGGGCGACTTCTCCGCGACCCCGCTGGTCGCCGCCGGTTCCTGGTCGGCAGGCAGCAGTGCGGGCGGCTTCGGCTACACCTACCCGCTGAACGTGCCCCAGGTGCCGGGCGGCCCTTCGCCGAGTGTGGCCTTCGGCTACAACTCCCAGGTGGTGGACGGCCGTACCTCCGCCTCCAACAACCAGCCCTCCTGGATCGGGGACGGCTGGGAGTACAACGCGGGATCCGTCACCCGCGCGTACCGCAGCTGCCGGGACGACATCAAGGACGGCAACAACGCCAAGCACAAGACCGCCGACCTGTGTTGGGGATCGGACAACGCGACCCTCACCCTCGGCGGCACCACCACCGAACTGGTCCGTGACGACAAGAGCGGCGAGTGGGTCACCTCCAGCGGCGACGGTTCCAAGGTCGAACTGCTGAAGAACACCGAGCTGGACAACGGCGACAACGACGGTGAGTACTGGAGGGTCACCACCCGGGACGGCACCCAGTACTACTTCGGCCGGCACAAGCTGCCCGGCTGGAACACCGGCGACCAGGTCACCGACTCGGTGTTCACCGTGCCGGTGTCCGGCAACCAGAAGGGCGAGCCCTGCTACCGCGCCACCTTCGCCGAATCCTTCTGCCGGCAGGCATGGCGCTGGAACCTCGACTACGTCGTGGACACCAGCGACAACGCGATGAGTCTGTGGTGGAAGAAGGAGACCAACCACTACGCGCGGAACAACGCGTACAAGAAGCCGGTCTCCTACGTACGGGGCGGCTACCTCTCCCGTATCGACTACGGACTGCGTGCCGGCTCCCTCTTCCCCGCCGAACCCATCGCCCAGGTCACCTTCGACGTCGCCGAGCGTTGCTTCGCCGAGGGTCAACTCACCTGCTCCGAGGAGAACTTCACCTCGGGCAACTTCGACCAGAACCGGATCTGGTACGACACCCCCGCCGATCTGTACTGCTCCAGTGCCACCGGCAAGGAGTGTTATGTACCGGTGCCCACCTTCTGGTCGCGCAAGCGGCTGGCGAAGGTGACCACCTGGGCGCAGCGCACCAAGGGGTCCACCGAACTGTCGAGGGTGGACCACTGGAACCTCAGCCAGACCCTGCCGGCCGATCACACCGACTACGGCACCGCGCTGTGGCTCTCCGCCGTCACCCGCACCGGGTACGACACCGCCGGCGAGACGAAGACCCTCAACCCGGTGAGCTTCCTCGCCAACACCAAGCCGATGGCCAACCGGGTCAAGCCGGCCAACGACACCGGCCCGTCCTTCGACCGGCTGCGGATCGGCCGGGTGGTGAGCGAGTACGGCGGCGAGACGCGCGTCGTGTACAAGGCGCCGACGGGCCCCTGCGCCACCGGCTCCGGGTTCCCCGCCGTGGAGGCCAACACCGGGCTCTGCTTCCCCGTGTACTGGCACCCGGATTCGGACAAAGAGACCATCTCGTGGTTCAACAAGTACGTCGTCGACTTCGTGGAGGAGATGCCGGCGCTGACCGGTGTGCCGTCCAGCAGGACGTCGTACGAGTACCTCGACGGTGGCGCCTGGGCCTTCAACCAGGCCGAGTTCTCCAAGAAGAAGACCCGGACCTACGATCAGTGGCGCGGCTTCGCCCGGGTCAAGACCTATACGGGTGAGAAGTCCACAGCCTCCTACCAGCAGACCGCGCGAAGCATGAGCGAGGTCCGTTACTTCCGGGGCATGGACGGCGATCCGCTGCCCAAGGACGGCAAACGGTCCGTCACGGTCGAGGACACCGAGGGCGAGACCATCGCGAAGGACAGCGAGCCCTTCCAGGGCCGGGTCGCGGAGAGCGTCACCTACACCTCGGAGACGGCGACCGACTGGCTGACCCGCAGTGTGGACCGGCCCGAAGCGGTGCAGCTCGCCTCCCGCGCCCGGGAGGACGGGATACCCGCGCTCAAGGCATGGCGGGTGCTGGAGACCGAGAGCCGTGACATCACCAAGTCCTCCGGCAGCGGTGACGACAAGCGCACCGAGCGCACACTGCGCACCACCACGGAGTACGACAGCGATTACGGCCTGCCGGTCAGGATCAACGAGTACAACGACTACAGCGCCGGGGCCGGTAACAACACCGACGACGACACCTGCACCACGCTCTCCTACGTCCACAACACCGCCGAGCACCTGATCGGGCTCTCCAAGGAATCCCTGACCGTCACTGGTCTGTGCGCCGATGCCGACAACACCACCGGCTCCGACTGGATCTCCGGCGCGCGTGTCGCATACGACGGCAAGGAGTTCGGCGAGGCCCCCACCAAGGGTCTGGCCACCAGCACCCTGGACGTCACCGAGAAGGGCGGCCGCTGGACCGAGGCGGGCAGCGCCCGCTACGACTCCTACGGCCGGGTCGTCTCCTCCACCGACGCCAAGGGGCAGACCAGCACCGTCACTTACACCCCGGACAACGGTCAGGTCCACGAGGTCGCCACCAGCAACCCCCTGAAACACACCGCGATATCGGTGGTGGAGCCGGGCCGGGGCACCGCGCTCAGCGAGACCGACGCCAACGGGCGGACCACGGTCTTCGCCTATGACGCGCTGGGCCGCTCCACCGAGGGCTGGAGCGCCGGGCAGGACAAGAACGACCCGCCGTCGGTGCGTTTCACCTACAACACCACCATCGGTGAGCCGGTCTCGGTGGTCACCGAGACCCTCGGCGAGGACGACACCTACGCCGAATCCGTCGTCATCTACGACGGCCTGGGCCGCGAACGGCAGACCCAGACGCCCGCGGTCGGCCGTGGCCGGCTGATCAGCGATGTCCTCTACAGCCCCAACGGCACGGTCAAGAAGACCAACAACGCCTACTACGCCACCGGCGCCCCCTCGGCCCAGCTGTTCTCGCTGAAGTCGGAGTACCAGGTGCCCAACGCCACGCTGTACGCGTACGACGGTCTGGGCCGGGTGATCTCCGAGACACCGTACGAGGACGGCAGCGCGAAGCCCGGCAAGGCGGTGACGTACGAGTACGGCGCCGACTACACCACGGTGACCGAGCCCAAGGGCTCCGCCTCCACCCGTACGTACAGCGACGCCCTGGGCCGTACGGTCCGGATCGACACCCTCACCGGAAGCGGTCCGCAGGCGTACTTCTCGACCCGGTACGAGTACGACGCGCGCGGTGACCAGATCGCGGCGCGCGACAGCGGCAAGAACACCTGGTCCTGGACGTACGACGTGCGCGGCCGGCTGACCGCCGCGACCGACCCGGACACCGGCACCTCCCGGACCTGGTACGACGAGCTGAACCGGCCGTACCTCGTCGAGAACGCCTCCGGGGTGACCGTGTGGACCGGCTACGACGAGCTGTCCCGCCCCACCGGACAGCGGCTGAACGACGCCAAGGGCACCGAACTCACCAAGTTCACCTACGACATGGCGGGGGCCAAGGGCCTTCCGGCGGCCGCGACCCGCTACACCGACGGCAAGCCGTACACCACCCAGGTAACCGGGTACAACACGGACTACCAGCCGACCGGTCAGCGCGTCACCCTGCCCGAGGACATCGCCGCCGCCTACGGTCTGAAGCAGAGTTACGACTACACGTACGAGTACACCAAGTCCGGTCTCGCCGAGGCGGTGACACTGCCGGCGGCGGGCGCGCTCGGCTCCGAACGGGTCGTGGTCCGCTACAACGAGGCCGGACTGCCGATCTCGACATCGGGCAAGGACTGGTACACGGCGGAGACCTCGTACAGCCCGTACGGCGAGGTGCTGCGTACCGTCACGGGCCAGCAGCCCTACCGGGTGTGGAACACCAACCTCTTCGACGAGAGTTCGGGCCGGCTCACCCGGACGATCACGGACCGCGAGAACGCCGGCGACACATCGGTGGCCACCGGAACCCGGGTCAACTCCCGTACGTACGGCTACGACGACTCCGGGAACGTCACCACTGTCGCCGACCGGCTCGACGGCGTGACGGACCGTCAGTGCTTCGGGTACGACGTCCAGGGGCAGTTGACCCAGGCGTGGACCACGCCGAACGCCGACTCCTGCGCGGCAAAGGGCAAGAGCACGGCCGACCCGGTGAACGCGGATGGAACACTCAATGTGACCGCCGCCAACTCCGGTTACTGGCAGACCTATTCGTACGACACGATGGGCAACCGCACCAAGCTCGTCGCGCACCACCCGGGCGGCGACACCTCGAAGGACGCCACCACCGAGTACACATACGGCAAGAAGGACGGCTCGCAGCCGCACACCCTGACCTCGATGACGTCGAAGTACCGGACGGAGACCGGGGCGCAGATCAACGAGGCGGCCACCCTCACGTACGACGTGAGCGGCAACACCACGAAGCAGGTGGTGGGCGGCGACGAGCAGGGGCTGACCTGGACCTGGGACGGCAAGGTCGAGAAGGTCACCGGCTTCGGTGCCAATGGCGCGGGCCCCTGGGTGGGCCTGGGCAAGAAGTGCCTGGACGCCAGAGGGGGCGAAGCGGCGGCGGGTACGGCGATCCAGCTGCATGCGTGCAACGGGTCGAAGGCGCAGAAGTTCCGTATCGACGCGCCTGGTTCGACGCAGTCGGGCACCGGTGCGCTGAAGATCATGGGTAAGTGTGTGATCCCGGCGGGCAACGCCACGGCGAACGGCGCGCTCACGGTTCTCGCGGACTGCTCGGGTGCGGCGAACCAGCAGTGGACGGTGACCGCGGCGGGTGGGCTGAAGCATGTGTCGTCGGGGCGCTGCCTGGACGTTCCGGGCGGCTCCACGGCCAACAGCACGCAACTCCAGATCACAACGTGTGGTTCGGGCGCGGGTCAGCTCTGGTCACCCTCGGATGTGACGTCGTACATCTATGACGCGGGTGGCAACCGGCTGCTGGCGGTCAGCGGCGGTGAGCGCACGCTGTATCTGGGTGATACGACGGTCGCCACCAACGCCTCCGGGGAACACGCGTACACCGAGCGGTATTACAGCCAGCCGGGTGCGCCGACGGTGATGCGACGGGTGTCGTTGACCGGTGGCAGCAATGGTGCGTTGTTCGCTCTGGTGACGGACCATCACGGGACGCCGATGGCGGAGGTTTCGCTGTCATCGGGACAGACGGTGAAACTGTCGAAGACGGATCCGTTCGGTGTGGAGCGTGCCGAGGCGGGTACGTGGCTGAGCCATCGGGGGTTTGTGGGGGGTGACAGGGACGCGGGCTCGGGGCTGACGCATCTGGGGGCGCGGGAGTACAACGCGTATACGGGACGTTTCCTGTCGGCGGACCCGGTGCTGGACCAGAGCGATCCGGTCCAGATGAACGGCTACAACTACGCGAACAACAACCCCATGACCTTCTCCGACCCGTCGGGCCTGGCCCCGGCCGGCGGCAACGAGGCGGTGGGCGGTCCGTCGGCGGGGGAGCAGTCGTGGGCGCGGTCGATGCTGAGCCGGTCGATGATGGATGTGATCCGGGACGTCGGCTGGGCGGTCCTGAAGGAGTTCCTGGGCTGGAACGACGTGGTGGGCTGTTTCACCCGGGGTGACCTGTGGTCGTGTGCGTCGATGGCGATGGACGCGATTCCGTGGAGCGCGGTCTTCTCCAAGTCGAAGAAGATCTGGAACGCGTTGAACGCGACGATGAGCGCGATCAGCGCGTGGCGTTCGGCGCAGGCGAAGGCGCGTCAGATCATCGAGCTGGCGCGTAAGGCGGCCGAGGCCGCGAAGCGGATCAAGGCGGCGAAGGAGAAGGCCCGCAAGGCCGCGCAGGCGAGGAAGGCGAAGGCCGCGGCGGCGGCGCAGGAGCTACGGGCGAGGGTCGCCCGTGCGAAGGCTCCCACGGGTAAACCTGTGCAGAGACAGGCGAGGGCCAACCTCACCAAGTCCAGTACGGGTGGCAGCGGTGCGAAGGCGGCGAGCCCTGCCCGCGGCAACACCGCTGTGCGGACCAACAGCCCTAGCGGGGGCGGTGGTTCGTGCGCCACGGGAAACAGTTTCGCGCCGGGCACTCTCGTTCTGATGGCCGATGGGACGAGCAAGCGGATCGAGGACATCAGGAACGGCGACAAGGTCCTGGCCACCGACCCGGTCACGGGTGAGACCACGGTGGAGACGGTGTCGGCGGAGATCACCGGTCAGGGAACCAAGAACCTGGTCCAGATCACCATCACCACGGCCGGTGACGGGGACATCGGCTCGGTGAACGCCACGGTCACGGCCACGGACGGCCACCCCTTCTGGGTCCCGGAGCTCAACGACTGGATCGACGCCACCGACCTGAAGGCCGGCCAATGGCTCCGGACCAGCGCCGGAACGTTCGTCCAGATCACCGCGATCAAACGCTGGACAGCCACCACGGAGACCGTCCACAACCTCACCGTCACGAATCACCACACGTACTATGTGCTGGCGGGCGCGACGCCGGTACTCGTCCACAACTGCAACGTGGCGCTGGGGCAGAAGGCGGAAGGCACCTATTCATGGGCGGACGGTGAGGGGTTCAAGCACTTTGGCGGCTATGCTCCTGACGCATGGCAGGGCCCAGTGGAGAACGCGATCCGGGACTCGTCGGTGACGCTTCACGTAAATCTCCGCGGCTTGGGCAACTTCACTGAATCGGCGAAGACCGGGCTCCAGCCAGGAGCGTACGCCACTGATATGGAGATGGGCTGGATCGCCAGAGCTGTCGGTAATGGCGAACGGTCATGGTCCTCCATTAACTTCTATCGACCGAACGCGAAGGGGGCTCTTGAAAGAGTCGATGTCGCGGAACCAGATTGGGCGAGCTTCGGTAGGCTCAGGCCCTTCATATCGGATGCAGGGAAGTTCTGTGGCTGCTAGCGAAACGAACCGAAGGGGGGTTCATGAGCATGGATTCGCTTGACCCAGGTCTCTACCCAGACCTCTTCGCTGCGGGCGGCCTCATCTCGGCGATGGAGCTAGCGTCGGCAAAGAAAGATCTCGACCTGGGACGGCTCTACAGTCACTACGCATCGGGACCTGGCCTGCTAGCCACGGCTGAGCTGGATTCGAGTCACGGAAGGGCTTCTATTCAGCTCAGTAGCCAAAGCAGGACCTTCTACGTAGCAATCCAGGGGCAGGGATTCACATGGGCTGAGGGTGCCACCGATGATCTAGGCGATCTGATTGAGGCATTGGCTGCATGGCGGGATGGCATTTCGGTGGATGACTTCGCTGAAAGGTTCCAATTCATGATGCCGGGGCGGCTCGCGAGAGCCCACGAGTCGGGAGACTCGGTACCCGCTCAGTGGAATTGGTTGCGGACTGCTGAGGAGTTCTCCGAGGAGCGCCCGCTTGTGGAAGCGGCCTACGCAGATGGTCGGTTCGGCTATTCCTTCCCAACTCTCAGCCATGGAACGCTACGGCTTAGATCGGTGCGCCGAGAGCAAGGGGCCCAGGAAGTGAGCATTACTCCACTTTCTGGAGGTTCCTACCGTGTGGAGAATCCTCGATTGCTCGACCCGACGGTCGTAGATTCTTTGAGGGAGGCTCTTACTGTGGCTTCTGAAGCTCTCGCGAGTAACGAATGACACGTTCACTTCAGTAAATGAGGAGCCCCGCCGACCTTGGTCCGGCGGGGCTCCTGCGTTGGGTGACGGCAGTAGTTGACGGCAACGTCAGCGCACGAGGGCGGGGCAGGGCGGCGGTTCGTCGTCGTTGCTGTTGACCGTCTTGGCGATCTCCGGGGTGCCGAGGGCGGTGCTGAGGGTGTCGATGGCGTCGCGTTGGAGACGGAGTCGGACGTGGGCGTAGACGGTCGCGGTGACGCCGATGTGGGCGTGGCCGAGGAGTTCCTTGATCACGACGAGTTCGACGCCCTGTTCCAGGAGCAGGGTGGCGGTGGAGTGGCGGAGGTCGTGGGTGCGCCGTGAGGCGCAGTGGTTCGAGTGGAGGTGAGAGACCTTCATCGCTGATCCCGTCGCAGCGGGACGGTGGAGCTGGGGGCAGCCTGATCCGGGTGGTGCCGGGGAGGGTGGGAGCAGCCCTGACAACGCCGGGACGTGCCAGTACTGCCAGATGGTGCGGGTTCGGCTAGCGGGACGGAGAGGAGTACGCGAGGAACCGGCGTGTGACACCCCCTTGATGCGACACCGGCTCGAACCTGGTGGATCTGGGCCGGGAGCGGCGCGCACCCGACGAGCGTGTGGGCGGGGAACTCCTGAGGCGGTGGGTACGAGCTGCCAGGGAGGCTGCGAGGAAGGTCTGCGGCGTACTCGCAGCGATGCCGCAGGGGCATAGTCGGGCTCCTACTTCGACGAGCGAATCACTGTGAACACGGGAACTGTCCCGGGCCTGCCCTCAGCCCGCGCATCCAGCGCGGGCGTTGGGGCTGGGCTCACCGACCGCCGATCGGCCTGGGACGGGGCGGAGCCGCCGTAGTACTCCGAGCCGGGGAAAGCCCGCGCACATGGGGAAGGGCGGCAGCGGTTTCGAGAAGGACTGGAGACTGTAATGCCGGAAGAAGCACCGCTGAATGGCGGCGCTCCGCGTCCGGGACCTGCCGGGTCATGGGCGAGGGTATCGGGGATGCAGACCAAGCTTCACCGTTGGGCGGCGGCCGATCCGGGCCGCCGGTTCGATGACTTGTTCAACTTCGTGCACGACCCGGCCACGCTGCTCATGGCGTTCGACCGGGTCGCGGGCAACCAGGGGGCCAACACTCCCGGTGTCGACGGCCTGACGGTCGCCGGGATCGAGGAGCGGATCGGGGTCCCCGGTTTCCTGGACGATCTGCGGGCCGCCCTCAGGGACGGCTCGTTCCGGCCGCTGCCGGTGCGGGAGAGGAAGATCCTCAAACCGGGCGGGTCGGGGAAGGTCCGCAAGCTGGGCATTCCCGCGCTTGCCGACCGTGTCGTCCAGGCGGCGCTGAAACTGGTGCTGGAACCCATCTTCGAGGCCGACTTCGAGCCGGTCTCGTATGGATTCCGGCCCCGGCGCAGGCCACACGACGCGATCGCCGAGATCCACCACTTCGGCACCCGGGGATACCGCTGGGTGCTGGACGCGGACATCGAGGCGGCCTTCGACAACCTCTCACACTCCTTCGTCATGGATCGAGTGCGGGCGCGCGTCAAGGACAAACGCGTGCTGGCCCTGGTCAAGGCGTTCCTCAAGGCCGGTGTGCTCACCGAACTCGGTGAGCAGCGCAACACCCACACCGGCACACCCCAGGGCGGCATCCTGTCCCCGTTGATCTTCAACATCGCGCTGTCCGCGCTCGACGAGCACGTGATGGCGCCATGGAATGTCAACGGCCTCGTAGTGCTCCCCGTGGGCGGCCAGTGATCTTCCCCGCTGGTGGCCTCGTGGGTGTCCCTGGTGGCGGCCAGATAATCTCCC
>NZ_JBIVMF010000011.1:0-236788 GCF_044752945.1 Streptomyces sp. NPDC088554 | reverse complement strand
ACCTCGGTGACCGTCCGGCCTGCGGAGTCGACGAGCGCGATCGCGTCCCGTTTGAACTCCGCGGTGTACCGCCTCGTGTACTTGCTTCCCACCTGGTGCTACTTCCTCTGGAACCTCATGTCCCAGTCTCCAGGTGTCCACGATCAAGGGGAAGCTTCACTTCGCCAACGACGGCCGCAACAAGCTCGCCGGCGGTAAGAAAATCGGGTCCGGCTGGTCGGCCTATACGCATGTCATCGGTGCCGGTGACCTGAACAGTGACGGTTTCGGTGACATCCTGGCCCGGGGAAAGAACGGCACCCTGTACCGGTACGAGGGCACGGGGAAGGGAACTCTGGGGCCGCGGGTGACCATGTTCGCCAACTGGGGTGCCACGTACAACGCGATCGTGGGCGTCGGCGACCTCACGGGTGACGGCAAGAACGACGTGATCATGCGCGACAAGGCCGGCATTCTCTACCGCTCCAACGGCAACGGCTCCTTCGGCGCGCGGGCAAAGGTCGCCACCGGCCGGCAGGGGTACAAGGGCCTCTTCTGAGGACGATTCGCAGGCACGTCCGACTTGCCACCGCGACGCGCCGACGAGGCGCCTCACCCGCTCCATGTCGAAGGCGAAGCCCTCGGTGCGACTGAACGATCAAGGCCCGGGTCACTGATCCGGGCTTGATCGTGCCCTCGCCGTACCAGCTCCGCTCCTCGGAAACGGCTTCGGGTGCGGCCCCTTCCCGGGGAGAGATGAGCTGGGGCTTCGCTGATCCGGCCTTGGGCGAGGTCGCGCCGGTGGCCGCTTCCTGTTCGTTCCTCGCCGAGGCGGGTACCGCCCGCCGGGCAGACGCTGCCCGCCCCTTACAACTCTGCTACTGCACAAGGCTGTTGTGTCATTCCCAGGGCGGAGAGAAGTGCAGCCCGGCGGAGGATCCGCACGCGTGCCGGTTACTGAAAGATCTCCCCTGTTCGAACATGCGACCGAAAGGATCGATATCGTGCGCAGACGACGTCTCGCGCCCCTGTTGGCCGTGAGTGTCACGGCAACGCTGGCTCCCGCGCTCGCCACCTCGACGGCCACCGCTGCTCCCGGCGCGCGCCCCGGACCGTTTCTGAGCCCGGTCGGATGGCCCACTACCGCATGACCCACTGCCGTATGACCCACTGCCGTATGACCCACTGCCGTATGACCCGTTGAAGAGGGGGCGGGACTCCTGGCGGTCCCGCGCCCTTGGGCGCCGCGCGATCGATTCGGGCCCTTCTGCGGGGCTGCCGCCCCGTCCGGGGCGGCGGTGGCTCGAAGTGATCACGTAGGGCGATCTC
Organism: Streptomyces sp. NPDC088554; assembly: GCF_044752945.1. Taxonomy (NCBI): domain Bacteria; kingdom Bacillati; phylum Actinomycetota; class Actinomycetes; order Kitasatosporales; family Streptomycetaceae; genus Streptomyces; species Streptomyces sp. NPDC088554. Next base: position 235,480 of record NZ_JBIVMF010000011.1, on the reverse strand, counting down.
GGAGTGACGTGTTGTCAGTGGCGGGTGCTTTCATGGGGGCAGTTGCGCGGGGAGGCGTAGCTGGACCGATGAGGGGGGACACGGCTGTGCCCGTGATCGAGCAGTACGTGAAGTCGAACGGCACCGTGGTCAGGAGGCACACCCGCCTCCCGGCCGGGGCTCGTCGGGAGACGGCCATTCTGGGGGTGATCGTGGCCGGGGTGTTCGTCCTCGGCAACGGCAACACGGGCTCGGGTGCCGATGTACGGCCGGAGCAGCTGCGGTTGCCGGGGCAGCAGCCACGGTCGCAGCCGGCGGTGGTCTACCCGATCGAGCGGCCCGAGTGGGACAGGCCGGCCGTGCGGCCCACGCCGACCGTTTCGTATCCGATCGTCTTCCCCGGCCCGGGGAGTGGGCGGTGAGCCGCCGGCCCCGTCGGCCCCGGCGGCGGAAGGGCGCGGAATCGCAGGAGGCGTGGGTATACGTCCTGGGTGCCATGGCGGCCGTGACCATGGTGACGGCGGTGCTGAGGTGGCTGGCGGCGCACCCCTGGGTCGTGGTTCTCGCGCTGCTGGCGGCCGCAGGCGGGTACGCGGTATGGCTGCGTCGGAGGCGGGAGGCCGCGCGGTGGGAGCGGGTCCGGGCCCAGGGGCTGCGTTACGCGATCGAGCGCCTCGACAGCCTGCACCACCAGCAGTTCGAGTTCGCCATACGGGACTTGATGCGTCGCGACGGCTGCGCGGACGCGCAGCAGGTGGGCGGGCGGGGCGACAACGGTGCGGATGTGAAGGCCACCGACCCGTACGGGCGGCGCTGGGTGATCCAGTGCAAGCACCGCAAGGCAGGCATATCCGGCTCCGCCGTGGGCACGCCCGACCTCCAGGTCCTCAACGGCACCGGCCGCCAGATACACAACGGCGACGTCCTCGTCATGCTCACCAACGGCCGCTTCACCGCCCCGGCGCTGGACTTCGCCAGATCCCAGCGCCTCCACCTGGTGGACCGCGCCCTCCTGGCCCAGTGGGCGGGTGGCTCCCGTCCGCTGTGGGAATTGCTCCGGGCCGTCCCACCTCCGCGCAGGCCCACCTCGCTGTCCTGACACACTCCGCACGCGGTCCCGGTCAGCCCACCCGTTCAATCCACTCGCTGCCGCCCAGCGGGTAGTCGTAGCCGGGTCGGCCGAGGCCCGCGCTTGTACGGAACGGGGTGCCGTCGTTGTCGATGCGCACCGTGCCGCGGCGGTTGCCGCTGGACCAGTCCAGGCTGAGGTCCCAGCGGACGTCGTGTGCCCTGACCTGCGCGGTGATGTAGAAGACCTCCGGGTCGGACTCGCTGACCTTGTACGGGAAGTCGCGCTGGCCGTTCTTGACGGTGACCGTGGGGCTGCCCGCGTCGAGGTCGATGGCGAACGACTTGGTTCCGACGCCCCCGCCACAGCCGACCCCCATCGAATAGTCGTTCCAGGCGAGCGGCGCGCCCTTGGTGACGACGCGTACATGCAGCGCCTCCAGCACGACCGTGTCCCGCCCGGCGCCCTGAACGGTCAGGGCGACCCGCTGTGTCCCCGAGGAGACCGCGCCGTAGGCGGCGGCCCAGCGCGGTGCGTCCTGCTCGTTCGCGGGCGGGCCGACCTGCGCGGGTTCGCTGTCGACCAGGAAATTCTGGCTGCACGGGTCTTCGTAGACGTAGGGGCGGGTGGCGACGTTCAGCGGTGCGGCGGTGCTGCCGCTGGTGGAGGTGGATGCTGATGTGGAGGCGGACGGTCCGAGGATCTTGTCGCTCGGGGGAGGGCTCGTGGTGTCCGGGGCGGGGTATGTCCATGCCGGTACCGTGATGTCCCCCGAACCGGTGATCGCGGCGGCGGTATCGCCTGCCCGCCGCTCCCCCGCGCCGTCCTCGCGCCCGCCTCCGCCGAAGGGCCCATTGACGGCGAGCACCACGGCTCCCAGTACGGCGGCCAGCGCGGCGGAGGCGATCAGCGCGTTACGGCGCCGCCATAGCGGCGCGGGCTCGCGCGGTACGTCGACGGCGACCGGCTCGGTGTCCTTGCCCCGTACGTACGTCGACGCCGCCCCGGCCGAGTCCGCCGCCGGTCCGGCGGCCGCCGCCTCCGGCGAACCACCGGCCGCCGTGGCCCGGTCCGGCCTGCCCCTTCGTACCGCGTCCGCCAGGATCCAGCGCCGGTGCAACTCCATCAGTTCCTGCGGCGTCGCCCGGCACACCCGCGCGAGGCGCTCCGCCGGTGCGTACTCGTTGGGCATCGCGGTGCCGTTGCAGTAGCGGTGCAGCGTCGACGTACTCATGTGCAGCCGCTTGGCCAGCGTCCCGTAGCTCAGCCCCGCGCGTTCCTTCAACTCCCGCAGCAACGCCGCGAACTCGTCCGTCGCCCCGGCCCCTTTCGCCTCCGACACCCGTTCCGCCATTCCCCGTTGTCCCATTCACGTGTCCCAGGGTCACTGTGTTTCCCCTGGTCAGATGCCATTTCAGCGTTCCAGCGTCCCGAACTCCCCGCTGTCCATGGCGGTCGGGACGGATCACGCCACAAACTCCGGTCATCCAAGCACCACATCCGTTGAACGCCGAAGGGGCGCAGCCACATGCAGAGCATCCGAAACTCCCGCACCCGTTTTCTGACCTCCGCCGCGACCGTCGCACTCACCGCGCTCTCCCTGACCGCGTGCGGCACGGGAACGGGCGTGGCCGACGAGGGCGCGTCGGCGGGTTCCGCCACGAACGCCACGACCGCCGCCGCAGCTCCCGCGGCGGCCGCTCCCGCATCGCCGGCGGCCGCCTCCGGATCCTCCGACGGCGACTCCTCCAACGACGTGGAACCGGCCGCCGCCAGCTCCAAGCCGGCCGCGCAGGCCCCTGCCTCGAAGGCCCCCGCCGCCGCCCGCAAGACGATCACCTGCGAGGGCTCCAACACCAAGACGGTCGCAGCCCCGCTGAACCGTCCCGTCAACCACATGCTCCTCACCGTCACCAACACCGGCAGGGACACCTGCTACCTGTACAGCTACCCGGCCGTCCGCTTCGGCGAGGCCCAGTCGGTGCCGCCGGTCATTGAGGGCTCCCGCCCTGACGGCCTCATCACGCTCAAGCCGGGCGAGTCCGGCTACGCCTCCGTGAACCTGTCCGCCGCCGACGGCAGCGGCTCCCACGGCCGTACGGAGAAGTCCCTGACCGTCTCCTTCCGCGGCCCCTCCGGCAACGAGAGCGTCGGTGCGAGCGCCCGGCCCTCGCTGCCCGCCAAGGGCGTTTACGTCGACAACTCGCTCAAGGTCACGTACTGGCTGCCGTCGATGGACGACGCCATCAGCTGGTAACACTGACGCGTGGGCCGCATCGGCGATCTCGCCGATGCGGCCCGCCAACCGCAGAGCGAGGGTGCCCGGCCCGCATCCCACATCGAGGAGGCGCCCCCGTCCGTCGAGTCCCAGCACCCCGGCGAGCGCGTCCACCGGTCCGGGCGCGCAGGGGATCCTCCCCCCGCTCGTCACCAGGAGGCGGCGCCCGAGAACAACGCGGCGCCCCACACAGGAAGTCTTCTCCAGACGGGCGGTGGGCTCCTCAAGAAGGAGGGAGGACAGGGGGCTTCTCCAGTCGGAACATGAGAGTTCTTCGAACCGGTTCAACCGGAACACGATGGTTCTTCAGCCGGGCAGCCGGGGTCTTCAGCCGGGCAGGGGAGTCTTCAGCCGGGCAGGGGGGAGTCTTCAGCCGGGCAGGGGGAGTCTTCACCCGGGCAGGCGGGGTCTTCACCCGGGCAGGGGGAGTCTTCAGCCGGGCAGGCGGGGTCTTCACCCGGGCAGGGGAGTCTTCAAGTGCCCGAGCCACCGCAGGATCGCCTCGGTCTGGCTGTGCACGTCGAGCTTTTTGTAAATGCGGCTCAGATAGTTCCTGACCGTCTTCTCGCTCAGGAACATTCCACGGGCGATGTCATGGACATCACGGCCCGAGGCGAGCAGGTCCATGAGCCGGCACTCCCGCTCGGACAGTCGCGAGCAGCCTTCCAGGGCTGTGACCGCTGGTGGCACTACCGCCGGCGGCACCTTGGTTATCGGCGTGGCCATCAATGTGGTGATCGCCTCCGGCCGCGCCCTGCCGCCCTCCCCACCCGTGGTCCTGGCTCCGGTTCCCGCTCTGGCTCCGGCTCTCGCCCGGGAGGCGATCCTGACCTGTTCCGCGGCGATCCACGGGTCCAGCATGCTGGCGCCGTGGGCGGCACATCTCAGCGCCTCGTCGAGGAAACACGCGTACTGGTTCTCCAGCAGGTAGCTGACGGCCCCGTGATCGAACGCCGCCGACACGTCGTCCCAGTCCAGCCAGGGCGCCAGCACCGCGACGGGCGGCAGCCCTGCCTCCGCCCCGGCCAGGAAACGCACCAGGTTCCGCGCCATATCCGTACCGTGGAACAACACAACGTCGTCGCTTGAGCGAATTTCCCACGGCTCCGTGACCAGCCGGGTGGCGAACCCCGAGAGCTGAACCGGCCTGAGGCCGTACTGGCTGACGAGCGCGACCGACATCGGCGGCGGCTCGGAGGGGGAAAAGGCCAGTTCGGACGCGTGGCCTAACACTACTGTCTCCATCGTCAGGGGATGCGTAGTTCTTATGCTTGAACTTTTTAGCACGTTACTCGCCAGTCGCGAATTCGCAATGGATCACACCTCCCCATCGGAACCATCGGGTGCGCTATCGCGCGAGTTATCGCGCGAGCAGTCGTGTATTTGTCGGGGGTTATTGGGATGCTTGGTGAAGGTCGTCGGTTCGACGGCCATACCGGACAAGCGATGTTCTACGGCCCTTCCACCAGAGAGCCGACCAAACAGGTCGGCGCCGCAGCTGCCCCACCTCACCCCGGGGGCGGCGCGCCGCATCGGCGACGATCCGCCGAAGATTCCGTACCAAATTCACGGAGCGCTGAAATGGAAACCCATCAAGCAATCGACGCGCCGGTGGTCGCGGTCGCCCCGGCGGGAACAAAGGCCGAAGTCAACGGCAGGACCGGATTCGTCGGCCAGGCGAAACACCCCGTCCTGGTGGGACGAGAGCACCATCCCGCCCCCGGACAGTCGGCGCATTCGGAATATCCGGCGCATCCGACGCAACGGCGTCACGCCCCGTGCCGAGGGGCCCGCCCTCGCAGCCCCCTCGCGTCGCGCGCTATACGCAGGACGGGCACAGGCCCCGGTAGGTGACTTCCGCCTCCGAGACCGCGAAGCCGAAACGTTCCTCCACCGGGAGCACCGCCAAGGGGTCGCCGGTGGGATGGACGTCTCGGATGGCGCCGCAGCCCGAGCAGACCAGGTGGTGGTGGGGGTGGCGGGCGTTCGGGTCGTAGCGCTTGGCGCGGCCGTCGGTGCAGACCTCGGTGACCTCACCGAGGGAGACCAGCTCACCCAGGGCGTTGTAGACGGTCGTACGGGAAATCTCGGGCAGCCGCCGCACCGCGAGGGCGTGCACCTCGTCGGCCGTGAGGTGCACGTGGTCGCCGTCGAGGACCTCCGCAACGACACGCCGCTGGGAGGTCATCCTCCAGCCACGCCCCCGCAGCCGCTCCAGCAGGTCGCTCATGTCGGTTCACCTATTCGAGTCCGGCGGGACACCCGCGCTTCGCTCCACTGGCGGGTGTCCGGGTTCCTATTGGATGTGGAGCTGGCGTACTTCTTGACTTGGACTCTGTCCATTGTAGGATCGACTCCGGTGATAGCCAAGGGGCAGGAAGTTTGCAGTACGGCATGAGACAACGTGACGGGACCACCGCCGAGGGGACACACCGCCCCTGCTCGCAGGTGACGGTTTCCCGGGTGCGCGATGTCCGGGCCATCTCCCCCTTCGTACCGCTCGCGAGTCCCTCCGCGCCCCCATGGCGGCGGGGCTCGTACGGTGTGTCGGGCCGGCCTGCGGCCCTGGTCGTCTCCCGGGGTCCGCGCCCCGACTGTTCCCCCCACCCGCAGTTCCCGAGCACCGTCATCCACCTGGCCCGGAAGGATTCCCATGACTGAGAACCATGATGCAATCGTCGTAGACGCGAAGACCGAGGGCGGGGGTGGCTGCCCGGTCGTACACGGGCGGGCCTCGCACCCGACCCAGGGTGGCGGAAACCGTCAGTGGTGGCCGGAGCGGCTCAACCTGAAGATCCTCGCCAAGAACCCCGCCGTGGCCAACCCGCTCGGTGAGGAGTTCGACTACGCCGAGGCGTTCAAGAACCTCGACCTCCCGGCCGTGAAGCAGGACATCGCGGAGGTGCTGACCACCTCGCAGGACTGGTGGCCCGCCGACTTCGGCCACTACGGCCCGCTCATGGTCCGGATGGCGTGGCACAGCGCGGGTACGTACCGCATCAGCGACGGCCGTGGTGGCGGCGGCGCCGGTCAGCAGCGCTTCGCCCCCCTGAACAGCTGGCCGGACAACGGCAACCTCGACAAGGCCCGCCGTCTGCTGTGGCCGGTCAAGAAGAAGTACGGCCAGAGCCTCTCCTGGGCCGACCTCATGATCCTCGCCGGCAACGTGGCGCTGGAGACGATGGGCTTCGAGACCTTCGGCTTCGGTGGCGGCCGCGCGGACGTCTGGGAGCCCGACGAGGACGTGTACTGGGGTCCCGAGAAGGTCTGGCTCGACGACGAGCGCTACACCGGCGACCGTGAGCTGGAGAGCCCCCTCGGCGCGGTTCAGATGGGTCTCATCTACGTCAACCCCGAGGGCCCCAACGGCAACCCTGACCCGCTGGCCGCGGCCCGCGACATCCGCGAGACGTTCCGCCGCATGGCGATGAACGACGAGGAGACGGTCGCCCTGATCGCGGGCGGTCACACCTTCGGCAAGACCCACGGCGCGGGCCCGGCGGAGAACGTCGGCGTCGAGCCCGAGGGCGCCCCGATCGAGGAGCAGGGCCTCGGCTGGAAGAACTCGTTCGGCACCGGCAAGGGCGGCGACACGATCACCAGTGGCCTGGAGGTCACCTGGACCGCCACGCCCACCCAGTGGGGCAACGGCTTCTTCCAGAACCTGTTCGGTTACGAGTGGGAGCTGACGAAGAGCCCCGCCGGCGCCCACCAGTGGGTCGCCAAGGACGGCGCGGGCGCGGGCACCATCCCGCACGCCCACGACGCGTCGAAGAGCCTGGCCCCGACCATGCTGACGACCGACCTCTCGCTCCGGTTCGACCCGGCGTACGAGCAGATCTCGCGGCGCTTCCTGGAGAACCCCGCCGAGTTCGCGGACGCGTTCGCCCGCGCGTGGTTCAAGCTGACCCACCGCGACCTGGGCCCGGTCGTGCGCTACCTCGGCCCGGAGGTCCCCTCCGAGACCCTGCTGTGGCAGGACCCGCTCCCCGAGGTGACCCACACCCTGGTGAACGCCGAGGACATCGCCGCGCTCAAGGAGCAGATCCTCGCCGCGGGCCTCACCGTGTCCCAGCTGGTGTCCACCGCCTGGGCGTCCGCCTCCTCCTTCCGGGGCAGCGACAAGCGCGGCGGCGCCAACGGCGCCCGTATCCGCCTCCAGCCGCAGGTCGGCTGGGAGGTCAACGAGCCCGACCAGCTCTCGGTGGTGCTGGCCGCCCTCGAAGGCATCCAGGGTGCGTTCAACTACGGCCGCACCGACGGCAAGCAGCTCTCGCTCGCCGACCTGATCGTCCTCGCCGGTGCCGCGGGCGTCGAGAAGGCCGCCAAGGACGCCGGTTTCGACGTCGAGGTTCCCTTCACGCCGGGCCGCGCGGACGCGTCGCAGGAACAGACGGACGTGGAGTCGTTCTCCGCGCTGGAGCCGGCCGCCGACGGGTTCCGCAACTACCTCGGCAAGGGCAGCCGCCTGCCGGCCGAGTACCTGCTGATCGACAAGGCCAACCTGCTCAACCTGAGCGCCCCCGAGCTGACGGTCCTCATCGGCGGTCTCCGTGTCCTGAACACGAACTACGGACAGTCGCCGCTCGGTGTGCTCACCGCGGCCCCCGGGACGCTGACCAACGACTTCTTCGTCAACCTGCTCGACCTGGGTACGACGTGGAAGGCGACCTCCGAGGACCAGAACACCTTCGAGGGCCGCGACGACGCCACGGGCGAGTTCAAGTGGACCGGCAGCCGCGCCGACCTGGTCTTCGGGTCCAACTCCGAGCTGCGCGCGCTGGCCGAGGTCTACGCGAGCGATGACGCGAAGGAGAAGTTCGTGAAGGACTTCGTCTCCGCGTGGGACAAGGTCATGAACCTCGACCGGTTCGACCTCGTCTGAATCACCACACGGTGATCGATCACGTCACACCGTGACTCGATCGCTGGATTGTTCGGTGACGCCCGGGGCGTTCGGGCAGCCTTCGTCGGCTGCCCGGACGCCCCGGGCGTTTTGCGTTCCAGACGGTCTCGGACGGTTTCAGGCGGTTTCAGACGGTCGGACAGTCAGGCGGTTTCAGACGGTCGGACAGTCAGGCGGTCTCAGACGGCCGGACAGTCAGGCGGTCTCAGGCGGTCAGAGCCCGTACCGGCTCTTCACATGGCGCCAGAAGTCACGGAACATCCACTTGTCGAACTCCGTGATCTGGGCGGCCGCTCCCGCCTTCATGAGGAAGCAGCACTGCCCCGTCGGCGTCCAGTCGTAGAAGTCGTCGAGACCGAAGGTGTGGCCGACTTCGTGCAGGTAGATGTGGATGTTCTCCTGGCCCAGCGCGCCGGTGAAGTACTCCTGCCCGAGGCGCTGCCCCCAGTCGCCGCCCGCGCCGCCCTGGAACCCCTTGGTCAGCCAGAGCGACTGGTCGTAGTGGCGGGCCGCGCCGCCGGGGCAGCGTGAGTAGTTGCCGTCCTGGTGGAAGAAACGGCCGCAGTCCGGCGCACACTGCGGGGCGCCGCCCTCATCGAGGTTTCCGGCGTAGACGTCGACGGAGTTGTCGGTCCACTGGAGTGTCGAGCGGTTCTTCACGGCCCAGCCGACGATGTTGACCGGCACGGTGGTGTACGGCCACGCGTTGTGACCTCGGCCGTTCTCCACCATCGCCGCCGTCCACTTACCGAACTGCTTCTTCAGCGAGGCGTGGATCGTGTCGCGCAGCGCCGCGCTGACCGGGGCGTCCGACTCCCAGCGGACGCAGTAGTTGATGCTGCCCCTGTTGGCCATGATCTGGTCCCAGCCGTAATTGCGGAACCCGTAGAGGTCGGGATAGGTCGACGAGACGTGGTTCCACACCTCGCCCAGCGGCTGCACCAGGTTCGCGGGCGGGTTCCACTCCTCCGCCGCCTGCGCGGGGGACGCGGTGGTGACGGGCATGGCGACCATCGCGATGAGGGCGGCGAGGATGGTGACCAGGCGCGCGAGTCTTTTGCGCACGGTGACTCCCTTGATAGTGGGGGGAGGGATCCGTCCTCAAGTCGCCGCCGACACCCTCGCGGGTTGCTTTCCGAACCGGACAGGTTCGCCCGAAGTCCGGTCAGGTTTCCCTCAGTTGGACCCGCCGGCCCCCTGGTCGGTGATGGTGCCCGCGGTACGCGCGGCGGTGAGCCACTCCTCGCCCCGCACCAGCGGGTGGCGCGCGGTATCGCGTACGTACCTCAGGGCAGCAGTCGTTCCCTCATCTGACCACCGCCGAGAACCTCCAACTCATCGCGGACGGAAGCTCCGACGGCAAGGAGGCCGTCGCCGAGGCGCTGGACCTCTTCCCCGCGCTGCGTGAACTGTCCGGCCGCCGGGCCGGGTTGCTCTCCGGCGGCCAGCGACAGCAACTCGCCCTGGCCCGCGCCCCGATCACCCGCCCCCGGCTGCTGCTCGACGAACCGACCGAGGGGATCCAGCCCTCCGTCGTCGCGGAGATCGAGGAGACGATCCTCGCTCTGACGCGACGCGGCGGCCTGTCCGTACTGCTGGTCGAGCAGCATGTCGGTTTCGCGATGCGGGCCGCCCAGCACTACTACGTACTGGAATCGGGGCGGGTCACCTCATCCGGCGAGGGCGGCCTCCGGCCGGAACGGACCGTACGGGCCGCGCTCAGTGTGTGACACGGTCCGCCCGGCCCCTCCACCCCGTCGGTGTCAGCCCTTCCCCGGTGCGGACATCGCGCGCACCTCCGGGTCCGTACGCAGCCGGGCGAAGGTCAGCGCGAGCGCGACGGCCTGGAGGAGCGCGCAGACGGTGACCACCTGGCCCAGCAGGTCCGGCGGTGTGAGCGCCACCAGAACGCCCGCCACCGGGTACGGCAGCATCAGCAGCACGATGGTCACCGACAGGACGCTGCCGAACACGGCCGGGGGGATCAGCCGGGACCGTACCGTACGCAGAACGACCGTCAGACCGCCCTCGCCCACCATCAGGACGGCGATCAGGACCAGATACGAGGAGTACGACCCCGCCCGAGCGACCGCCAGACACGCGGCCGACACGATCACGGCGGACACCACACCCACCACCCACAGCCCGAAGCGGTCGATCGCGAACCGGCAGACGGTCACGGCCAGCAGGGAGGCCACGGCGGCGGCCGACCACACCACCCCCACCGCCGAGGTGGAGTAGCCCAGTTGCTGGACCACGATGACCGGCGCGGCGGCCTGGAGCAGCCCGACCACGAGGTTGGAGACCGCCAGCCCCGCGACCATCCAGCACAGCGCGGGCAGCGCCCGCAGCGTCGTCCACCCGGCCCGCCACGACTGCGCCAGCTGTACGGAAGCCGACTGCGCCGAAGCCTGTACGAACACCCGCCGCCCCCGGGGCGCGAGTACGGCGCCGAGCACCGACAGCACGCCCAGCACCGTGAGCATCCCGCCGGGCCCGGCCCACTCCAGCAGGAAGCCGCCCAGCGCCGGGCCCACCAGGGTGGCGCTCTGGTCGATCCCGGCCAGCACCGACTGCACCCGGTGCGCCTTGTCGCCCGCGTCACGGCTGGCGACGGCCCCCGCCGTCTCGGCGGCCACGTAGGAGAACTCGGTCAGCACCCCGGTCATCGCCGCGAGCAGCATCACCGTGACCGTCGCGGCCGGGCCGCCCTCCATCCGGCCCAGCACCAGCGCGGCGGCGCCCACGAGCAACGCCCGCAGGACGCAGGCGAGCCGGAAGACCCTGGCCGTACCGTGCCGGTCGACCATCGATCCGGCCAGCCCGAACGCGGCGAGCCTGGGCACCCATTCGACCGTGAACGCGAGCCCGGTCAGCGAGGCCGAACCGGTCGTGGCCAGCACCAGCAGCGGAATCGCGTACGTCGCCATGGACTGCGCGGCGGCGTCCGCGCTCCGGGGCAGATAGATCCCGCGCAGCAAACTCCGGACCGGAACGCGGGCGTGTCGGCCGCCGCCGGAGCGGAATATGACAAGGACGGTCATCGGGACTTTCGGTCAGGGCCGGAAACTGGCCCGCAAAGACTGCTGCGGGAACGGCACAGTCATCCGGCTGACGGCACATTCCGTCATTCTAGAGGCTGGCCCCCGTTACCCTCGAACGGGGTCAACCACACCTGGAATAAGTTGAGTTGACTCCCACTCAACGCTGGAGTCCACTCCAACTCGATACTGGAGTCCACTTCAAGCCGGGGCTGGAGTCCACTCCAAGCCGGGAACTGGAGTCCGGCTCAAACCTCCGAGCCGAAGTCCACTCCGCCGGACGACGCCCCGCCGCGCGGGACAAGCGCGAATCACAACAGATCCCATTGGGCCGCCTTCCGGCATTCAGCGCCAATTCGGCATTTCTTGTCCGAACATCGGGCGCCACGACCCGTCCATCAATTCACCGCGATACGCGGCCGGGGCACCCGGTCGAACGGCGAACCGTTCACCCCGCCGAGCACACCACACCGACCGGCCATGTCGTGATGACCGAGTGGGCGCCGTACGCCCCCCGGGCCGGCGAATGCACCAGCCGCTCACCGACCTCTCCGCGCGCTACCACACGATGCGTGCATAGGGTGGCGGCGCACAGTGACCTCCTGTACTCGTGCCGGGGCTCAGCCGGTCTTCGTCGGCGTCTGCTTCATGCCGTCCACGATGGCCCGGGTGAGGATCGCGCTGGTGTACGTGACGGTGCCGGGCTTGATCAGGCCCTCGTCCCCGCCGTTGCCCTTCACCTGGACCGTGCGCATCCCCAGAAACACACTGGTCTTCCTGTTGAAGATCCACTCCGAGCGCTGGCCGCTGGTCTCGTCCAGCCGCGCCACCGCCACGCCCTTGCGGCCCGCCGCGTCCTCCGCGTCCTTCACCACCACCACACCGGGGATCTTCGCGGCCGTCCTGAACAGCGCGGAGTACAGCGGAGCGGGCGGGTAGCTCTGGCTGAGCAGGTCCCCGATGGTGTCGAAAGCCTGCTGGTCAGGGGTGTTTCCCATGCCCTTGGTCTCGCGGTAGATCTTCGCCAGCAGCTTGTCCGGGTCGGTGGTCAGCCCGGTCAGGTAGTCGTAGGACGGCCCGTTCAGACTGGCCACGGGGGCGTTGCCCCGCTCGTCGGGGAGGCTCAGGGTCTCGCCCTCGGGGCTGTCGTTGACGGACGGGTCGATCAGCCAGCCCTTGGTGCCGTCCGCCGACAACCACATCTGCCGCCGATGCGGTTTCTCGCTGACCAGGGTGCTGGTGTCGGTGTCACTGTCGGTACGTACGTAGGTGGAGGCGTCCGTGGACTCGATGTAGACGTACTGGCCGGGCCCGAGCGTGGCCCTGTGCTCGCCGTCCCCCGCCGCCAGCGAGATCCGGTCGAGCAGCTGGGGTGCGCCCTTCGCCGTACCGGCCTCGACGTGTGTGGTCAGCAGTGGCCCGGTGGCGTACTCCCCACCACCGCCCCCACTGCCGCCGCCGTAGCCAGTGACACCGGCGACGACCGCCCCCGCCAGGGCGAACGCCATCGCCGACACCAGGATCACCCGGCGCGGCTTCGAGGTGCGCGGGGGCGCCGTGGTGGTCTGCTGCTGTTCCTGCTGGATCCGGGCCATCAGTTGCTCCTTGTGGAACTGGTGACGGCCCACCGGCAGGTCGGCTTCCGTCCGCGGATGCAGCCGTGCGCTCTCCGGCCACTCCGCCGGAGAGGTGTGCTCGGGCTTCGCGTTCATCGGATTCCTTCCTGTGCGGGCCGGACCGCGGTGCCGCGGTCGCCTCTTGTCTGTCCGGGACCTCGCACGGGTTCCCGATTCCCGTGTACGGATTGGCTGTTGGTATGTACGGGCGGGTCATCGGCTTGTACGGAGGGGCCGTTGGTACGTACCGACGACCCGCCCCCGCCCACCGGCCCCTCCCGCGCGGCCAGTTCGGCGTCCGCGAGCTTGCGCAGCTTGGTACGGGCCCGGGAGAGCCGGGAGCGGACCGTACCGACGGGGATGCCGAGCGTCCGGGCGACGGCGGTGTACTCCAGCCCCTCCCACAGGCAGAGGGTGAGGACTTCGCGCTCCGGTCTGCGCAGCGCCGCCAGCAAACAGCTCCGCGAAGGCGCTGGGGTCCCCGGCCCGTACCCGGGTTCGCATATGTGTGCTCACACTCTCCGACTGTCCGGCACCGGGGGCCGGGTTCCCGTGACCCGCGTCACATGGCGGTGTCGACGGTGTTGCGCCGGCGCGACCCGCGACGCCTGACGTAATCGGGATGCATCCGGTACGCGGTGAACCGAACGGGGGAGCGCCGCGTATTGGATGGGGGCTCACTGTATTCCCGGGCCTCAGCGCTGGTGACGTCGGACCGCTACGGCATTGGGGGCACACGATGAAACACGCACGGCGTAACCTCCGGCGGATCGTGCGCCTGGCGGCTGTCGGTGGGCTGCTCTGCGGTGGGCTGATGGTCTCCAACGCCATGGCCGACGAGCCGGACGGGCGCGCCGTGGGCAGTGGGATCGCCCGGTCCGCCGAGGTCGGCGCGGATCTGGTCACACGGCTCGGTGACACACGTACGGCGGGCAGCTGGATCGCCGACGACGGACAGCCGGTCGTCGCGGTGACCGACGAGGAAGCGGCGGCGGAGGTACGGGAGTCCGGGGCGCGGGCCAAGGTCATGCGCTACAGCGCGAGCGATCTCGGCTCGGCGACCGAGGCCCTGGGCAAGGCCCCCCGGGTGCCGGGCACCTCGTGGGCGGTGGACTACCGCAGCAACGAGGTGGTGGTACGGGTCGACAGCACCGTCTCCGCCGAGGACTGGTCACGGCTGTCCGAGGTCGCGGCGGGTATCGGGGCGTCGGTGCGCATGGAGCGGACCGAGGGGTCCTTCCGTACGATGCTGAACGGCGCCAGCCCGATCTTCAACGGCCGGGGCCGGTGTTCGGTGGGCTTCAACGTGACCAACGGGCAGCGCGACTTCATTCTGACGGCGGGCCATTGCGGTCCCGTCGGCACCTCCTGGGTCCAGGGCGGCCAGGTCGGGCAGACCGGCCCGCAGGTGGGCACCACGGTCGCCGGGAACTTCCCGGGGAACGACTACTCGCTCGTCGAGTACGAGAACCCCGACGTGGTGGACGGCACCAACATCGTCGACATCGGCGAAGGCCAGGGGGTACGGGTCACCGGAGCCGCCGACCCCGTCGTGGGCCAGCAGGTCTTCCGCAGCGGCAGCACCACCGGGCTGCGCTCCGGGCGGGTCACCGCGCTCAACGCGACGGTGAACTACGTCGAGGGCGCGGTCACCGGGCTCATCCAGACGACCGTCTGCGCCGAACCGGGCGACAGCGGCGGCCCGTTGCTCTCGGAGGGCGTGGCCCTCGGAGTGACCTCGGGCGGCACCGGCGACTGCACCAGCGGTGGTGTGACCTTCTTCCAGCCGGTGACGGAGGCGCTGTCGGCCCTCGGCGTCAGCCTCGTCGACGCCCCGAACGCCGGCGCCGGTACGGGTACGGGTACGGGCAACAGCACCACCCAGAATCCGCCGCCCGCCGCCCCGCCCGCCGCCGAGGTGGTCACCCCGGGCGCCGCGGGACAGCAGCAGTCGGTGATCGGGGCCGTGGACTACCAGGCCCTGATCCCGGGGCTGGGGATCATCGCGGCCAGCCTGTTCCTGCTGATGGTCGCCCAACGCGCCCTGTCGGACCGCGTGGGACGCAACCGCTACCGCAACCAGTACTCGCAGAGCTGGGGCTGAGCGGGCCGATCCGGGGCGGTCCGCTCCGGCTGAATCAGGTCCGACCGAAAAGCGCCAGCAGCAGGGCGTCCCGCACACCGCCCAGCTCGGCGGTGTCGGTGTCGGTGTCGGTGGCATCCGAGGCGTTCCACCACAGGCAGAACTGACCGTGCAGACCGCTCCACAGCACCTTGGCGGCCTGCTCCGCGTCCAGCGGACCCGGCGCGGCCCCGGTCGTACGGGCGAGGTGGGCGAAGTAGGGGGCGATCGCCTCGGACCAGGCGGTCACCACCCGCTCCCTGGGGTGTCCGGGGGGCGCGAGGGCCGGGCCCGTACGGAAGACGAGGTCGTAGCGGCGTGGCTCCTCGGTGGCGAAGCGGCAGTACGCGTCGACACAGGCGCGCAGCCCGGCCCAGGGGTCGTCGGCGGGCGCGGTGTGCGCGGCCGTCCGCATGGCCTCGGCGAGCTGGGCGTAGACGGTGTCCAGGAGCGTACACATCAGCTCGGACTTGCTCGGGAAGTGGCGGTAGATCGCGGGGGCGGTGACGCCCGCCTCGCGCGCGATGGCCCGCAGGGAGATCTCTTCCGGACGGCCGCCGCCCTCCTCCAGCAGGCGCCGCGCGGCATCGAGTATCTCCTCGCGCAGCCGCCCGCCCTCGCCCCGGCGGTTGGGGAGGCGCGGTCCCTCCGTACCTGTACCCACGTCGTGCCTTCCCGCCGGGAACCGGCGGACCGGTGCATCGGCGCATTGATGAATGAGTGAACGCGTTGGTGAATTGCCGTATTGATGAACAATGTTCAGTGATGAGTTATTTATTCTCCCCCTATCCGGAACCCCCGGTTCGCGGCCGGAATGCGTAGGGTGTGCCCGTGCACGTGCTGCTCGTGGAAGACGATGAACCGGTGGCCGAATCCCTACGACGCGGTCTCATCCGGTATGGGTACGAGGTCGACTGGGTCACCACCGGACGGGACGCCCTCGCGGCGCCCGCCGCCGATCTTGTGCTGCTCGATCTCGGGCTGCCCGACACCGACGGCCTGGACGTATGCCGCGAACTGCGGTCCCGGAGCGATGTGCCGATCATTGTGATCAGCGCCCGCAGCGACGAGACCGACCGGATCGTGGGGCTGGAGATCGGGGCCGACGACTATGTCTCGAAACCGTTCGGTGTCCGCGAGGTCATCGCCCGGATCAGAGCGGTCATGCGGCGGGCCCGGCCACCGGAGCGCGACCGGGAGACCCGGTCCGACCAGTACGGCAGGCTCGACATCGACCGCGCCGCCGCCCGGGTGCGCCTCGACGGTGCCGAAGTCGCGCTGACGCCGAAGGAGTACGACCTGCTCGCCTTCCTCACCGAGGCGCCGGGCGCCCTGATGACCCGCGAACAGATCATGGAAGCGGTCTGGGACACCAACTGGTTCGGCCCGACCAAGACCCTCGACGTACATGTCGGCGCGTTGCGCAGAAAGCTCGCGGGCGCGATCAGCATCGAGACGGTACGGGGAGTGGGCTTCCGGCTGGTCGTACTGCCTGCGGAAACACCGGGACCGCCGGAAACACCGGGACCGACCGGATCTACGGGACCGACCGGACCGACCGGATCGATGGGACCGGCAGGTGGGTCCGCATGATCAAGCAGCTGATCGTCAGCTACGTCCTGCTGGTCGCGGTCGCCCTCACCGCCTTCACCGTGCCGGTCGCCTTCACCCTCACCGCCCAGCTGCGCGGTGACACCGAGGCGTCCGTACGCCGCGAGGCCCGCGCGGTCGCGCTGCTCCTCGCCTCCGACGATCCGGCCTCGCGCCGGGCGCTCACCTCTCTCGTACGCGCCTATCGCGACCAGAGTCCCGGCGTCGCCGATGTGATCACCTCGGAACACACCGCCGTCGCCCCGCTGCCGCTGCCTCAAGCCCCCGGCGATGACGCGTTCAACCGGGCGCTGGAGGGACATACCACCGCACACTGGGGATTGGCCCCGGCGCTCGGCGAGGAGGGGCTCGTGGTGTCGGTGCCCGCCCGTGACCCGGCGGGGACGGTCGTGGGGGCGGTACGGATCAGCTATCCGACCGCCGACATCAACCGGCGGCTCTGGCTGATCTGGGGCTTCCGGGCCATCCTGGCGTTCGGTGTGCTCGGTGTCGCCGCGATCCTCGGCACCCTGGTCGCCCGTCGGCTCACCCGGCCGCTGCGCCAGCTCAACGACATGGCCAGCAAGTTCAGCGCCGGTGATCTCACCGCGCGCTCGCCGGTCACCGGGCCTCCTGAGACCCAGACCCTCGCCCGTACCCTCAACTCCGGGGCCGAGCGGCTGGACACACTCATCAGCGCCCAGCGGATCTTCGTGGCGGACGCCTCTCATCAGCTCCGTACCCCGCTCACCGCTCTACGGCTCTCGCTGGACAACATCGCGGACGGCGTCGACGACGATCTCGTCCACGAGGACGTCGACCAGGCCACGGCGGAAGTCGTACGGATGAGCCGTCTCGTCAATGGTCTGCTGATCCTCGCCCGTGCCGAGGCCAAGGTCGCCGCCGCCGAACCGGTGCCCCTGGGGGAGCTGGTGGCCGAGCGGCTCGATGTGTGGCGGAGCGCGGGGGACGAACGCAACGTACGGTTCACGGCCGACGCCGTGGACGAGCGGGTCAGCGTCCTGGTGAGCCCCGGCCATCTGGAGCAGGTCCTCGACAACGTCCTGTCGAACGCGCTTGAGGTCTCCCCGGACGGTGCCACCATCACGCTGCGGACCAGCCACGTGTCCGGGGGGTCCAACCCCGAAGGGCTGGAACTCCTCGAAATCCTCGACCAGGGGCCCGGCATGTCCGCTGCCGAGCAGTCCCGCGCCTTCGACCGCTTCTGGCGCGGTCAGGGGCTCACGGGCAAGGGTGGCAGCGGACTCGGACTGGCCATCGTCAAGCAGTTGGTCACCGACGACGGCGGGGGCGTCACCCTGGCGGACGCCCCCGGTGGTGGACTGTGTGTCCGGATCAGCCTGCGGCGGGCAGCGCCGAGGAGTGGTGGTTGATGATCAGCCACTTGCCCTTGATCTTCTCGTAGACGAAGGTGTATCGGGCGTCGACCCGCTTCTTCTCGCCGTCCTTGCCGGTGAGAATGAAGTGGTACAGGCCGGTGTCGACCGCGCTGTCCTTGTCCATCACGTTGATCGACGTGCGGTCCTTCGTCCCGACCGGCTTGTTCGGGAGGAAGTGCTCGAAGTAGTCGACGATCTCCGTGTTGTTGGCACGCATCTTCGGCGAGACGGTCGGCAGCAGCACCGCGCCGGGGGCGTACAGCTCGGCGACCTTCTCCGCGTCGCCGGTGGCGAGCGCGGCGTTCCACCGGTCGAAGAGGCGAGCGATCTCCGCCTTGGTCGGCAGGGCCGACTTCGACGACTTCCCGGCGTAGTGCTTCTCCACGGACGCGGGGGAGGGGCGGTGCTCGGGGGCGGCCGAGGCGGTGGTGGTCGCCGCGGCGACACCCGCCGCTGCCAGTACGGCGGTGCTGGCGACCAGGGCGGTACGAGTGGTGAACCGGCGCTTCATCTGGGGCTCCTTGGATGGGGATTCCGGTGTGTCCCTCCGGTGTGTCCCGGTGGATGACTCAAGATTCGCCGTTGGTGTGCCAGCGCCCGGACAGCGCTGTTACAGCACAGAGGAAGCGTTCTTCCAAGTCACGGTGGGTGTCGGAGCCCTCACACCGCGGGGCGTCGGCGGCCGTTCCCCCCGGCCGGTCACACTGCCGGGGGCGAGCCCGCACGGCGGCCGTTCACACGTCGGCCGATCACACGTCGGCCTCACACGTCGGCTGTTCACACCGCGGGCCGGTTGGCGCACCGGCCGACCGCGCACCGGCCAGATCGTACGCCTAAATACAGGCCAGGAGCGCAAGCCGGAAAATACGAGCCCGGAGTGGCGCCGGAAATGTAGGGTCCGGGGGCGAAACCGTCCGCCCCCGGGAGGTCCGATGCCAGCGCTCCTGCCCCTGCCGCAGTCCCCACCGCCGTCCCCGTCCTCTGCGTCCCTGCCCCCGCCGTCCCCGCCCCCACGTCTGGCGCCCCTGCTCGACCAGTTCGACTTCGCGTGCGAGCGTCTCATCGGCCGGATCGCGGGCCCGGTCATGAACAGCGGCAACGGTACGGAGATCGCGGTCACGCCGATGACCACCGAGGAGTACCTCTGGGAGCCGGTGCCGGAATGCTGGTCGGTGCGACGGCGTACGGACGGGCCGGGGCCCGGGGCGACACAGCCGGCCGGGGCCGCGGCCGGGGAGTGGGTGCGGGACACCACGCCTCCCCCGCACCCCACACCACCGCCGTTCACCACCATCGCGTGGCGGCTGAGCCACCTCGGCGAGCTACTGGCCCTGCGCGCGGACCACACCACCGGCACCCACGCCCTGACCAGGGACGACTACCCCATCAGCCCGGACGCCGCCGGGGCCGTCGCGGCCTTCGCGGCCGGGGCTGCGGCCTGGCGGGAGGCGCTGCTGGCCGCCGACGACACCGCGCTGGACACCGTCGGACACAGCACATACCCGCACGGCAGCGACTCGGAGAACCCGTTCATCGACATCGTGTGGTGGGTCAACCAGGAACTCCTGCACCACGGCGCCGAGATCGCCCTGCTCAGGGACCTCTACGCACGGCTGGGGCGGTAGCGCGCGTACGAGCGCTCACGCGGCGGCCGGGCCGGTGGCAGCTCGCCGGGGGCGCCGGGCGGGAGGGCAGCAGGCCACCGGTGTCGATGACGATCTGGTCGACGGCCCGGCCCGACAGGACGACCGCCGGTCCGTCGTCCAGTGCGACGGCCACCCGGCGGGCGCCGCGCTCGTCCAGGGACGGCAGCCGGAAGACCCCCCACGGGGAAGGTGCCCGCCCAGCGAGAACCGACCGGTACCGCAACTCCGGCGCGGACGCGAGGTGTTGTACGTCGACGGGTGGCCCCGTCGACGGCGCGGTCTGTACGGCGGCGGCGCGCCGCCCCAGCCCCCGTACCGTCTCCCAGCGCGCGCCCCCACGCGCCACCCGGCGGCCGAACCGGGCCGCGTCGATCGAGACGTAGCCGTGCGCCTCGACCCACCCACGGGCCGGCCATCCCGCCCGGACACCACCCTGACGTACCATCAGAAACCGGTCGGGGTACCTCCACCGCGCCCAGCCGGATCGATGGGTGGCTGACGCTCGCGGCCCAACCGAACCCCAGGAAAACGGGTCAGGGCGCGACCACCGGGTCCAGATGCGGCAGATGGTGGCCGAAGCGCTCGCGCTTGGCCAGCAGATAGGCGAGGTTCTCCTCGCGCGGCGGGATCAGCAGCGGGACCTGCTCGGCGATGTCGATGCCGTACCGCAGCAGCGCCTCGCGCTTGTCCGGGTTGTTCGACAGCAGCCGCACGGAACGTACCCCCAGATCGTGCAGCATGTCCGCCGCCACCCGGTAGTCACGGGCGTCGGCCGGGAGCCCCAGCGCGAGGTTCGCCTCGACCGTGTCCAGGCCCTCGGCCTGGAGCTGCATCGCCCGGAGCTTCGCCAGCAGACCGATCCCGCGCCCCTCGTGGCCCCGGAGATAGACCAGGACGCCCCGCCCCTCGCTCGCGATGGCGGTGAGCGCCGCCGAGAGCTGGTCCCCGCACTCGCAGTGCCGGGATCCGAAGGCATCTCCGGTGAGGCACTCGGAATGCAATCGGGCAAGGACGCCTTCACCCTCGACGTCACCGTAAACCAGGGCTATTTGTTCATGGCCGAGATTACGATCCAGGTAGCCGACTGCCAGAAACTCGCCGTACTCGGTGGACAGCCGGACATTCGCCACGCGGTCGACGCCCGTCGAATGGGATCCGTCGAGGTGTATGCCATCGCTATCTGTCATGGCGCAATCATATCTGTTGACTCCGGTGGTTGTGTTCGGAAACGATGAAAGGATATCAACTGCCCTGCTGGGCGTACTCTTCACCCGTGGACACTCAGGCAGAAAGAAAGGGCCGGAAAACATGAGCGGTTCGGGAAGCAGCCCGGGAACCGGAAGCGGTTCCGGAAGCGATCCGGGAACACGGCCACCGGGCACCGGCCCGCTGCCGCAGGACACCATGGCGGAGGTACGGGCCCGGGGGGCCGAGGTCGCGATCCTGCCGATCGGCAGCTTCGAGCAGCACGGCGCGTTCCTTCCGCTGGCGACCGATACGGTCGTGGCCTGCGCGATTGCCCGGGAGATCGCCGCCGTACACCCGGTGCGCCACCTCCCGCCGCTGACGATCTCCTGCTCGCACGAGCACGAGCACGCCGACTGGCCCGGGACCGTCAGCATCTCCGCCGCGACCCTCCACGCCGTCGTAAGGGACATCGCGCAATCGCTTCGGCGTTCCGGTATCACCAGCCTCGTACTGATCAACGCGCATGGCGGAAACTATGTCCTGCGCAACATCGTTCAGGAGTCGTCCGGAACTGGTACGCGCATGGCTCTTTTCCCCGGCTCGGCAGACTGGGACGCGGCCAGGGACAGAGCAGGAGTGGAGACCTCGTCGCGCAGGGATATGCACGCGGGTGAGCTGGAGACCTCCATCCTGCTCCATGACAGTCCGGAACTTGTTCGCCCCGGATATGAAACCTCTGATTGGATCTCCGACGACCGGGAACATTTTCTCACTCTCGGTATGCGGGCCTACACGGAGTCCGGTGTGATCGGGCGTCCTTCATTGGCATCCGCCGGCAAGGGAAAGGAATTGCTCGCCGGTCTTGTCGATTCCTTCGGTGAATATCTCGCCCTGCTGACCCGGGGTGCGCTGTGACGCGCCGCGAGCCCGGACACCGTACGGACGACGTGCTCGACGCCTCCACCGCCTGGGAGCTGCTGCGCACCATCCGTACGGAGTCGGACGCCGAGGCCGCCGGACTGATCCTGGGCCCGTCCGGAGCGCCGGGGGGAGACCTGCGCGCCGGGCCGCGCTGGCGAAACGGTACGCCCGCCGCCGACGCGCTCGCCGACCGCTATCTGCCACTCTGCCTTGCCGGACCGCGTTTCGCCTTCGCTCAGCTCGGGCAGAGCCTGGACGGCTTCATCGCGACCCGTACGGGCGACGCCGACTATGTCACCGGCGAGGAGGACCGCGATCATCTGCACCGGCTGCGCGCGCTGGCCGACGCCGTACTCGTCGGGGCCGGTACCGCCGTATCGGACGATCCCCAGCTCACCGTGCGCGCCTGCACGGGGGCCCACCCGGTGCGCGTGATTCTCGATCCGCACCGCCGGGTACCGCCGGGGGCTCGTGTCTTCACCGATGGGTCAGCACCGACCCTGTGGGTGGTGGGCGCCCCCGACGAGCGCGGGCAGTCCACCCCGGATCCCGTGGGCGTCGACGTGCTGACCCTGACGGACCCCGCCGCGTTCGCCCCTCGGCGGCTGCTGCGGGAGCTGGCGGGCCGGGGCCTCGGCCGGGTGCTGGTCGAGGGCGGTGGCATCACCGTCTCGCGCTTCCTGCACGAACGCGCACTGCACAGGCTGTACGTCACGGTGGCGCCGGTCCTGCTCGGCGACGGCGTTCCCGGGCTCCGCTTCGACGGCCCCGATGTGATGCGGGAGGCGCTCAGGCCGCCGACCCGGCGCGTCACCCTCGGCGAGGACACCCTCTTCGAGCTGACCCTGGCCCCGGGCCCCGGCGGAAGCGCGCAGCCCGGCGACCCACTGGACGGCGAGCACCCCGGCCCCGGGCAGGCTCGCGGCGAAGGACAGTAGCCCGTACACGACGGCGGTCGTCAGCCCCTGGGCGGCGCCCAGACCCGCGGCCCCGAAGGCCCAGGCAGTGGCGCCCTCCCGGGGCCCCCAGCCGCCGACGTTCAGCGGGAGCGCCATCGCGACCAGCGCCAGCACCATCAGGGGCAGCAGTCGAGCGGCGGGCGCGGTCGATCCGGCGGCGCGGGCGGCGAGCAGGAACATCCCGAGATACCCGGCCAGGACGACGACGGACGCCAGCAGCACCCCCGGCCAGTTGCCCCGGGCCAGCAGCCCGAGGCGCGCGTCGGCGAAGGTGGTGCGCAGCGCCCGGCGCCACCGGGGCGCGTCCTTCCCGCCGAGCCGGGCCCCGGGCCGCGACCGGAACCGTACGGCCACGGCGACCGTCACCGCCAGGGCCACGACGGCCATCAGCGTCCCGAGCGCCCCGGAGAGCGGCAGGGGCACCGCCGGGTGGACGAGCAGCAGCGCCACGCCGACCATGATCAGGACCGCCTGGCCCGCGATCCGTTCGAGGACGACCGCGCGGACGCCCCGGCCGACATCCCCGGCGCTCCGCCCGTGCCGTACCGCGCGGTGCACATCGCCGAGGACCCCGCCGGGCAGCGCCGCGTTCAGGAACAGCGAGCGGTAGTAGTCGGCGACGGCCCGGCCGAGCGGCAGCCGGATGCCCAGGCCCCGGGCGACCAGGCACCAGCGCCAGGCGCTGAGCACGGTGGTGAGCAGGCCGATGGCGAGCGCCGCCAGCAGGGTGGTCCCGTCGATCTTCCGCAGCCCGTCGAGGAAGGCCCCGGTGCCGAGCCGCCACAGCAGTACGCCGAGGATGGCGACTCCGGCGATCATGCCCAGGCGGCTCCGGACACCCCGGACCGCCCGCGCGATCATGCGGTGCCGCCCACCGTCGCGGGCAGGGCCAGCAGATCACCGTGGTGCACCACCGCGTCCAGTTCACCCGCCTCGGCCGCCTTGAGGCGGCGGGCCAGATACGCCTCGGCGGGCGCCGCGAGCCGCGGGCGCTGCTCCACGGCGGCGCCGACCCAGCCCCGCAGCCACTCGGCGGTCAGTGCGGACTCCCCGGCGCCCAGCCGCCACGGGCTCGCCTCGGTGCGTACGGCCAGACCGTGCCGTACGAACACCTCGGCGCCCGTCTCCACGGAGTCCGGCCCCAGCAGGGCGCGGCCCTGGTCGACACGGCGCTGATGGGTGTTGAAGGCGTCGGTGATGTCGGCGTCCAGCGGGTCGGCCGGGGTGAGGTCGACCCGTCCGGCCACGGACAGCGCCAGCAGCGCGGGGGTGCCCGCGGTGGCGCAGGCGGCGGCGAGGCCGTCCAGTTCGTCACGGGTGAGCAGGTCGAGCAGGGCGGAGGCGGTGACCAGCGAGGTGCCCACGAGCCCGTCGCCGGTCAGCCGGGCGATGTCGCCGCGCTCGGTCGCGACCGTGACGGCGCTGCCGTCGGCGGCGGTACGGGGCATGCGCGCGGCGGCCAGTTCGAGCAGCTCGGGGTCGTGGTCGTGGAGGATCCAGTGCTGCGGCCCCGGCAGCCGGGGGGCGAGCCAGCGTCCCATGGAGCCGGTGCCGCAGCCGAGGTCGCGGATGACCAGCGGCCCGGTGCCGTCCAGCCGCTCGCGCAGCGGGGCGAGCAGTCCGGTCGCGCGCGCGGCGGCGTCGGCGGGCTCGCGCAGCGCGAGCCACTCGGGGGCGTAGCGAGGTCGGTCGTCGGTCTCGCTCACGCGGTCCTCCTGGGGGTGGTACGGACGGGTTGGTGCGGATGGGGCTGGGGCGGTGCGGGCTGGGATGGGACCGACTGGGGCGGTACGGGCTGGGGCGGTACGGGCTGGGGCGGTAGGGGCTGGGATGGGACCGACTGGGGCGGTACGGGCTGGGGCGGTGCGGAAACCTGTCGTACGGAACGTGCGGTGGCGGGGTGTGGTTCCTGCCGGATCCCGTCCAGCGCCGTGGCCAGCTCCCGCGAGGTGGTCGCCCAGCCGGTGAGCGCGGTGCGCCGGCGGAGCGCGGCGGCCTTCGTACGGTCGCGTACACCTGGCTCGGTGAGCCAGCCGCGCAGTGCGGCCGTGAGCGCCGCCGGGTCGTCCGGGGGGACGAGAACGCCGGGCAGTTCGCCGTCCGGCGCGTGTCCGAGCGCCTCGGGGAGCCCGCCGACGGCGGTCGCCACAACGGGGACGCCACGGGCGAGCGCCTCGGTGACGGCCATGCCGTACGTCTCGGCGTACGAGGCCAGGACGAGCAGATCGGCGGCGGTGTAGGCCGCGTCCAGCGCGGCCCCGGACAGCGGGCCCGTGAGCCGGACCCGGTCGTCGAGTCCGTGCTCCGTGATCAGTTCGCGGAGCCGGGAGACATAGCCGGGGTCCTGGTCCAGCCCGCCGGTCAGTTCGCAGCTCCACGGCTGGTCGGCGACGGCCGCGAGGGACTCCACCAGCCGGTACTGACCCTTGCGCGGGGTCACGGAGGCGACGCAGAGCAGGCGCGGGCCGCCGGGTCCGGTGCCGGTCGCGGGCGGGGCCGTATCGGCTCCGGGGGCGGCGACGTGGACGCGGGCGGGGTCGAGTCCGTGGTGGTCCACGAGCCTGCGCGCGGCCCATTGGCTGGTCGCCACGGTGGCGGACACGGCGTGCAGGGTCTGCCGTTCGCGGGCGTCCAGGGTCGCCGCGAGGTCCGGGGCGAGCCCCGTCTCGTCGCCGAGCGGCAGATGGACGAGGACGGCCAGCCGCAGCCGGCCGGCCTCGGGGGCGACGAGGTCGGGGACGGCGCAGGCGATCAGTCCGTCGAGGAGGACGACGGCGCCGTCCTCGGAGTCCGCGAGGACGCGGGCGAGTTCGGCGCGCGCGGCGGCTCCGGGGTGCGGCCAGTCGCCCGCGACGGTGTGCGCGCGGACCCGCCATCCCGCGGCGGGCAGGTCACGGCAGATCCGGCGGTCGTAGACATTGCCGCCGCTGGGCGCGGCGAGGTTGTCCACACCGCCGGGCATCACCACGTCGACGGTGGTCTCCGGGTGCCGCTCGACGGGTGTCCGGCGGTTCACAACGGGCGCTCGTAACTGGCCCACGCGATATGCGATTCGTGCAGGGTGACGGAGATCGCGGTCAGCCCGCGCGCGCCCTCGCCCAGCGATCCGGCGTGTACGCGGTCGGCGAGCCGGTCCGCGATGACCTTGGCCAGATACTCGGTCGAGGTGTTGATCCCGGCGAATTCGGGTTCGTCGTCGAGGTTGCGGTAGCTGAACTCACCGACGACGGCCTTCAGCTCGACACCGGCCAGGCCCATGTCGACGACGATGTTGTCGGCGTCCAGTTCGGTACGGCGGAAGGTGGCGTCCACCAGGAAGGTCGCCCCGTGCAGCCGTTGCGCGGGCCCGAAGACCTCGCCGCGGAAGCTATGGGCGATCATGATGTGCTCGCGGACGGTGACGCTGAACAACGGGATGACCCTCCAGGTCCGACGTAACTGGTTCTGTTCTGGTTCTGCACTGATCCTGTCGGCCCGTCGGTGCCGGGCCGTGCTGTTGAGTACGGCCGGGGCGCGTCGCCCGTTCAGAACCTCGGGGAAAAGTTCCGATTGGTGACGGTTCGACCGATTCCAGAGGCGCTCAACTCCCCGCCCTGGAACATGGTTTCACGTGAAACGCACCCTTGAGTCGCGCACGCAATCCGCCCAGTCGCCCGCAATCCGCCCAATGCGGGGCAAAATTACGGAGCGTCTCCGTACCGTACGCGATGGCAGAGCCCTGGAAGCTCTCCCGCGGCGATGGCCGCCATGGTCGACGGCAGCTCCTCGAAGGCGCATTCACCGCTGATCAGTGCGTCGAAGGCGGGATCTGCGAGCAGTTCGAGCGCGAGCGCGAGCCGGTCGGCGTAGGTACGGCGGGAGGCGCGCGCGGGGGAGACCGTGCCCACCTGGCTGGCGCGCAGGACCAGCCGGCCCGAGTGGAACGCCTCCCCAAGAGGCAGGCTGACGCGCCGGTCGCCGTACCAGCTCAGTTCGAGGACGGTGCCCTCGGACGCCACCAACTCCAGCGAACGCGCGAGTCCCGCCTCGCTGGCGCTGGCGTGAACGACCAGGTCACAGCCGTCGAGCGCGTCCCCGGGGAGCGCGAAGTCGATGCCCAGCGCCTCCGCGACGGCGGCGCGGGAGGGGTCGGAGTCGACCAGCTGGACGCGGACGGCGGGGTAGCGCGCGAGCAGCGCGGCGACGGAACAGCCGATCATGCCCGCGCCGACCACGGCGATCCGGTCACCGATCAGCGGTGCCGCGTCCCACAGGGCGTTGACGGCGGTCTCCACCGTCCCGGCGAGCACGGCCCGCGAGGCGGGGACGTTCTCCGGTACGGGGGTGACGGCGGAGGCGGGGACGACGTACCGGCTCTGGTGCGGATAGAGACAGAACACCGTGCGCCCGAGCAGCCGCGCGGGCCCCTCCTCGACCACGCCGACGCTGAGATAGCCGTACTTGACGGGCCCGGGGAAGTCGCCCTCCTGGAACGGCGCGCGCATGGCGGTGTGCTGGCTCTCCGGGACGCCGCCCCGGAAGACGAGGCTCTCCGTACCACGGCTCACACCGGAGTACAGCGTACGCACCAGAACGTCACCGTCGGCCGGGCCGGTAACCTCGGAGTCCCTGATCTCGCCCAGACCCGGGGAGCGGAGCCAGAAGGCGCGTGCGGCGTGCGTCAAAGCATCCTCCTGAACGCTCGGGTGACGTTTCACGTTCTGTTAATGACAAGGCCGCGCACACGGTACGCGGCCCTCATCGACTCTGTCACACCGCCGGAGAGTGCACAGTGGCCGCCCTGAACAACACCTACGACACGTACGGCGCCAGGCAGTTCCGCAGGTTCTTCCGTCAGGAGACCGCCGTGGGAGCGGGCGCGCAACTCCTCCTGCTGGGCCTCCTCGGCGTGGCGACCGGTCTCGGCCCGATGGGCTGGCTGGCCGGTCTGGTCTTCGCCGTCGCCACCTGGGCGATACTCACCCGCGCCCTGTCCCGCTCCTGGCCCCGGCAGCCCTTCGGCCCGGCCAACGGCGTCACGCTGGCACGCGCGACGCTCGTCGGCGGTGTGACCGCCCTGGTCGCGGAGGCCCTCACCGCCCGCCCGCCGGTCGCGCTCCTGGTCGCCCTCACCGCGGTGGCGCTGGTCCTCGACGCGGTCGACGGCAAGGTCGCCCGCCGCACCGGGACCTCCTCCGCGCTGGGCGCCCGCTTCGACATGGAGGTCGACGCCTTCCTGATCCTGGTGCTCAGCGGCTATGTCGCCCTCTCCCTGGGCCCCTGGGTCCTGCTGATCGGCGCCATGCGGTACGTCTTCGTCGCCGCGGCCCGCGCCCTGCCCTGGCTCAACAATCCCCTGCCGCCCAGCTTCGCCCGTAAAACGGTCGCCGCCCTCCAGGGGATCCTGCTCCTCCTCGCCGCCTCGGCCCTCCTCCCCCACCTCGCCACCCTCGCCGTGACCGTGCTGGCCCTCGCCCTCCTGACCTGGTCCTTCGGCCGCGACGTCGCTTGGCTGTGGCGTGTCAGGGTGCCGGCGAACGCCCCCACGCCCCGGGTCCGCGAGAGAGTCTGACCCCGGTGGTACGGCGCTCGGCAGGCGGTACGACGCTCAGCGGACGGCGGCGCCGAACCACTTCGGCAGCCGCGCCTCCAGCTCCCGCTGGTCCTCCCCGGCCCACGCCACATGGCCGTCCGGCCGCAGCAGCACCGCGGGCGCGTCCAGTTCCTCGCCGCTGTCGACGACATGGTCGACCCGGTCCGCCCAGCCCGCCACCGAAAGCCCGCCGGTCCGGTCGAGCAGCAGCCCGCGCCCACCGTGCAGCAGCCCGTACAGACGTCCCTGCTTCAGCTCGATGTCCCGCATCCGCCGGCCGAGCGGCTCGGGCCCCTCGCCGAAGTCGTAACGGATCCCGATCGCGGTGATCTTCTCGGTCAGGTACCGGTTGACCTCGTCGAAGTCCATCAGCTCCGACAGCAGCCGACGCACGGCCCGGGGCCCCGGCTCGACGGCCATCAGCTCCATCTGCGCGCGGGTGTTGTCCAGCACGTCGGCGGCCACCGGGTGCCGTTCGGACTGGTAGCTGTCGAGCAGCCCTTCCGGCGCCCAGCCGTTGACCTCGGCGGCCAGCTTCCAGCCGAGGTTGAACGCGTCCTGGATGCCGAGGTTGAGCCCCTGCCCGCCCACCGGCGGGTGGATGTGCGCCGCGTCGCCCGCCAGCAGCACCCGGCCGACCCGGTAGCGCTCGGCCTGCCGGGTGGCATCGCCGAAGCGGGACAGCCAGCGCGGTGAGTGCACACCGAAGTCGGTCCCGGCGAACGCCCGCAACTGCCGCTTGAACTCCTCCAGGGTCGGCGGCACCGAGCGGTCCTCCGCCACCCCCTCGGCGGGTACGACGACCCGGTAGACCCCGTCCCCGAGGGGCCCCGCGCCGAACCGCAACTGAGTCCTGCGGACCTCCGCGACGACAGCGGCGACCGTCTCCTGCTCCGCGGCCACCTCCATCTCGCCCAGCAGCGTCTCGACCCTGGAGGGCTCGCCGGGAAAACCGACGCCGAGCAGTTTGCGCACGGTGCTGCGGCCCCCGTCGCAGCCCACGAGATAGCGCGAGCGCAGCCGCGTACCGTCGGCCAGCTCGACGGTCACCCCCTGATCGTCCTGGTCCAGCCCGACCAGCTCACGGCCGCGCCGGACCTCGGCGCCCAGCTCGGCGGCGCGCTCGGCCAGCAGACGATCGGTGACCGTCTGCGGGATGCCGAGAACGTACGCGTGCGCGGTGTCCAGCCGGTCGGGCGAGGGCTTGGCGATCCCGGCGAAGAACCCGCCGACCGGATACCGCCGGCCGTGCGCGAGGAACCGCCCCAGCAGCCCGCGCTGGTCCAGCACCTCGATGCTGCGCACATGCAGACCGAGCGCACGGACATACGCGGTCGGCTCCGCCGCCTTCTCCACCACGACCACCCGCACACCGTGCAGCCGCAACTCACCGGCCAGCATGAGCCCGGTCGGCCCACCACCGGCAACGATCACGTCGATCATCACAACTCCCAACTTCGCCCGCTTCGGTCGGCGATTCTGCGCCACACCGGGGGCCTTGCCGCAAGCCCCCCGGTGAGCTATACGTTGAGAGTGGCGGGGAGTGTGTACGTCCTCCCGCCCAGCGTCACCCCCTCGGAGCGAACGCCCGAGCGTCGGAGACGAACGCGGCCCAGGCGGAGACGGGGACGATCAGGACGGGACCGGTCCTGATCTTGGAGTCACGGACACCGACCTGAGCGGTACGGGCCAGGTCGGCGACCTCGACGCAGTTGGTGCCGTTCTCCTGGCTGTACGAGGACTTGAACCAGACTGCTTCGGGAACCAGTTCAGATGTGACACGGTGAATCATGAGGTCAGATCTCTCGGGCTAGTCGTTGCAGGACCGTTACTGTCTCACTGGGGGCAAGTGCGCTGGCCCGCAGGGCATCGAACTTACGGGTGAAGCCCCAGGTCTCCGTGTCCTTGTCTCCGAGGCGTGAGCCGTCGACTGCGTCGGATTGGATGACCGTAGGCAGCGGAGCGCCGAAACTCATCAGCGCGAAGTTGAAACTACACCTGTAGGCAGAGATGTTCGCAGGCAGGATCTGGACCGTCACGTTGTCCAGTTGCAAGAGTTTGGTGATCTCCTCGTACTGTTCCCGCATCACATCTGGACCACCGATCACCCGTCGCAGCACAGCCTCGTCCAGGACGGCCCACAGCTCCAGTGGACTGTCCTTGCGAGTCAGTATCTCCTTTCGTTGCATACGGATCTGGGTGTGGCGCTCCACGAACTCGGTGGTCGTTTCTTCGACGGATTTGGCGGAGAGGAACATTTCCCGGGCATAGCGCTCGGTCTGGAGGAGCCCATAGACAACGTTCGGCTGCCAGGAGCGGACCTGGCGGGCGCCGCTCTCCAGGCCGACGAACATGCTCATGCCGGACGGCATGACACTGCGATAGACCGACCACCAGCCCCGGTTCAGCGAGTCACGGTGGATCTCCACCAGGAAGTCCACGTCCTCCTCGTCCGTGACGCCGTAGCGGTCGAGCAGGTCTTTCAGGTCCTGGACCTTCGGCAGACCGGTCAACCCGTTCTCCGTGCGGTGCAGTTTGGACGGGGAGAACGTCAACCCTTCGACCGCCTGAGCAAGGGTGAAACCGGCCTTGTCCCGCAACTGCTTCAGTTCCCAGCCGAGTTGCATACGCCGGACCGTGGGTCCCGTTGGTGCTGCCACGAGTCTGCCTCCGTTAGGGGTAGAGCCTGCCGCGCTGCGGTACTTGTGGCGAGTCTGGCACCTGCCGTCCCTCGTGTGGCGCACGTAGCGCGCTCGATCACATATACCAATTCGCGCGAAATTCTCACGGCAGCTTGCTCATCAGGCACGCCGCGTCTCAATCTGGCTGAGCTACCGCAACGTCACGGACGGTAGTTGGAGCAGAAGTTGGCCCTTTCGGGGGAACTGCGCCCAAAACCAGACCTCCCGCCACCCGGAGCCCCCATGCCCACGTACGGCACCGCCCATCCCGCGCCCACCGCAATCGGCCATCCCGCCTACTCCCAGACGCTCCCCTGCGAACCGCAGTCCGCCCGCCGGGCCAGACTTCTGGTCGGCGCCGCGTGCAACGCGTGGGGCCTGCCGGGGCTCACCGATGCCGCCTCGCTCGTCGTGTCCGAGCTGGTCGGCAACGCGGTTGAGCACAGCGGCAGTCGGCTGGTACGGGTCATCGTCTCCCTCCCCGAACCGGGCCGGGTGAAGGTGGCCGTTGTGGACCGGTCCCGTATCGCCCCCGCCCCTCGCCCGGTGACCGACACCGATGAGGACGGCCGGGGCCTCGTCGTCGTACAGACGCTGTCGGACCGGTGGGGCACCGACCTCATGCGGTGGGGGAAACGGATCTGGGCCGAGTTGGGTACGGACCCGGGTGGCGGGGCGTGAGCGGCCGCTCTCCCGGCGAACTGCCTCGGTTCACCCTGCTCACGCCCCGGCAGCAGATGGCCATCGAGTGCGTCCGGTGCGCCCGCAGGCTCGGGGCGAGCGGGCGGGTGCTGGGCGAAGTGCACCACCACGAGCGGCTGTTCCGGCTCTGGGTCTGCGTCCCCGATTGCGTACCCGATTGCGTCCCCCGTACGCGGGAGGCGTGGTGAACGGCCGGTACCCGGAGAGGCGCCGGGCGCTGCTGGAGGTGGCCATGACGAGTCTGGCCACCGCGTCGCTCCTCTTCTCCCTGGCCTGTGCACTGCTCGCGGAAGCCCATGACCCGGGCAATCCGTGACCGGGGGGGAACCCGGGAGCCGTGACCGGGCAGCCGGAACCGCGTACCGCTCGGCCTCGATTCGGCCGGTGGGGCTGCCTCGGCCTTCGGGGCAGGGAAGTCTGCCCCGCCATCTGCACGCGCCGCCCTTCCCTCCGTCGTCGGCGTTCCTGTGTCGTGGGCGCCATCGCATACGGATCGAGGAAGTCAGCCAGTGGTTCATGATTACAGGTCGGCGCAGAGCACCGGCAAGAAGTCCGAGGCGCCGAAGGTTTCCACGCCTCCTCGTCAGACCGGCCTTCTGGCATTGCAGCGCGCCGCCGGTAACGCGGCGGTTCTGCGGCTGCTCCAGCTGGCCGAGCACCCCTATTCCCGGCATCAGCACAGCGCCGGCTGCGAACACCTGACGGCCGACGCCGCCGAGGCGCAGGTGCAGCGCTCGGCCGTCCACGATGTCCTCGGCACGTCCGGCAAGCCGCTCGATTCCCCGGTGCGCGAGGAAATGGAAGCCCGGCTCGGATCGGATTTCTCCAACGTCCGTATCCACGACGATTCGGCGGCGAAGGCATCGGCGGCCGAGGTGGGCGCCCGCGCCTATACCTCCGGCCACCACATCGTGATCGGTGACCGAGGCGGCGACAGGCACACCCTGGCCCATGAACTGACCCATGTCATCCAGCAGCGCCAGGGGCCTGTGGCCGGTACCGACCAGGGCAACGGCGTCAAGGTCTCCGATCCTTCTGACCGTTTCGAACAGGCCGCCGAAGCCAACGCGCACAAGGTGCTGGCGGGCCCGACGCCCGTACAGCCGGACGTACAGCGGGCGGCCGACCCGCACCGGACGGAGGGCGCCGCGCCCGCCCCCGCGGTGCAACGGATGGAGCGTGACGAAGAGGTGCAGTCCGTCCTGACCTCGAAGCACTGGGCGGACAAGGCGGTGGGCGCGGGAAAGTCGGTAGCGCCTTCGCAGGCGGACAAGAAGAGGAAATTCAAGAAGGGCGCCCCGAGGCGCCTCGATCACATTATCCAGGATGTCGGCCCCAAGCTTTTGAAGGATCTGGCGGAAACGAAGGAGACGGGGAAGCTCAAGCTCTACCGGACAATGGACAGCGAGGAAGCGGAAGCGATAATCCAATGGAAGGGCAAGAAGGAATCAACGGAAAACTGGCTGGTCGATTCGGCGGAAGCCAAGGACAGCGTGGGTTTCCATGCCGCGGAGAAGACAGGTGATGTCGGGATCCTGCCCACCAAGAACCACCTGGGCGACTACGAACAGGCTGCCGAGTACTACAAGAAGCCGGACAGTCAGGTCATGGTGGAGTTCACGCTCAAGGAAGGCGCGCACCAGCGTCTCTTCGATCCGGATCACATGGCGGTCGCCGGGGCGTCGGGGACGCCGTACCACATGAGGAGCCATTTCGAATCCGAGAACGGTGGAAAGAGGTCTTTCCAGGAAGGATCCGGCGCCGAAGGGGGCCTCCCTGGATATGTCGGCGTGAAGCAGGAGAAGAAAGGGCCCTTCAGCCTCTCCCTCGGCGACAACGATGCGACGCGTCTGCTCTTTCAGCTGTTCGTCGAGGATGTGAGAAAGGTCTGATCGCCCGTTCTCCGAAGACACCCGGCTACGGGATGGCCAACCGTCCCGGCACCCCGGTGTCCGGGCCCCGCGCCGGGCCCCTACCGCGCCGACGCGCTGCGCGAGGACGGGGACGGGGCGCCGGGCTTCGGGCCGTACGCCTTCAGGAAGCGGTCGCGGAAGGTGTCCATGGGCCAGACCGGGGCGTCCGGGGCGGGCTTGAGGCCGTCGGTCCAGCCCCAGCTGTCGATACGGTCCAGGACCGCCGGGTCGCGGGCGACCATCGCGATCGGGACATCGCGGCCCGCGTTCTCGCCGGTGACGGTCTTGTTGGGCTGGTGGTCGCCGAGGAAGACCAGGACGGTGTTGTCGTCGCCGTACTTCTCCACGTACGAGACGAGGCTGTCCACCGAGTACTCGATGGAACGCCGGTACTCGGTCCGTACCTTCTTCGGGTCCTTCCAGACCTCCTTGGGGTCCTCGCCCTCCTCCTTGATGGAGTGGTAGACCGTGCCGTCACCGAGCTTGTCCCAGTCGAGCATCTTGGGGATCGGCGCCCAGGGGTTGTGGCTGGAGACGAGGATGATCTCCGACATCAGCGGCTTGCGGCCCGGCTTGCCGTTCTCCCGGTCCTGGAAGGTCTTCAGGCTGAACTGGTCGGGCACCGGGGCCCAACTGAACTTCGGGCCCTTGTAGCCGAGCTGCCGCGAGTCGTAGTACGTGTCGAAGCCGTAGAACTTCGACTCGGGCCAGGCCCGGGTGACGCCCGGCATGATGCCGACGGTCCGCCAGGCATCGGCGCGCCGGAACGCTCCGGTGAGGGAGAGACGCTTGCTCTTGGTCACGGTGTCGTAGCGCTGCTGGTTCTTGATCCACAGGCCGGACATGAAGGTGGAGTGGGCCAGCCAGCTGCCCGCGCCCGCCACCGGGGAGGTGAGGAAGCCGCTCCGGGAGGCGAACCCGGCCGCCTTCAGCCGGTCCGTACTGTCCGCGAGGGCCTTGCCGACCTGCGGCGCCATCGCCGGGTCCTCGATCGCGCTGCGGCCGTAGCTCTCGATGAACGCGAAGACGACGTCCTTGCCGCGCAGCCCGGTCAGCAGTTCGTCGGACGGGGTGTCGCGGTAGGCGTCCACGGAGGCCTCCTTCGCGAACTCCACCTCGTCCTTACGGTCCGCGGTCACCTGCTCCACACGGCTCTGGGCCAGTTCGGACGTGGCCCTGGAGGCGAGCGGTGCCCCCGCGACCTGCGCGCCGACCGCCGAGACGGCCACCCAGGCGGTCCCGAGCACCAGGGTCGCGCGGGTGGCGACGGCGTTGTTACGGGCCAGCAGACCGCTCAGCCGTACGACCGCGAGCATGCTCAGGACGAGCAGCGCGAGGACGCCGACCACGACCCCGATCACGGCGCCGATCGCGCCCACCTGGCCGATCGAGTCCCTCAGGAACGACTCGCCGTCGTCGAACAGGATCCAGTCGAGCACCGGGTCGAACGGCCGGTCCAGCACCGAGTAGAAGCCCATGTCCAGGACCTTCAGAATCGTCACCAGCCCGAGCACCGCCCCGGCCACCATCGCCGCGATCCGCCGGGCCGCCGGCGGCAGTACGAGCAGGACCGCCGCCCCGAATATCCCCTCCACCGGGATCCGTACGAACGCGCCGGGCGTGAGATCGGTGAGCTGATTCGGCAGCAGCAGCGCCCCGACCACATACACGGCGGCCAGCACGGTCACCGCCCGCGCCACGATCAGCTGCGGATCACGCCCGCCCTCGGCGACGGCATCGGTATCGATGTCCTCAGCCGTCGTCTTTTCGGTGTCCGGATTTCCGCTGTCCTGATCCGGCTGCTGGCGAGAACGCGTCCAAGAAGACAAACCGAAGGCCCTTCCGTGCGAAGCCCGTGGTGGCACGGCGGACCGGGCCCGGTGAGGTCGGAGCCGCCGTGGTTCGTACGGCTGGTCGGCGGCTTCCGTTCAATCGACGGATCCAGGATGCTCCATCCCGGCCGGCGCGGGGTCACGGGGGGGACCGCTCACGGGGTACGGGGCGCGGCGGCCTCCAGGGCGTCGATGCCGCCCGCCATGATGGTGCGTACGTGGGCGGTGATGTGTTCGGCGGGCCAGTCCCACCAGGCGACCGCGAGCAGCCGCTCGATGTCCGCCGCGCTGTGGCGGGTGCGGATGAGCTCGGCCGGGTTGCCGCCGACGATGCCGTAGTCGGGGACGTCGTCGACGACGACCGCGCCCGAGGCGATGATCGCGCCGTGGCCGATGCGGACCCCGGGCATCACCATCGCGCGGTAGCCGAACCAGACGTCGTGCCCGACCACGGTGTCACCCCGGCCGGGCAGCCCCGAGATCAGGTCGAAGTGGTCGGCCCAGGAGCCGCCCAGGATGGGGAACGGGAAGGTGGAGGGGCCGTCCATACGGTGGTTGGCGCCGTTCATGATGAACCGGACGCCCTCGCCCAGCGCGCAGAACTTCCCAATGACGAGCTTCTCGGGCCCGTAGTGATACAGCACGTTGCGCGTCTCGAACGCGGTCGGGTCGGCGGGATCGTCGTAGTACGAGTACTCCCCGACCTCGATCAGCGGTGACTTCACCAGTGGTTTCAGCAGAACGAGGCGTGATTGTCCGGGCATCGGGTGCAGCACGGTGGGGTCGGCGGGGACGACACCAGGCATGACGACACGCTCCAGGGGGCTGTTCGACGGCGTGGGAGTGGCATGAGTGTGCCAAACCGACGGTCGTTCCCGCTGGGAAAAACACGTGGTACGTCATGACTGGCCGTCCCCCACCGATCCACCGTGCCGCACCCGCACGTCGTGAAACCCGTGGCGATCTCGCTGTTGACCATGCGAGAGTGTCATCAGCGAAGGGGCGTAGCTCAGATGGCCAGAGCGCCGGTCTCCAAAACCGGATGCCGCAGGTTCGATTCCTGCCGCCCCTGCCAGGTCTGGCCGGATCAGCTCCGTGGGCTCAAGCCCGCGCCCCCCGGATCAGCCGACGCGGATCAGCGCGCGCAGGACTTGGGGTCCAGGTTCTCCTGCCACTTGTCCTCGCGGCCGTCGGGCTGGCCGTTGGGAAGGAGCTTGTCGGCGGTGCCGTCGATGTAGTAGCCGTACGAGTAGACCTTCTTCCACCGGGCGCCCCGGTCGCGCCAGGTGTCGCGCGTGTTCCAGTTCTTGCCCTGCTTGAGGTTGTTCGGGTCGGTGCTCTTGTTCCAGTAGTACGTACGGACGTTGAAGACCGGGTTGACCCGGACCACGCGCTGGTAGGGCTGCCACGACGTGGAGACCTGGGTGCACGGCGGGATCGTCTTCTGGCTGCGGCGCTCGAAGGACGAGGTCTTCTGCCAGCCCCACTCGTAGCTGAAGTTGCCGCCCGCGCTGCCGGTGAAGATGGACTTGGCGAGGGAGAAGTCGAGCGAGCCGCCGACGCTCTTCCTCGCGGACGTGGTCGTGCTGTAGTTGCTGACGAAGGTCTCCTGGTCGTCCCGCGTACCCCGGTTGCCGATCCAGACGGAGGTGCGGACCATGGTGCCCTTGGTGGACCAGGTCGAGGACTGCGGGTAGGTGCAGGTTCCGGAGAAGTACTCCCAGCCCCCGCCCTGGTTGTAGCCGAGGCGATTGGCGTCCGCGAGATATTGGTTGGCGTCCCGGAACTGGCCGGTGTCAACGTTGAGGGAGCCATAGACCAGGCCCTGGCCGTCCGGCTTCTGGCTGCACAGCTTGTCCATCCAGGCATCGGTGTTCCCTGCGTCGACGCCACGGACGTTCGACGCGCCGGACGGACCGTCGCCGTCCGCCTGGGCGGTACCGGCACCGACCGCCAGGCCGGTCACGGCGAGGCCGGTGGAGGCCGCGACCAACGCGCTCTTCTTGAGGATGGACTTGACTTCGAGGCTCACAGAAACGGTTCTCCTGCGTTGTGCGCCGACGCGCGAGGCTGCCAGCGGTGAGAAACGGGGGGCAGACAGGTTCAGTGAATGCGGCGGACGCGCGTACTGCGTGTCCGGTGCATGATCAAATAGATCACTGAAACCTCAAGGATGGCTACAGGTTGGGCAAAAAAAGTTGCCCATATCGAGATATCGTGTTATGTCAGTGTCTTCGGCGCGAGAATCCGGCGAGAGGTGCGGCTTGTGGACACGACTGCGGGATCAAGTCCGGACGACCTGATCGAGATGTTCAAGGCTCTCGGCAACCCGGCCCGTCTGCAGATCATGCAGTGGCTGAAGGATCCCGCCGCGCACTTCGACACGTACGAGCCGAGCGCGGACCGCCGGTCGGTCGGTGTGTGTGTCGCACACATCCAGGCCAAATCGGGGCTCGCCCAGTCGACCGTCTCCAGTTACATGAGCACGCTCGAACGGGCGGGACTCGTACACGCCACCCGCGTGGGCAAGTGGACCCACTACCGGCGCGACGATGAGCGGCTGACACAGCTGGCGCGAGCGATCGGCGCGAACCTCTGAAGCCGCAGGTCATCGACAGACTACCACAATGCAGCCACCCTGTCCCTCCCTATGCGTTCCACCGCCTCCGGATCCAGCCCGCGGCGCACATAACGGCCGTTGCCTTCCGTGTGTACGGGCCCCGGTCGCGCAGTGTGCGCAGGTGTCGGGAGGCATGGGGGCGGTGGAACGCATCGGCGCGGGTGCGGCCGCGGGAGCCCCCTCGTACGAGGTGACGTGTTGTCGCGTACGACGGGGCCGAGGCCGGAGTCCGCCGCCGGGGCCCGGGTTACCGCGCGCGACGCCCCGGGACGCACTCCGGGCGGGGCCGGGGAAGAGGGCCCGGGTGGCGGCCCGAGCGCCGCGGTGCCGGACCCTGTTGCCCACCCCCGTGAGGCAGCAGCGCCCGGCGCCCGCGGAACCTGGCGCGGGCCGCGGAAGCCCTTGAGATGCGTGCGCCAGGGTTGCTGATCCTGCTCCTCGATCGGAGAGAAAGTCAACTATCGTTGATAGTTGACTGGATAATTGCCGGGAGATGCGGACCTTATGCCCTTATTTGCCCGCCGAATTCGCAACGATCGTGCATATCGGGGGGTCGGCGGGATCCCGCCGGGCTCCGAAGAGTTCTATGATCCGGGCCATGGCCACCGATTCTCCACACTCAGAAGCGTCGGCTCCTCGCCCCGAAGGAGGGGGCGCTTCGGGCTCCCCCGACTTCTCGGCCCGCTTCCGCCGTGTGATCTCGGTGATATACCCGAAGGACCAGGGCCGGCCCTGGCGCGACTCCGAGATCGCCGAGGGGACCGGTCTGAGCGGTACCTATATCGGGAACCTCCGCAAGGGCACCCAGAAGCCCAGCCTGGAGAACGCGGTGAAGATCGCCAAGTTCTTCGGCATCCCGCTGGACTACTTCAGCGACTCCGCCACCGCCCAGGCCGTGGAACGGGACCTGCGGAAGATCGAGGCGCTCCGGGACGCCAAGGTGGAGCGCATCGCGATGCGCGCGGCGGGTCTGCCGCCCGAGATGCAGGACGCCGCGCTCACCGTGGTGGAACAATTGCGCAGGGCGGTAGGACTGCCCGACGGCAGCCCCGAGGAGTGACCGCCCACCAGTGTGTGCCCTTGGGGCGCTGGCGGACGGCTGATGGGGATGACGTGCGAGGTGTGGGACGTACCCGCAGACGTATGCGGGGGATGGTCCGGGAGCTGGACCTGCCACGGATGGACTCCGTGGAGGAGTTGTGCGAGGTCGTCGCGGACCGGACCGGGCGTACCGTCCGGTTAGTGCCGCGGCGGATGCGGGTGGGCGAGCCGTCCGGCTTCGTCGAACGCCGCGCGGACGCCGACGTCATCCACTTCGAGCAGGAGACCTCCGGTCTGCACCGGGCCCACATCATCTGCCACGAGCTGGCCCACCTCCTCTGCGGGCATCTGGGCGAACCCCCCTCCGCGGAGGAAGAGAAGACGGCCCAGGTCGAACTGCCCACCATCGACCCCGATATGCTCCGGCTGGTCCTCGGCCGCTCCCACTACGACGGCGCGGCGGAGGAGGAGGCCGAGATCCTGGGCGCCGAGCTGATGCGCGCGCTGGTGCTGGCGCCGGGCGCCGGGACAACATCCCAGCTGGCGCCCGCGCTGGAACACCGTAAAGGGCAGAATGTCTGAGATAGCCGGACCGGTGTCGGCGCTCGCCCCGATACCGGTGCCCTCCCTGATATCCCCGCTACCCCTGATATCCCCAGTACCCCCGATACGGCTGTCCGCCGCGTCCGCGATATCCGAGACACCGTTCGTATCCGAGACACCGCTCATATCCGCTGCGGCGCCGCTCATATCCGAGACACCGTTCAACGTCATCTACCTCACCATCGGTACGGTCGCCTGGATCGCCGCCGCGCTGAAGATCCGCGCGTGGCTCCGGGACCCGTCCCCCGGGCTGCTCGTCGTGGCCCTGACGGTCGCCGCGCCCGCGACCGCGTTCGTGGTGGCGGCGCCGGTGCTGTACCGGCTGATCGACCGCGCCGCCCACCGGGGCAATCTGGCGACGCTGCTGGTCTATCTGGGGATCACCGGATTCTCGGCCGGTGCCGTGGCGCTGGCGCGGATCTGGACCCCGTCCGGGGAACGCTCCGAGGCGCGCATCGGGGACCGGGCGACGGCAGAGATCTGGCGGCAGGTGCGCCATCGCCTCTGGACGTTCGCGGCGCTGGTCACCGCGATGGTCGTCCTGTTCCTGACCGGCGGGGCCCACAGCCCGGAGACCCCCACCACCTTCGACACCACCTTCGCGACGGTCCCCCGGATCGCCGCGTTCCTCGTCATCTATCAGGCCGTGTTCGGCTTCGCCCTGGTCGACATCGGCCGCGTCTGCCTCGGGCACGCCTCCCGGCTGCCGGCCGGAAGGCTGCGGCAGGGCATCCGGCTGATCGCCATCGGCGGGTTCGTAGCCTGCGGATATGTGGTGTGCAAGCTCATCGCCATCGCGGCGGCGGGCAGCGGTGTCGGCGGTGCGGAGTGGCTGAGCACCGCCCTCGCCCCCGCCTTCGCCGCGCTCGGCGCCGTACTCATCACCGCGGGCTTCGCCGGACCGGCCGTCGCCGCCTGGACCCGCCGACGCCGTGACTACCAGGCGCTGCGCCCGCTGTGGGACCTGGTGTACGGGGCGGACCGGCGCCTGGCGCTGGAGGAACCGCCGTCGCCCTGGAACGAGCGGCTGGCCTTCCGCGATCTGGAGTGGCGCACCGCCAGACGCGGTCTGGAGATCCGCGACGGTCAGCTGACCCTGCGCCCCTGGGTCGATCCGGCGGTCGTGCCCGCCGCCGCGCTGGCCGCCGACCGGGCCGGGCTCGACGCCTCGGACCGGGCCGCGCTGACCGTGGCCGTCGCGCTGCGGTCCGCCGTCGAGGAGCTCCGCGCCGGCGCCCCGCCCCGGGCGCGCGAGGACCAGGCCCCGCTGCCCGGCCTGGACACCGAACCGGCCGAGGAACGGGAGCATCTGGTACGGATCGCCCGGCGGCTGTACGCGCCCCTGACCGACGAGACGCTGGCGGGCGGCGGCGCGGCGGGTTCCACAAGCCCCACGGGTTCCACCGGCGGGGCCGACGCGGGGCCGGTCGACTCCACGGGCGGGACCGGCGCCACCGGCGGGGCCGACGCGGGGCCGGTCGACTCCACGGGCGGGACCGGCGCCACCGGCGGGGCCGACGCGGGGCCGGTCGTATGACCGCCGTCACGGGCAGCCCGTATCGTGCCTACGCACGGCTCGTCCTGGAGACGATGCCCGAGGAGTCCCGGGTCGGGCTCACCCTGGGTTTTGTGCGTACCTTCGGCATCCCCGCCATCGCCGACGTACTCGGCGCCACCGGCCGGATGACCGACATGCCGCACGCGCGGGCCAAGGCGACCGGGGCCGCGATGTTCGCCCTGATCGGCAAGGGGCTCGACAGTGACGAGGGGCGGCGGATCGTCGCCATGCTGCGCGCGGTCCACGACCGGCCCGGCATCACGCCCGAGCTGATGCACTACGTCCTGGCCTGCTTCACCGTGTGCCCGCTGAGGTTCATCGACGCCCACGGCCACCGGGCGGTCACCGCCGAGGAGCGGGAGGCGGCGTACGTCTTCCACCTGGGCCTCGCGGACGCGCTCGGGATGCCCGAGCCGCCGGGCCCCGGCGGGCGGCTGGCCGGGGTGGAGAGCTGGATGCGCGCGTACGAGGACGGCCACTTCGCCCCCAGCGAGGCCGGGCGCGCCCTGTGGGCGTCGACCAGCGCCGCCCTGCTGGCGTCCAGGCTGCCCGCCCCGCTGGCCGGGCTCGCCCCGGCGGTGGGAGCTTCGCTGCTGGACCAGCCGTTACGTACCGCACTGGGGGTACGCAGACCACCGGCCCCGGTCCGGCTGCTGGTCAGGGGCGCGCTGCGGATCCGGGCGGGGGTGGTGCGTACGGCTGCCCGCCGTGCAGCCGTACGCACCGAGTCACCAAAAGCCGCTGAATAAAGCGATCAGATGGTGACTGTCAGAGGGGTGACGCTCAGATGGTGGCGTTGTCGATCACGAAACGGTAGCGGACATCGCTGGCCAGGATCCGCTCATACGCCTCGTTTATCCTGCTCGCCTCGATCAGCTCGATCTCGGAGCCGATGCCGTGCGCGGCGCAGAAGTCCAGCATCTCCTGGGTCTCCGCGATGCCGCCGATCAGCGAGCCCGCGAGGGTCTTGTTGCCGCCGATGACGGAGAACAGGTTGAGGTAGACGGGCTCCTCGGGGGCGCCGACGTTCACCAGGGTGCCGTTCGTGCGCAGGAGGGACAGGTACGCGTCGAGGTTCAGCGGCGCGGAGACCGTGGAGAGGATGAGGTCGAAGGTGCCGGCCAGCTCCTCGAAGGTCTTCGGGTCGCTGGTCGCGTAGTAGTGGTCGGCGCCCAGCTTCAGGCCGTCGTCCTTCTTGCTCAGCGACTGGCTGAGCACGGTCACCTCGGCGCCGAGCGCGTGCGCGATCTTGACCGCCATGTGACCGAGTCCGCCCAGACCGATGATGGCGACCTTCTTGCCGGGGCCTGCGTTCCAGCGCTTGAGCGGCGAGTACGTCGTGATGCCCGCGCAGAGCAGCGGGGCCGCGACGTCGAGGGCGAGGCCGTCGGGGATGCGGACGGTGTAGTTCTCGTCGACGACGACCTCTGCGGCGTAACCGCCGTAGGTGGGCTTGCCGTCACGGCCGACACCGTTGTACGTGGCGATGTTGCCCTTGACGCAGTGCTGCTCGAAACCGGCCTTGCAGTTGTCGCACTCGCGGCAGGAGTCGACCATGCAACCGACACCCACGCGGTCGCCGACCGCGAACTTGGTGACACCGGGACCGACCTCGGTCACCAGACCGGCGATCTCGTGGCCGGGGACCATGGGGAAGATGCCCTCGCCCCAGCCGTTGTTGACCTGGTGGATGTCCGAGTGGCAGATTCCGGCGAACTGGATGTCGATCAGGACGTCGAACTCGCCGACCTGGCGGCGCTCGATCGTGGTGCGCTCCAGCGGAGCCTTGGCACTGGGAGCGGCGTACGCGGCGACAGTGGTCATGTCTGGGGGGTCTCCCTGAGAGGTATGTGCAGGCCCGGGACAGGGTCGTCCGGGCACGCTGACATCCTGCCGGGTCAACCTGGGTTTACCCAGGTCACCGCTTTGCGTACGTCCAGTGGTCCTACTACTGGTGGGGTCAGGATCAGGGACGTATGCCCCTTGGAACGAGGAATACTGGACGACATGGACGATCGCGCCACCCCTCACCCCCCTCGCGGCGACCTCTCCCGGGCCGATCTCTCCCGTGCCGGTCGCTCCCCTGGAAAGCTCTCCGCCGACCTCTCCCGGGCGGACTTCTCCCGGGCCACGGCCGAGCCGCTCGACCGCCGGGCCGAGCTGGCCGAGTTCCTGCGGACGCGGCGCGCCCGGCTCAAGCCCGCCGATGTGGGCCTGCCCGACTACGGCCGCCACCGGCGCGTGCCCGGCCTGCGCCGGGAGGAGCTGGCCCAGCTCGCCGGGGTGTCCGTGGCGTACTACACCCGCCTCGAACAGGGCAACGGGCGCAACGTGTCGACGGAGGTGCTCGACGCGATCTCCCGCGCCCTGCGGCTCACGGGCGCGGAACACGCCCATCTCACCCACCTCGCCGCCCCCGGACGCCACAAGAAGAAGCAGACCTCGGCCCGCCCCCAGCAGGTACGGCCGGGGCTCCGCCGGCTCCTGGACGCCATGGAGGGCGTACCCGCCTATGTCAGCGGCCGGCGCTCCGAGATCCTCGCCTGGAACCGGATGGCCACCGCCGTTTTCGGCGACTGGGGCGAGCTGCCGCCCCGGGAGCGCAACTGGTCGAGGCTGGTGTTCCTGTCGCCCGCCTACCGCGACCTCTTCGTGGAGTGGGACATCAAGGCGTCCGACATGGTCAGCTATCTGCGGCTGTACGCGGGCATGCACCCGGACGACCCCGAGCTGTCGGCGCTCGTCGGTGAACTCTCCGTCAAGAGCGACGAGTTCAGACGACTGTGGGCCACCCACGACGTACGCGAGAAGGGCCACGGCACCAAGCTGCTGTGCCACCCGCAGGTCGGTGAGCTGACTCTCTCGTACGAGATGATGACACTGCCCGACGACCCCGAGCAGTCCCTGATCGTCTACCACGCCGAGCCGGGCTCACCCTCCGAGCAGGCGCTGCGCCTGCTGGCCGCCGGGAGTGTGACGGACCCCGCCTGAACGAGTCCGGTCCTGAGCGAGTCCGCGCCTGAACGAGTCCTGTCCTGAACGAGTCCGCGCCTGAACGAGTCCGGTCCTGAGCGAGGCCGGTCCTGAGCGAGGCCGCGCCTGAACGAGTCCGGTCCTGAGCGAGTCCGCGGCCTGTTCGCCCGACCGGCCCCGGGCCACCGGTCCGGCCCCCGGGCGTACGGTCCGGCCCCGAGCCACCGGTCCGGCTTCCGGGCGTACGGTCCGGCTTCCGGGCGTACGGTCCGGCTTCCGGGCGTACGGTCCGGACAGGTGGCGTACGGGCGCCGACCGGCCCTGTCACGGCGGTGGCCCGGCGGGGCGGTCGGATGCTGGGCGTATGAGACGCATCGCGGCCGTGCTCGCCGCCGGAGTCCTGTTGATGACGAGTGGCTGCGGCAGCGGCCCCAGCGACCTTGCGGCGACCGCGAAAGACACGCCCGCGCCACTGACCGCCCCGCTGACCGTGACGACCACCAGCGGGACGCTGCGCGGCACGGCATCCGGCTCGGTACGGAAGTTCCTCGGCGTACGGTACGCGCAGCCGCCCACCGGTGACGGG
The DNA here is from genome assembly GCF_044752945.1 of Streptomyces sp. NPDC088554. Taxonomy (NCBI): domain Bacteria; kingdom Bacillati; phylum Actinomycetota; class Actinomycetes; order Kitasatosporales; family Streptomycetaceae; genus Streptomyces; species Streptomyces sp. NPDC088554. The sequence continues at coordinate 190,684 of NZ_JBIVMF010000011.1, read as the reverse complement.
CGCTGGAGCCCTCCCCGACCGCTCCCCGCCCCCGCGCACAGCACCCGGGGCGCGACGCCGGTGGACGCGACCAAGCCGGGCGCGCGCTGTCCGCAGACCGCCGGCGCGCCGACGCACCTCCCGGGCTCCACCGACGAAGACTGCCTCTTCGTCAACGTCACCACACCCCGCGACCTGCGGCCCGGGGAGCGGCTGCCGGTGCTGGTCTGGTGGCACGGCGGCGGTTTAACCAGCGGCTCCGGCAACGACTACGGTCCCGAGCGCATCGTCACCAGGGGCCGGGTCGTCGTGGTCACCGTCAACTACCGTCTGGGCGCCTTCGGTTACCTCGGGCTTCCCGGGCTGAAGGGCTCCGGTTCCTTCGGCTTCGCCGACCAGATCGCGGCGGCGCGCTGGGCCAAGGAGAACGCGCGCGCCTTCGGCGGCGACCCCGGCAACCTCACCGTCTTCGGCGAGTCCGCCGGCGGCATGTCGGCCTGCGCGCTCCTGACCTCGCCCGAGGCACGGGGCCTGATGGACAAGGTCGTCATCATGTCCGGGTCGTGCCTGGTGACCTGGCCCGCCGGAACCCTGTACCCCAAATCTCCCGCACAGGACCCGTACATTCCGCTGGCCCAGGTCCGTACCCTCGGTGCGAAAGCGGCGCAACGGCTCGGCTGCCGGGGCGCGGACACCCTGTCCTGCATGCGGCGGAAGCCGGTCGCCGAGCTGCTGAAACTCGATGTGAACGTCGCCAACAGGATCGCCTACGGCGCGTCCCCGCTCCCCGCCGACCCGGCACAGTCGCTGCGTACGGGCGGCTTCGCCCGGATCCCGGTGCTGGCCGGAGGGACACGCGACGAGGCCCGTAGCTTCGTGGCGGCGCTGCTCCACGAGGACCCGCGCGCGGTCACCGCCGCGAACTACCCGGGGCTGATCCGGACCTCGTTCGGCTCCCACGCGCCCGCCGTCGCCGCCCGCTACCCGCTGAAGGACTACCCGTCGCCCGGGGTCGCCTGGGCCACCGTGGTCACCGACGCCACCTGGGCCTGCCCCACCCTCACCGCCCAGCGCGCCCTGGCCGCGCACACCCGGGTGTACGGATACGAGTTCGCCGACCCCCACGCGCCCAACGTCCTCGGGGTGACGGTGCCCAGTGTGCCCCTGGGCGCCGGGCACGCCGGCGACCTGCCGTACCTCTTCGACCTCGGCGGACGGAATCTGCTGACGACCCCGGAGCAACGGACGCTCGCCACGCGGATGATCGACTACCTGACCACCTTCGCCCGAAACGGCCGCCCCACCGCCCCGAACAGTCCGGACGCGCCGAGAGCGACCCCGTCCTCGTCCACCGCGCTACGCCTGGCACCAGGACGCCTCGGCCCGGTCAACCTCTCCGAGGAACACCACTGCCCGTTCTGGGAGCGCGTCGGCCGTCGCTGACGTACCCGGTGGGCAGGAAGGGGTTTTACACCCGTACGGGTGGTCTCGGGCGCCGATGGTTCTTTATCGTTCGCGCGCGGCGCTAGGTTGCCGGGCGACCTGTCCGCCGCTCTCCCCCAAGGACACTGATGGCCCTCCCCGCCCTGGACCACTCGGCGACCCGCTACTCCCTTCCGCACGCCTACTGGATGGCACGGGCCGCCGGACTGGCCTCGCTGGACCGGGACGGCATCGAGGCCGCGGCCTCCGCATGGGGCTTCGGGACGGTGCGGCATTTCGAGTCGACGCACCAGATGCCGTTCCCGATCGAGGACACCCAGGCGTACGTCATGGCCAGCGACCGCATGATCATCACCGGCTTCCGGGGCACCGAGGTCCTGAAGATCTACGACTGGCTCACCGACGTCAACACCCCGCCCGTTCCCGGACCGGCGAACAAGGGCTTCGTCCACTACGGCTTTCACCGGGCCCTCCAGTCCGTCTATCCCCAGATCCGCGACACCATCCAGGAGCTGCGCACCGACACGCAGAGCATCTGGTTCACCGGCCACAGCCTCGGCGGAGCCCTCGCGATGCTGGCCGGGACCCGCCTGTACTTCGAGGAGCCCCGGCTGCTGCCCGACGGCATCTACACCTTCGGCCAGCCCCGCACCTGCGAACGTCTGCTCGCCGGAGCGCACAACACGGCCTTCAAGAACCGCTGCTACCGCTTCGTCAACAACAACGACATCGTTCCCCAGCTCCCGCCCGAGCCGGTCTACACACACGTCAACGCGATGCGCTACTTCGACAGCGACGGCAGGCTCCACGACACCATGCCGCTGATGGCAGGGCTGAAAGACCGGATCAAGGGAGTAAGCGCCGACCTGTTCGCCCCGGAAACCGACGCCATCAAGGACCACCACCTGCCGAACTACCTGGCCGCGCTCGAAAAGAACCTGCCCCGGACCGACTGAACAGCCCTGGCCACCGCCTCGGCGAGCAAGGTCGTACGGCCGCCGAGGCCGATGGTGTGCTCCCGGGTGGTGGGCGGCCTCCCCGCGCGGGAACACCGAGGCGGTGGTGGGACTGCCCTTGCCGTTACGATCCGGCACGGGGCGCCCACTCCTCGCGGAGGATCCCGTACGTGCCGATCAACCGGATACACGATCAGGCTCCATCACCCGTCAAGGTCGGATGGCGCGCAGCATGGCGGTGAGGACCGGCCCGTCGGGAGAGGGCTGCTGCTCACCGATCGATGCGTAGCCCCAGGACTCGTAGAGCGCTTTCACTTTCCCGTCCCCCGCCAGGGGATTCACTAGAAGGGAAGCTTGGTTCTCGGGCCGGTGCGTGAGGAGTTCGTCGTGCCCACGCCGGGCAATACCTGTGCCACGCCAGGGCTGGAGAAGCATTCCTTCCTTGAGAGCAACGGTCGGGGTGTCGGTATGTTCCGCTGCCACAGGAACCGTCATGCGTTGCCACCATCGGTCATCGGCCTGAAGTGTGTTCGCATACACATACCCCACGGGTTGGGAGCCTGCATAGGCGATGACCGCTTCCCACCCGGGTTCGGATGCGTGCCGGGCCAGCCGCTCGCCGTAGCGTTCCACTGAGTAGTGCGGCAGATGGAGAACGTCGGCGCGCACTGCCGCATGGATTTCAATAAGTGTGTCCCACATGGTTTCCACACTGATGACTCGGCGCCATTCGATGTTGTTGTCGGTCATGTGTTACTCCTTCCGAGGCTATGCGTGTACTGGTCCCAGGTACGGGTGAGCGAGCTGGATGGTGTGGTTTTGCTGAGCTCGATTCCAAAAACACCGACCATTTGAGTAACCCGTGGGTGACGTGTGAAGACGTCGGCGGGGATGGACATCGCCGTGGCGACGGCGGGTTCCAGATCTCCCTGACCGAGCTGGGCCTGAGCAAGCCGGGCCGTGGTGATGGCCCGGGTGCGGTGCATGTACGGCCTGAGCAGGGCCAGGCTTCGATGGGCATGGGCTTCGGCCTGGCCGAAATCGCCCAGGCTGAGGTTCGCGGCAAGAGCCAGGCTCTCCAGTTCCGCCTGGTCGTAGAACGCGGTCAGCCACACCGGTCGGCGTTCCTTCGGATCCGCGCGATCGAGTGCTTCTTGAGCGTGGGTCAGTATGCGCTGGACGGCGACGGCGTTGCCGGTGAGCCCGTGGATGGCCGCGTGACGGGCGTGTCCGAGGGAAGCGAAGAGCGGGTCGCGGCGGGCGATGGGCAGATTACGGGCCACATCGTTGGCTGCGAGGGCGTCGGCAGGACGGTGCCGATGGCCGATCGGCCTGTGCTGTTCTGCGTGTTCGCTGCCATTGCCGCGCTCGGGGTCGTCTCTGCCTCCGTACGCGTACGGCGCATGTGGCGCGCGCATCGGCGTCGCACGTTGCCCGGGTGGACACGGTTCCTCGGGGGGCTTCTCGCTCTGTACGGCCTGTACGTCGTTTACGGGGTGGTCGACATCGTCGTCCGGTGATCGCTGGGTTTGCCACGAGGCGCCCAGCTCGCGCACGGGGCCGCCACAGCCCCCGCTCCCAGCCTCGCGGGCAATGTCACGACCGGATCGCCCCCGAGGCGCGTACGTCCCGGCAGAGCCGGAACGCCGTCCGTACTCTCGTGCTTGTCCTTGTGCCAGCGGGGGTGGACGACCGGGGGTTCCCGTCGTTGGAGACCCGTGACGGGGCCGCCCCTGCTGCCCCGGTGTCGCCCTCGGCCTCGGCCACCGTGGACGCGGACGCGGTGCTGTTCGAACGGCTCGCCTCGTTGGTGCCAACGGGGGCCGCCCCGGCTTCGCTGTCCGTCACCGTACTCGACCGGTATGACCGGGGACTGCGGAAAGCTCTGGGGCTCACCCGGTCCGCCGCCGATCAGCTGATCCCGCTTCGCCGTGGTGTCGAAGGGCAACGTCAGCACGGCAGCGGGAATCACCCTCGTGGAGCGGCGACGAAGGCGCGTGACGGCGATGTGACGTAGTGACTGCGGTGACTGCGGTGACGGTGATATCCGTCGACCTCCCTTGGTCTTTCCACAGGAAGCTATTAGGTTAGGCTCGCCTAAGCTGCCTGTTGGGGGGAATCATGCCGAACCCGTCTGCCGCCGTCGTCCACCAGCCGCGCGTCGCGCACTTCGACGGCGCCGCCGTCCTCGCCGATTCCGGGCGGTGGGCTCGGGCGTACGAACGCGTCCACGCCGCCGACCTCGGGCTGATCGACCACGGCGATCCGCCCATAACCGAGCGGCTGCCGCGGCACGCGACCCGGCCCGGGTTCGGGCTCGCCGGGGCGCTGGGCGGTGCGGGCGAGGTGGCCGGTTTCCTGTACCGGTACGCGCTGCCCGAGGACTCCCTGTGGTGGGAGGGGCTGACACCCGACCCGGGGCCCGAGTTCACCCGCGAGCACCCCGGTCGTACCGTCGGGATCTGCGAGATCCTCGTCGCCGCCGAGTGGCGCCGGTCACGGATCGCCCACACGCTGTTCGGCGCGTTCGTGGCCGGGCGGGCGGAGGAGCGGGCCGCCGGGCTGGTCGCCGCCGACAACGCGCCGATGCTGGCCGGCACGCGAAGTACGGCTTCGAAGCCGTCGGGCGGGTGGAGCCGTATCCCGGCCGGCGGGCCCATGTGATGATCGTCCGCTCCCTCCGGAGCTAGGCTCCCTCCCGTAGTACCAGGGCTTGTTGCGGCCTCGTCCGTGGAGGTGATCCATGCCCGCGGAAGGCCCCTTGGGGGCCGTGGGCGGCCGTCGACGGCCGGAATTGAACAGGCGTGTCAAATCTCCTGTGGTGCAAGCTGTTTGGCATGCGCCCTATCCGTACCACCCCCCTCACCCCTAGGTAGTGCCAGCCGTGTCCGTCCAGTTCCCGCCCTCAGCGGCGCCCCGTTCCGCCTATCCGGTGGACGTCCTGCCCGCCCCGATCCGCAGCCGGCTGCTGGAACTGGCCGCCGGGGGCGACCCGGTGTCCGCGTACGTGTACGACGGCGAGGTCGCCGCCGCCCGCGCCCGTGAGCTGCGGGCCGCGCTCCCGGCGTGGGCGGCGGTGTACTACGCGGTCAAGGCCAACTCGTACCCCGGCATCGTCGAGGCGCTCGCCCCGCACGTCGACGGCTTCGAGGTCGCCTCCGTCGCGGAGCTGGAACTCGCCCTGTACGCCGGGCAGTGCGGCGGCCATCCCCCGGCCTCGCGCGGCTCAGGTCCTGGTCCCGTTCCTGACTCCGGTCCCGTTTCCGCCCCCGGTCCTGTTCCCGTCGTCGCGGCCGGGCCCGCCAAGTCCGTACCCGTACTGACTGCCCTGGTACGCGCGGGAGTTGAGGCCATCAACGTCGAGAGCGCCCTCGAACTCCACCGCATCAGCCGCATCGCCGTCGCGGAAGGCGTCACCGCGCGCGTCGCGCTCCGGGTGAACCCCGCCGCCATCCCCATCGGCGGCTCCCTGCTGATGGGCGGCGGCGCCTCGCAGTTCGGGGTCGCCGAGCCCGACGTACCGGAGGTGCTGCGGGTGGCGCGGACGCTGCCGGGGCTCGATCTCGTCGGCTTCCACATCCACGCCGCCTCCGGCAACCTCGACGCCACCGCCCACGCCGCCTATCTGCGCTGGTGCGTGGAGTGGAGCCGCCGTACCGCCGAGGAGAACGGCGTCGAGCTGCGCCATGTGGACATCGGCGGAGGCATCGGCGTCGCCTTCGAGGGGGAGACGCCCTTCGACGTCGTACGGTTCGGGGAGCTGGCGGCGGAGATCGAACCACCCGTGGGGGTGAAGGTCGTCCTCGAACCGGGGCGGTTCGTCGTCGCGGACTGCGGCTGGTACGCGGCCGAGGTCACGGACGTCAAGACGTCGTACGGCAAGGTGTACGCGGTGCTGCGCGGCGGCATCAACCACTTCCAGCTGCCCACCTCCTGGGACATCGTCCACAACGTGGCCGTCCTCCCGGTCGAGGAGTGGGACGAGAGCTGTCCGCGCCCGGCGGCCGAGAACACCCGGGTCACCGTCGTCGGCGAGCTGTGCACCCCCGAGGACACCCTCCTGCGGGACGTCCACATCGACCGGGTGCGCGCCGGTGACCTCGTCGTCTTCCCCTACGCGGGTTCCTACGGCTGGGAGTTCGCCGTGCACTCCTTCCTCGGGCACCCCGTCGCCGAGCGCCATCTTCTTTGAGACCTCCGAGACCTCCGAGACCTCCGAGACTGCTAAGACCTCTGAGGCCCCTGAGGCCCCTGAGACCTCTGAATCTTTCGAACCTTTCCCCTTCTCATCCCCCGGAGCCATGTCATGACCGTGCCCCCCATCACCCTGCCCACGAGCGGGAAGCCGTCCGCGTCCACGTCCACGTCCGCATCCGCGTCCGCGTCCGCATCCGCATCCATCCTGCGGCGGCAGCGGGACCGCGAGTCCTCGGCACGTACGTACGCCCGTTCGTTCCCGATCGTCCCCGTCCGCGCCAAGGGCATGATGATCGAGGGCACGGACGGCCGCCGCTATCTCGACTGCCTCTCGGGCGCGGGTACGCTCGCGCTCGGCCACAACCACCCCGTCGTCATGGAGGCCATCCGGCGCACGATGGAGAGCGGTGCGCCGCTGCACGTACTCGACCTGGCGACCCCGGAGAAGGACGACTTCACCGACGCGCTCTTCGAGACGCTCCCCAAGGACTTCGCCGACCGCGCCAGGGTCCACTTCTGCGGGCCCGCCGGTACGGACGCGGTCGAGGCGGCGCTGAAGCTGATGCAGACGGCGACCGGGCGGCGCGGGGTGCTCGCGTTCACCGGGGCGTACCACGGCATGACCGCGGGCGCGCTGGGCGCGACCGGCAGTGTCGCGGTCAAGGAGCAGGTGGCGGGGGGTGCGGCGGAGGTGACCAGGCTGCCGTATCCGTACGCGTACCGCTGCCCGTTCGGGGTCGGCGGCGAGCGGGGGGCCGAGCTGTCCGCCACGTACACCGAGCGGCTGCTCGACGATCCGTCGGGCGGGGTCGTCCGGCCCGCCGCGATGATCCTCGAAGCCGTGCAGGGCGAGGGCGGCGCCGTGCCCGCGCCGGACGGCTGGCTGCGCGAGATGCGGCGGATCACGGCGGAGCGCGGGATTCCGCTGATCGTCGACGAGGTCCAGACGGGCGTCGGGCGCACCGGGGCGTTCTGGGCGGTCGAGCACAGCGGGATCAGGCCGGACGCCATCGTCATGTCGAAGGCGATCGGCGGGAGCCTGCCGCTGGCGGTGATCGTGTACGACCAGGATTACGACGGCTGGCTGCCCGGCGCCCACACGGGCACGTTCCGCGGCAACACACTGGCGATGGCGACGGGCGCGGCGACCCTGCGGTACGTGACGCAGGAGGGCCTGGTCGAGCGCGCGGCCACCGTGGGCGCGCGGATGAAGGCGCGGCTGGAGGGGGCGCGCGCCGAGCTGCCGGTGATCGGTGATGTCCGGGGACGCGGGCTGATGATCGGCGTCGAACTGATCGACCCCGAGGGGCCCGTGGACTCCTGCGGCGCCCACCCGTACGCCCCCGAACTCGCGGGCCGGGTACGCGCGGCCTGCCTCGACCGGGGGCTGATCGTCGAGCTGGGCGGGCGCTTCGACGCCACGCTCCGGCTCCTCCCGCCGCTGACGATCTCGGACGAGCAGGCGGAGGCGGTCCTCGACCGGCTCATGGACGCGATCACCGAGGTTTCGGGGCCGGGGCGGACGTCGTGAGCGGCGGTACGGACAGGGACATGGACGTACGGGTACGGGTGCCCCGGCAGACCCGGTCGTCATCGTCCGGGGACGTGAACCGGGACGAGGACGGTGGCCGCGAGGGGGACGCCCGCGGCAGTGGTGGTGGCCGGGACGGGGACGGTGGCCGCGAGGGGGACGCCCGCGGCAGTGGTGGTGGCCGCGAGGGTCTCGGGGCCGCCGCGCTCTCCAGTGGGGCCCGTGGCGCGGAGGCCCTGGAACCGCTGATCTCCACGGTGCTGGACGCGCTCGCAAAAGGCGCCAAGACCCGGGGCGGCCCGATCGCCCCCGGCCACCCGGAGGCTGTCGCGGCGGCGGTCGGGGAAGTGTTCGGGGAGGTGTTCGGCGCCGCCGGTGGGGCTACCGGTACGGCCGTGCTCGACCGGCTCACCGAACTGCTCGCCCACGGCTCCGCCGACCCCGCCGACCCCGCGTGCGCCGCGCATCTGCACTGCCCACCGCTGGCCGTCGCCGTCGCCGCCGACCTCGCCGTCTCCGCGCTCAACCCCTCCCAGGACTCCTGGGACCAGGCGCCCGCCGCGACCGCGCTGGAGACTCTGCTGCTCCAGGAACTGGCGCGGCTCGTCGGATACGACGGACAGCGCGCCGCCGGGGTGCTGACCTCGGGCGGGACGGAATCCAACCTGATGGGGCTGATGCTGGCCAGGGACCGGGTGCTGGGCGCGGCGACCGGGGAACAGGTCGAGCTGACGGGCGTCACCGGGCGGGCCGCCCGGCCGCGGATCCTCACCTCGGCCGCCGCGCACTTCTCCGTACAGCGGGCCGCCGCGCTGCTCGGGCTCGGTGAGGAGGCGGTGCTCTCCGTACCGGTCGATCGTCAACTCCGTATGGATACGGACGCGTTGGCGTCCATGCTGGACGCCTGTGTGGAGCGCGGGGAGCTGCCGGTGGCCGTCGTCGCCACGGCGGGGACCACCGACACCGGGGCCGTCGACCCACTGCGGGCGTGTGCGGCGCTCGCCGCCGAGTACGGCGCCTGGCTGCATGTCGACGCGGCGTACGGCGGCGGCGCGCTGCTCTCCGACCGGCTCGCGCCGCTGCTGGACGGGCTGGAGCTGGCCGACTCGCTCTCGCTCGACTGGCACAAACTGGGCTGGCAGCCCGCCGCCGCCGGGATCTTCCTGGTCAGGGAGGCCGAGACGTACGCCTCGCTCGCCCGCCGGGCGGTGTATCTGAACCCGACGGACGACGAGGAGGCCGGTTATCCGAGCCTGCTCGGGCTCTCGCTGCGGACGACCCGGCGCGCCGACGCCTTCAAGATCGCGGTGACACTGCGGACGCTCGGCCGGGAGGGGCTGGGCCGGCTCGTCGACGCCTGCCACGAGCTGGCGCTGTCGGGCGCGCGTACGGTACGGACGCACCCGCGCCTGGAGCTGCACGCCGAACCGGTGCTGACCGTCTTCCTGTTCCGCTATCTGCCGGTGGACGCGGACGAGGAACGCGGCGCGGAGGGGAAACACGGCGTGGAGGGGAAACACGGCGCGGCTGGGAAACACGGCGCGGACGGGGAGCGCAGCGACCGGATCAACGCGGCGCTGCGGCGCAGGCTCCTGCGCGAGGGGCGCGCCGTCGTCGGCCGTACGGAGCTGCCGGGCGAGGGCCCCGGGCGCGTACGGCTGAAGCTCACCCTGCTCAACCCGCACACCACGGCGGAGGAGGTGGAACGCCTGCTGCTCGCGGTGGTGGCGGCGGGCCGCGCGGAGGAGGAAGAGGAAGAGGAGGCGGCGGCTGAGATGTCCGAAGGTGTGGTTCTCGCGTGAGCGCTTCGGAGGGCACCGCTGCCGTCGTCGTGGAGCCCCTCGGGGGCGCCTCGCCGGAGGCGTCCGACCCGCTCGACCACGCCGACCCGCTGCGCGCCGGGGAAGCCGCCGTACAGCTGATCGGCGACGTCCACACCCGGTCCGTCCACAGCGACCTTCCCAACCCCTTCGCGGAGGCCCAGCGATGACGACAAGCGGCAGCAGTGTGAACAGTGGCAGCAGCGACCCCGGCGGCGACGTCGGTTCCGGTTCCGGTTCCGGTTCCGACGGTACGTACGACCTGATCGGTGTCGGTATCGGCCCGTTCAACCTCTCCCTTGCCGCCCTGTCCGACGGCGCCCCCGGGCTGCGCGCCCTCTTCCTCGACGCGAAGCCCGCCTTCTCCTGGCATCCGGGGCTGCTGATGGAGGGGACGACGCTCCAAGTCCCTTTCCTGGCCGACCTGGTGACGATGGTGGACCCGACGAGCCCGTGGTCGTACCTCAACTATCTGCGCGAGCACGACCGGATGTTCCCCTTCTTCTTCTCCGAGCGCTTCCACATACCGCGCCGCGAGTACGACCACTACTGCCGCTGGGTTGCCGACTCCCTGCCCGCCTGCCGCTTCGACGCGCGTGTCACGGAGGTGGTGTGGGACGGGACCGCCGAGGCGTTCGCCGTCACCCACCGCACGGCGGACGGCGCGGTGTCACGGGTCCGGGCCCGGCAACTGGTGCTCGGTGTCGGTACGAACCCGGTGGTGCCCGAGCCGCTGCGCCCGCTGCTCAGCGCCGAGACCGGCGCCCCCGGCGAGGCCCGGGTGCTGCACAGCGCCGACTACCGTACCCACCGCGCCCGCCTCGCCGGGCTCGACGATGTGACCGTCGTCGGCGCGGGCCAGTCCGGCGCCGAGGTCGCCCTCGACCTGCTGCGCCACCAGGACGGCGACGGCACGGGCGGCCCCTACGTCCGCTGGCTGGCGCGTACCGCCGCGTTCGCGCCGATGGAGTACTCCAAGATCGGCCTGGAGCACTTCACCCCCGATCACATCCGTTACTTCCGCGCCCTGCCCGAGGAGCACCGAGAGCAACTCGTGCGCGAACAATGGCAGTTGTACAAGGGTGTCAGCGCGGAGACCCTCGGCGAGATCCACGACGAGCTGTATGAGCGGACCATCGGCGGCACCGCACCGCGCGCCGCCCTCCACCCGGGCGTGGCCATCGAGGAGGCGCGCGCCGAGGGCGACGGCTATGTCCTGGTCTGCCGCCACACCCAACAGGACCGCACCTTCGCGTTCCGTACGTCGGCGATCGTCGCCGCCACCGGCTACACGGCGAGCCGCCCCGACTTCCTGGAGGCCCTGGCCGAACTGGTCGACTGGGACGACCGGGGCCGCTACCGCATCGACGGCGACTACCGGGTCGCCCTCGACGCCCGTGTCTCCGGCGCGCTGTACGTCCAGAACGCCGAGCTGCACACGCACGGCGTCGGCGCCCCCGATCTGACCCTGGGCGCGTGGCGCGCCGCGACGATCCTGAACGCCGTGGCCGGACGTACGGTCCTGCGGGTCCCGGAACGCGCTGCCTGGACGACGTTCGGTGTGCCGGGAACCCCTCCGGACACGCGGTCCGGAGCACCTCGGGACACGAGGTCCGGGCCGGTCGTGCGGCCATGAAGGGGCGGAGCCCCGGGCAGGCCAAGCGCGTCCTGATCTCGGTGATCGGGCCACGTCTGGTGGGGAGTTGACGGCTCGGAGCGTCAGGACACGGTTCGGGCGAGCCGGAAGCCCAAGTCGTCGATGGCGAAGGTGGGATGGCTGCGGCGACGTACGGAGGCGCCGCAGCCGCGCGCAGACTCGGCCCAGCCGCCGCCGCGGAAGATCCGGTAGGAGCCGTACGCCTCCTCGTCGTAGAGATCCCAGCACCACTCCCAGACGTTGCCCAGCATGTCGTGGAGTCCCCACGGGTTGGGTGCCTTGCCGCCGACCTCGTGGGCCCGGCCACCGGAGTTGTCGGCGTACCAGGCGATGTCGCCGATCTCCCCGTACCGGTATCCGCCGGTCCCGGCCTTGCAGGCGTACTGCCACTCGGCCTCGGTGGGCAGGCGGTAGCCGGTGGAGGCCCGGTCGCAGGTGACCTCGCCGCTCTCCGGATCGTACGTATACGCCTGCTCCAGACCGGAGTTGACCGACAGGCGGTTGCACACCCCGATCGCGTCGAGCCAGCTCACATTGGTCACCGGGAAGGCCCCGCCCGCCGAAGGCCGAGGGCCCGTAGGGTCCGCCTCCACCACGGTACGGTGCAGGTCCACCGTCACGGGATACCTGCCCAGCAGGAACGGCGCGATCTCGGCCCGCCACCGCGTACCCCGCCGGTCGTCGCGGAGGTCCACCACTCCGCCGGGCAGACACACCATCGAGTCGACCGCCGGATCATCGATACCTGAACGCACGCGCTGGGCCTCTCTGTTGATCCGATCCATGGGGGCAAAGGTACGTGCTGCCGCACGTATTCGCGTTGTGGGGCTCAGGGACACCGCCATAAGGTCCAGCGGATGGACCATCCGTATGGTCACGGCCAAGCCTGACGAACGCAGGGCGTTCTGGGAGACTTACGGCTCCTTGGACCAGTCCGAAGCCGCAGTCTGGCGCTCGAAGATCTACGAAGCCCGGCACCTCGGCGCCATCCGCCTTGAGCGTCACCGACTCGGCAATCCGGACGGCGTCCGTGACAGCTACGACACGTTCGCGGGCATCCTGGCCGTCGTGGTCTGAAGTCTGGCCTGCCGGTCAGCGGCTATCGCCCAGTGCCGCCCGGACGGTGGACGGGCCGGTGAAGTCCTTGGCGAGGGCGTCCATGACGACCTCGTCGCAGACCTGGCCGAGCCAGTACCCGGCCTCGCGCATCGCCCCGACTGTGCGGAAGCCGGCCTTCTCGTAGGCGCGGATACCGGCGGTGTTCGGGGCGAGGACCTTGAGCCAGACCATCCGCAGGTTGGTGATGTGGAAGGCGTAGTCGAGGGTGAGCCGGGTCGCTGCGGTTCCCAGTCCGTGGCCGCGGGCCTCACGGGCGAGCATGATCACGTACTCGGCGGTCCGTACGGAGTGGTCCGGCAGGAGCGTGGCGACGCCGGCGGGCGTTGGGGTGTCGGTGCTCAGGTCGTAGATGGTGAAGCGGATGTTCTCGCCACGGAGCTGGTGGGTCATGCCCTCGGTGCGGGCTTCGAGGGACTCGGGGCTCTGGCGGCCGTAGCCGACGAGGAGTGCGGGGTCCTGCTCCCAGCGCCAGTACGTTTCGACCAGGTCGGCGCGGTAGGGGCCGAGAGCACATGTATCGGTGCTGAGCCACAAGGTCGGCTCAGGGCTGGTGCTGATGATGGCCTCCGATGGTGAGGGCGGGCGTGTAGGCGAGCGTCGAGGGCGGTTCGGCGACGGGGGCGCCGTCCTCAGTCTCTACCCAGGCGTGCAGCCGAACGGGATCCGGCGCGACGCCGTGGCACCAGGTGACGGACAGCCGCCGCGCCGCCAGGAGGACCACGGTGGCGGCGGACTCCTCCAGACAGGCCGTTCGGGCCGGGGAGTACCAGCAGGCGTGGCGCACAGCGAGGACTGCGGCCGTCGCCTGAGCTGGGGTGGCTGGGCAGCGGCACCTTGACGCGGTGGTGTTCAGCGCGGTGGTGATGCGCTGCATCGCGTGCCTCGCGTGTCCCACGGTCTTGATCGCTAGGACGGACGCCAGAGCTGCGGCTGCGGCGGTGCCGTGGCCGCGCGGCGCCTGGGGGCGGCTGGTCCCGGCGGGGTGCTCGGCTCCTCCCCAGCTCGGCGGCGACGGCGGGGCAACGACAGGGACGGGCCAGGGTGTCGCGGCGGGCTTCGGGATGAGGAATCCAGAGGCCAGGAGCTGTGCCGCGAGGCCGCCGGGCACAGTGTCCAGACGGCCGGTGCAGGCGGCTGCCGTCCAGTGGGCCGCCGCGGCGGGGAATAGGCACTGGACACGGTTGGAGCGGTAGTCGACCAGGACCATGACGTGGCCGAAGTCCAGGGCCCGGACCTGGCGCGGAGCGGTGACGAAGCGAGGCAGGTCATGCACGGGGACGCTCCGATGGTTGTGTTGTCCACTGCGGATCCTGGGCGGTGTAGTGGGCGTGGAGCCACGCCTCGGCGCTCAGGGCTTGCTCGATCGTGGCCAGCGGCATCGGGATACCGATGGCGGCCTGGCCCAAATGGCGACGGAAGTCGGCTGGTTCGAGGAGTCCGAGGGCGGCGAGGTGGCCGTCGGCCAGGGCTAGGAGCACGGGCAGGTTGGCGCGCATGCCGGCGTAGTGGTCGCTGTTGAAGCTGCCCTTGGTGCTGCGGCGGGCGACGGCCTCGGGGAGAAGGTCTTGCATCGCGCGGCCGAGGACGGGCTTGTAGGCGTGGACCGCCGGGCGGTGCTCGATCGGGGTGCGCAGGACGGCGTCCATGACGCGCGGGTCGAGGAACGGGTTGTGCAGGGTGGTGCCGCATGCGGCGGCGAGTTCGGCGTCGGCGGCAGCGGTGCGGGCGACCTCGCGGATCTCGTCGATGAGGACGCGCACCGAGATGTCCAGGCCCGGCAGCGGGTCTGCGGTGTCGATCGCCTCGGCCGCCGCGTCGAGCAGGAGCCGGCGGGCGGCGGGCGTGGCCCAGGAAGGCCGGGGCGGGGTCGTGAACCAGCAGACATTGCCCCGTCCGTCATCCCGGCGCGCCGCCCCGGCGAGGCGACGGGCCAGGTCCTCGAGTCCGTCGCGGCGGCTGCTCCGGGCCAGCGTCGCGGCGTCGCGCAGGAGCGGTGCGACGGAGGTGTGCCGAAGTCGTGCCCAGCCCAGGCTCTCACCCACCGTGCGCCGCCATTGCCGGTGACGTACGAGGTCGGCGAGGTGCGCGGGCGGCTGGAACAGGACGCTGTCGCCGCCGTCGCCGGTCAAATGAGTCCGGCTGCCCAGACGTTGGCGCATCCAGTCGAGCTGCCCGACCAGACGAGCACGGGTAAGGGTCGAGGGTGCGGGCTCTCCGGTCGCAGGGACCGCGGTGATCTCGGTGTACGGCAGATGCTCGGCGGTCAGCGGCAGGAGATAGTGGCGAATCCGGCGGCGATGCGCGTCGGCGGCCAGGCGCGCGTAGTGCAGGTCCGCCCCGCTCTCATCGCCCTTCGGGTGGATCGTGATCGCGTCCAGGCGGCGGGAGCCTGGCAGTGCTGCCGCGGCCAGGACGGCGATGGTGGTGGAGTCGAGTCCCCCCGACAGGTCGCACGACAGGCCCGGAGCCCGGTTCACCCGCAGGGCGACCGCCTCCGTCAACGTGGTCCGCAGCTGGTGGCCCGGCTCGCCCGGGACCGGATCGGGCCGCCACTGCACGGTGATCTTGAGGCGGCTGCCGTCAGCTGGGAGTTCGATCCGGCTCCCTGGAGCCAGCTGCTCGATGCCGGTGAAGAAGGTCCTCGCACCGGCCAGGGCCGGTGCCGACGGAGCAAGGACGGAGCAGGCGAGCCTCTGGACGTCGATGGGCGCCTCGGTGAGCCGGGCGAGCAGTCGGGCGGAGGTGGACCAGGCCCAACCGCCCTGCCAGGGCGTCGCATAGACAGGAAGCGCGGCGGCGGGGTCGGTGTGCAGCACCGTGCGGTCCGGGTGTTCTTCGACGACCGCGTAGACGCCGGGCCAGCGCCAGGCGACATCGGCCGGCAGCTCGGCGTCGGACAGCCGGCCCAGCTCGAGGTCGGTGGCCCCGCACGCGCCCAAGACCAGGACGCGCCGTTGCCCGCCCGACACCAGACAGCGTACCGAGGAGTCTCCGATCCGCCAGGACGACGAAGCGGTGCTGATGTACTCGGCGCCTGCGGGGCACAGGCGTACTTCTCGCGTGGTGCTGAAGCCTCCGAAGAACACGGTTGCCTCCCGGCGGGTCGCTGGGCGCGTGGTGGCGCGGCCTCAAGGGCCGCACCACCACGCCAGAAGGGGTCAGCAGTTGTAGGCGCGTCGCTTGTCCTCGCTCTGTCCGCCGCCCTGGCCCTCGGTCAGCTCGGCGGTGCCGCCGACCTCGACCGGCAGCAGTTCCTCGTCGGAGATGGCGGTCTGGGTGCTCAGCAGGATGTTCATGGTCATTCCTCTCGGCGTTCGAATGGATGGTCGTGCCGTCCGGCGCCCTCGCCCAGGAGCGGATTCGGAGGAGAGCACGCTGCGGCCGGTGCGGACGGCGCAGATTCAGAACACCGCGGCCCGTCCTCGACGGCGAGCCAATTCCCGCCCGGCGCACGCCATTTGCGCGTTACGCACACGGCCTCGACGCGCAGTGGCGACCCGGCTACCGTGAGTTGGTTACCGTCTGGTTCGTCCGGGAGGCGCGATGCGCACACACGCACCGAACTGGGGATCTCCCAGAGCACGGGCACTCATCGAAGCGGGCGACGTAGGCGGCCTGATCCGCTGGGCGCGCGTCGAGCTCGGGTGGCGGCAGGTCGACCTCGGCAAGGCGACCGGATATTCGGCCTCCGCCGTGTCCCGCCTGGAGACCGCAGAGCGCAGCGCCACCGACCTCGACATGATCCGAAACTTCGCGCAGGCCCTGTTCATCCCTGCGGGCGCACTTGCCGCAGTTCTGCGCGTAGCGCCCCCTTCGCGCACTAAGGTTGCTGCCGACGCTGGAAGGCACACCGAAGCCGAAGAGGACTCGATGAGGCGCCGTTCTCTACTCCAAGCCGCGGGCCTCGCTGTGCCGCTCTCCGTCCTCAACGGTCTGGACGAGTCGCTCGCCCTGCTGCCGAGCCCGGCTTCAGCACCGACGCCGTCGAACCTCATGGCCCAGTTCCGCCGGGCACGCGCCCTCTTCGACGGTGGCAACCACAAGAAGCTCGTCCTGGCCCTGCCGGACCTCCTCGCCACCGGCCACGCCTGCGCCGAGGACGGCGAAGCAGGCGACTACGTACGGCTCGCCGCCTGCTACGACCTCGCCACCGAAGCCCTGTCCAAGATCGGCCGCTACTCGGCCAGCAGAATCACCGCCGACCGGTCCAACATCTTCTCCGAGCTGTCCGGTTCACCCCTGGCCGCCGCAACCTCCGCCCGCGCGTTCAGCATCGTCCTGCGCCACGAAGACCGCGGCGCGACCGCACAACGCGTCACCCTTCACGCCGCTGCGAAGGTGGAGGCCACCGGGCTGACGACCCCCGCGCAGGCGGCGACGTACGCACAGATGCTCTGCACAGTGGCCTACGCGGCGGCGCAGGCCGGGGACCGCGACCGCGCCCTGGAAATGATCGGAGCCGCTGAACGCGCGGCGAAACTCCTTCCCAACCGGCATGAGCGTCCGCAAACCTTCAGCGTGACCCCGGCGTCCGTCGCCCTGTACAAGGTCGGAGTCCTCTGGGGCCTCGGCGACGCCGGCGCAGCCGTCCACGCAGGCAAAGATCTCCACCCCGGGCAGTTCCCCACCGCCGAGCGCCGGGGCCGATTCCACACGGACATGGCGCGAGCCTGGTGGCAATGGGGCAAGGCGGACGAGACCGCAGTCGCCCTGCTCGCCGCTCACCGGGAAGCACCGGCTGAGGTCCGCGACCGCCCCAGCATGCGTGCCATCGTCACCGAGCTCGCCGAACGCCATCCCCGCACCGCCAGCGTCCGACAACTGACTGCTGCCGTGCATGCGCGGAGCGCCTGAGTAACGGGCCATCACCCTGCTGCAGTCGAGAAGTTGCCCCGATATTCCATGATCACGGGACCGATGGGCGAAGGCCGACAGCCTCAATCCCGACAACAGGGTTGCCTAGTGAACCGTCCACAGGCCCCCGGTCAGCAGCCCCGGTTCGGTGACCTCGTCCAGGACTGCACGGTCGTACGCGGCCAACGCGGCGACCTTCCGTACATCGCCCGCGTCCAGGCCGACTCCGTCCAGGTCGGCGGCGATCTCCTCCAGCGACGCGAGCACCGCCTCGCTCCACGTCCCGTACCCCGGTCCGCCGACGGGCCCGAAACACGGGCCCCTCACGTCGTGCACGGAGCGGGCGATGGCGCCCATCTGCCGGAAGAAAGCCGGCCATGCCGTACGCGGATACGTCCCCAGGTGCTCCGGAGCAGGGACGCCGTCCAGGTAGGTCTGGATCATCCAGTCCCGGCCGATCACCTCGTGCGACCAGTCCGCGGCGAGGACCTGCGGCATCAGCGGCGCGATCACCTCCAGCCACGGCACGCTGCCGTACTCGTTGCGCATCAGGTGCCGACCTCGGCGGCTACGCCCGGATCATCGGCCTCTAAGCCGATATCCCCCGACCACGCACCGGCTTGAGACACGCCCGAACGCCTCCGCTCGCGGGTGCGTCGTCCATCAGGTCAGGGTTACTCGGCAGCCCGATGTGCGTCGGTTGTTGCGGTGAAGGCGCTCCATGCGGCGGGGGTGAGGTGGAGGACCGGGCCGGTGGGGTGCTTGGAGTCGCGGACGGCAACGGTGTTGGGGATGTTGCGGGCGACTTCGACGCACTCGCCGTCACCGCTGCTGTAGCTCGACTTGATGAACTCAGAGTGCGGCACGGGTTATGACTCCTCCCTGATGTGCGTCGGTGGTTGCGGTGAAGGCGCTCCATGCGGCGGGGGTGAGGTGGAGGACCGGGCCGGTGGGGTGCTTGGAGTCGCGGACGGCGACGGTGCCCGGTATGTTGCGGGCGATTTCGACACACTCCTGATTGTTACTGGCACCGCTGTAACTCGACTTGATGAACTCGTAGGCGGCCATACCGCTACAGCTCCTTGAGGGTTGCGTTGATCAGCTGAATGGAGTCTCGCTGCGAGAGTGCCAAGTGAGTGAGACGCTCGAAGAAGTGGGCATGACGCGGGGCGTCAATCTCGTCTTCCAGCCAGAAGGCCGTCAGCGTGGTGTCCATGTGTACGACGTCCAGCGCTCCTGGTTCAGCGAACGAAAGGATGCTGAACCCATTGGTCATGGCGGGGTAGGCGCCAGCGGAATAGGGCACTACCCGCAATGTGACATTGGGACGCTTGACCATGTTCAGCAAGTGACCGAGTTGCTGCCTCATGACGTCCCGGCCTCCGACGAGTTGACGCAGGGCCCCTTCGTGGAGAACCGCAGATAGCTGGAGTGGTTGTTCCTCCTCCAGCCGGGCCTGTCGGGCGATCCGGCTTTCAACGAAGGGTTCGATTGCGGCCAGATCGTCCCAGGCGCCTGCACTCAAGGCGAGGGCTCTCACAAAGTCCGGGGTTTGCAGCAGGCCGGGCACGAGGGAGTGTTGCCACGTACGAAGGTGCGTTGCGATGGCTTCAAGCGCAATGTATTCCAGGAGCGAGGTCAACTGCGGATCCTGGCTCCACCAGCCCTTCGCCTTACGGCGATCACGGTCGACTGCGGCCAACTCAAGCAACGGCGCTATGACCGCCTCGTCGCGCTCCTCGTAGAGGTGACACAGCGCTCGGATGTCCGGGTCTCGCATCGGAACCAGGCCGCGTTCCATCTTCGCGACCTTGGTGACGGAAGCCGTCAACGCCTTGGCCGCAGCTGCCTGGCCGAGCTTCCGCTGTAGGCGCATGCGCAGCAACTCGCCGCCGAGCCTGCGCCCAAGGACGGTGGAGACCGTCTTTCCGCGGTCAGGGTTGGCTCCGCCCATACCGTCCGCCTCTCTCTCGTGTGACCGCCTCATTCTGGAGCGTCGGACCTGCCGAGTTCAACTTGTGCAGCAAATTGGCTGCTAGCCATATTGCGGCTCGCGGATATGTCCCGCTACGGTGAGCACTCAACCGCTCGCACAGCGGAACCGCCCAGCGGAAGGGCACCGCCCCGCCCTGCCCAACGGCCGGCGCGGGTTCCCGGTATCGCCACCGCCTGCGCATCCGCCCGTACGGGCAACGCTCCGACCGCACATGGAGGTGCGCGGACATGACCTCGACGCAGGAAACCCCCGGAAACCCACAGCGTGACCCCGAGCCGATCCTCCGCGAGGACCGGCTCAACTACAGCCCCACCACCGGCAGTGTCACGCTCGCGCGGCATCGGGCCGCGCGGCTGGTGAGTGAGTGGGGGCATCCTGAACTAGCCTGGTCTGTTGGGCTGTTGGTCAGCGAGTTGGGGACGAACGCGTTGCTGCACGGGTGCCTGCGCGACCGGCTGTTCCAGGTACGGAACATCCTGCGGCCCAGTACGCTGCGGATCGAGGTCAGTGACCCGCGCGGGGAACGGTTGCCGCAGCTTCGGGATGTCGGGAACGACGAGTGTTTCGGGCGGGGGCTGCTGATCGTCGCGGAGTTGGCGGACCGCTGGGGTACGGAACCCCGGAGCGTCGGGAAGACGGTGTTCGCGGAGATCGACGTAAGCCCGCACCCGCAGACACACTCCCCCGCATGATCGAGCCCGTAACGGACCAGCGGCTGTGGGGCGTTGTGGTGCTCGTGCTCACCTTTCTCGTGCTGGTGGCGGGGGTGCTGTACGCGATGGAGCGGCCCGGTGCGGAGACGGTGTCCGCGGTGCCGAGCGACGCGGAGGCGGTGTACACGTACACCTGTCACTGCCACCGCGAGCCGATCATGATCACACTTCGGGTGGCCGAGCTGCCTCGAAGACACGGGCGGGGGCGGCTGGTGTCGGTTCGGCGATGACGAGGGTGTGCTCGATGACCTGGTCTGTGCCCGAGATCTCGGCCGCGATTGCGCCGATGCCGCCCGGTCGTCCCTGCGTACTGGGGATATCTGCCTCTAGGAAGCGATCGGAGCGGCCGCCAGAATAGCCCTATGAGATCACTTCGCAAGAAAGCTACGCGGATCGTCGTGGCTGTCGCCGTGGCCGCCGGTGTCGGGGTCGGGGTCGCCGGTCCCGCCAATGCTGCGGGGCCCGCGGTTCCCAGCTACTACCCCACTCAGGCGGCCTGCCAGTCGGCGCTTGCCCAGACGGGCAGAAACGACCTCGTGTGCAACAGGACCATCGGCCGTCCGTCGTCCGAGGCATGGGTGCTTTCGGTCCCGGCAGGCTGAGCCCGGTCTCCGGTCTCCGGGGTGCCCGGCATGGGCAGCTGAGCGATACGGGCCCGCGTCCGCCGAGGTAGAGGCTTTGTGTTCCTCCTCGGGGATACGGAACGGGCGTTGACGTACGGGCCGGAACCCTGATGTGGGTTCCGGCCCGTACGTACATTCCACTTCCCGTCACGTGCTCGGGCCGATTCCGTACGTATCAGAGCTTCGGCGTCGGCGAGGCCAGGGAAACCGTGATCACCGACGGCACCGACCGCCCCGCCTCCCGCAGCCCGTCCGCGACCATCTCCACCAGCCACACCGCGATGTCCGGCGACCACTCGCGGGTACGGCAGGCCAGCCGCATCACCTCGCGCATCCCCTGGGTATGCGGCACGCGGTCGAGATCCAGCTCCAGCCCCGGCAGGGCGCCGCCCTCGGCCACGGGCACGGAGACGTCCACCGCCTCCTGCGCCATGTCCCGCACCGCGTCGCGCACGGCCTCCACGTCCTCCTTGGCCATCCCGTCATGACGATACCGACCGGGTTTACCGGGTTTACCGGGTTTACCGAGCTTCCCGGGACTGCTGGAGACGGTCACCACCACTTCGTACCGGGCGTCCGGATCCGCCAGGGCGAACCACGGCGCCAACTCGACTTGATGGAAGGCCGTGTTGCGCTTGGCCGCTTGCAGTGGCAGCAGGGCGTGCAGGCCGGTGAACGTCACCTCACCCACGCGGGCCAACGTCTCGGACAGCACCTGGACGATCGGCCGGACGGGGAGACCCGGGCGCGGGGTATCGGTGAGAACTCCGGCCTGTAGCCAGCCCAGTTGGTGGATTCCGCCGTCGCCGGTCCAGTCCCCGCCGACCTCCTCATGGGCCCACGCGGTGGGCTCGTGGTGGGCCGTGACCTTTCCGCCCTCGTTCAGCCATGTGCTCAGCGTCTGCCAGCCGTAGGAACCGGCCCGGTCGATCACGAGACCGAGGAGATCCTCCTCGATGGAGCCCTCGGAGCCCTCGGAGCTCTCGTAGTCCTCGGGATCATGCCGTTGCTCCACGACCCGGTCGAACCACGGATGCCGCTGGAGAATGCCATGCAAGCCAATGATCACGGTGGGGGGAAACACAGCAACTCCCGGAAAACAGGCGACGCCGGAAGATTCCTCCCCCGGCGCCGCTGTCAGCTTTTTCTTACGTGCCGCTCTTCTTACGCGCCACAGTACAGCGACTGCGTATCAGTGATCTTCTTGTTGTCGTCGTCCGGGTAACCGACGAGATCGACGTCGATGACGCTGCGGAAGGACTTCTTCTGGATCAGATTCGTGCACTTCCAGGCAGCCGCCGCCCGCTTGCCGCTTCCGCCGCCGGAGTAGACGGTCTTGACGTCCGTGGTCAGCGTCTTCCAGCCGCTCCCGGACTCCACCTGGAGCTTCACCGTGACCTTGGCCTTGGTCGCAGGTCCGCTCAGACGCTTCCACCAGCCGTGCGCGTTGACGGTCTTGGCCACGGTGTGGGAGAAGTGAACGTTGTCGCCCCCGGTCAGGAACGCGCCAATGCCGCCACCGGCGGCGGGGAGGGCAGTGGTCTTGTGGCTGTACGTGTTACCGATCTGCGGTGTGCTGATGTCGTCGGCCTGCGCCGGGACAGCCGCGCCGAAAGCCAGCAGACCGGCGACGGTGGCAGAAGCCACGCCTGTGCGAATGAGCATATGTAATAACCCCCGTTATTAAGTCCTGTTCAGCTCGCCTCTCATCAAAGCAGGCCCGCGCCCGTCGCGCATTGGTTTTAATCCTTAACCTTCCCCGCTCGGTACGGCGAGGGATACCTCCGTGGGTACGGACAGAACCACCGCCCGCGCCGAGAAGTCCGGGGAGCGGTGGTCTCCGTAACGCCAACGGCTTTTTGTGGTGCGGTAGTTCGGTTCCGCGTCCCCATGGGTGACCTGTCGCTTATCGGTGACCTGTCGGGTGAGTGGACGGAGGGGGTGGACGCCCGACGGCAACGCCGCCCTGGGCGACGGGTCGCCCGTGTCATTCCCGCCGGCCCGGAGTCAGCCGAAGGACAGCGCCCCCGCCGGGTCCTCGAACCACGGGTGGGCGCTTCCGTCCGGGGCGATCGTAAGGCCGAACCGGTCGAGGCCGGGTCTGCCGCGCTCGGCCCACCAGGCGAGGGCCCGCTCCACCTCGTCCCACAGGCGGCGCGGTCCGGACTGGTGGACCGTGGCGGACGGGTCGCCGGCGCGGAACTCGACGGCGGCCCATGACCGGCTCGCCAGGTCGAAGAACCACGCCTTCCCGCTCTCCGCGCCGGTCCGGTTGACGACGTGGGCGCAGTCGGGCACGCACAGTCCCGTCACGAACCGTACGGGCTCGTAGCGCTCCCCCAGATCCGCCAGGGTGGCCTGCGTACGGGATACGTCGGCGTCGCCGGGGAAGCGCGGGACGTACGCGCGGAACCGGTTCCAGTCGAGGCGTTGGGCCCGCAGCTTCATGAACTCGACCATCCGGAGGAACGGCCCCGACGCCCGGCCGTCGTCCCCCACCGTCAGCCGGACCAGCGCGTCCTGGTCGCTGTAGTGGGTGCCCCACGGGGCGAGGATGATCCCGCCCGGCCGCGTCTGCTCCAGCCAGCACGGCGGTACGGTCCGGATTCCCGCCGTGGCGATCACACGGTCGTACGGCGCGCCGACGGGCCAGCCCCCGGCGCCGTCCGCGCGGACTGTCTCCGGGCTGAAACCAGCGCGTTCCAGAGCGACTTGGGCCCGCTCGGCCACCATCGGGTCGATCTCGACGCTGACCACGTTGGCGCTGCCCAGCCGGTGGGCGAGCAGTCCGGCGTTCCACCCGGTTCCGGTGCCGATTTCGAGCAGCCGCATACCGTCGCTCACGTCGAGTTCGCGCAGCATGGCGGCCACGACCGACGGCATGCTCGCCGAGCTGGTCGGCACGGTCCCCGGCGCGGTGCCGGTGTGGGCTCCGTCGTCCCACTGGGTCACGAGCGGGATGTTCGCGTACGCGGCCCGGTGCCACGCTTCGGGGTCGTCGCCTCGGGCGACGGGCTCACTGCGGCCGGTGGCCATGTCGTACGCCCAGAACAGGTCGGGCAGGAACAGGGCTCGCGGTACGGCCCTGAACGCCTCGTCCCACTCGGGGGTCAGGGCTCCGGTCGTACGGAGGGACCGCACCAGTTCGTCACTGGCGCGGCCTTCCTGCTCGGAGGTGAACGTCACTTGCGGTGCGTCCCGTCGCCGGGCGGCGACTCGCCGTCCGGGGGCAGCGGTGGGGTGGCGTCCAGGGCTGGCCGGGAAGGCCGTCCTCGCCGTCCCCGTTCCGGCACGTCGGTCCAATCATGGTGGGATTCTCCCATCGTCACGATGTGGTGGAGCGCCAACTCGGCTGAGGCACAGAGTAGTTTCACCGGCGACACCGGCGACACCGGCGACACCGCACACGCCGACACGTCAGGGACATCCTCAACTCCTGCTCACAGGTGCTCACTTCGGTGGAGGGGAACGCCGACCGTTTCCTCGCGGCCGGTATCCACGGCTACCAGTTCGCCAACGCCGCCGAGATCACGCGCGGTTACCAGGGCTTCGGCCTCGCCCGCTTCCAGAAGATAATGCTCACCGTCTTCTACCCGATGAACGACAGCTTCCTCACCCGTCACAACGACGCGTTCATCACCAACTACTGGCCCAACTGGGACCTGGTGGCCATAGCCTCCGTCCTGCCATCGGCATCCTCTGCGACGACCGCGCCGAGGTCGACCAGGCCGTCACGTATCTTCAAGACCGGGGAGGGCAACGGTTCCCTCAAGAACGCCATCTCCACCATCCACCCCGGCGGCCTCGGCCAGTGGATCGAGGTGGACCGCGACCAGGGCCACGCGCCGCGGCACACCCGGGAACCCGCGGCACACCCCTCAGGTGCCCGGGGACACCCCGGGCGCCAAGCAGCCGTCAGACGAGCAGAAACGCCGACGCGGTCGCCGCGCCCAGGCCCGCGCCCGCGATCGTCTGCGCGACCGTGTGATAGCCCAGCACCACACGCGACCAGCACACGGCGATCGTCATGGCGTACGCGAGCAGCCACCACGGCGAGTGCACGGCGGCGAGCAGCGCCACGATGGCCGAGGCGACCGCCGAGTCCACCGAGATCTTCCACACGGTGTTGACCAGAAGCAGGATGACGGTCATCGCCCAGAGGGCCTGCATCGTGACGA
The DNA here is from genome assembly GCF_044752945.1 of Streptomyces sp. NPDC088554. NCBI lineage: Bacteria > Bacillati > Actinomycetota > Actinomycetes > Kitasatosporales > Streptomycetaceae > Streptomyces > Streptomyces sp. NPDC088554. The sequence continues at coordinate 165,618 of NZ_JBIVMF010000011.1, read as the reverse complement.
GGATGCCGGTCGGGGCGCCGCCCAGGACCATCACGACCGTACCGGCGCCGATCGAGCCGAGGATGACGAGGAAGATCGGCGCCCGTTTGGTGCGGTCCACGACATGGCGGTCGCCCCACGTCCCGCGCTTGCGCTCCCACTCGATGTATCCGGCGGGTATCAGCCCGGCGCACAGGGCGGCCAGCAGCCCCCACGGCAGCCCGGTCCAGTCGCCCGCCGCCGCCAGGCCGATGCCGAGCATGCCGACGAGGATGACATTGCGGGGCTGGAGGACGTCCGTGACCCCGCGGGCGACGAACTGGGCCCGGGTCAGGTCCTCGACCGGGTCAACTGAAGTGGAGGGGGTCATGCGGTCGTCTCCCTGGTTTCCGGAGTGTTCGGAGCGGTCGGAGTGTTCGGAGTGTTCGGAGTGTTCGGGGCGGTCGGAGTGTTCGGGGTGTTCGGGGTGTTCGGAGCGGTCGGAGCGGTCGGAGCGGTCGGGGTGTTCGGGGTGTTCGGGGTGTTCGGAGCAAGCGGAGCGGTCGAACCATCGGGCGCGCCCAGAGCGTCCAGAAGCCCCCGGGTCCTGTCGTCGCTGATCGTGCGGTACGCCGTCGCCACCCGTACCAGCCAGGCGACTTCGCCGTCCTGGTCGGTCGCGTGGTTCGCGCCGATGGCCGCCGCCTTTCCGGCGGGCGCGCCGTTCGTCATGGCGGCGAGGGCCGCCCTGATCCAGTGGGCGTCGGCGAGCGGTCCCGCCTTGTCGGGAAGTGGTGTGTCGGCGGCGGCGGCCTGCTGGGCGGCAGGGAGGAGGCTGTCGGGAACGTAGTGCCGGAGTTTCTCCACCGCGTCCGCGATATCGGCCGCCCACCGGTCGATACAGATGTCGACGGGCATGTCGAACCGGGTCAGTTCGCGCAGCAGCGAGGCGGGCGGTTCGAAGGGCTGGTCGGGGAAGGCGGCCATCAGCTCGCTCCACAGCGGGTGCAGCGCGGCCTGTGCCCGGCGCAGCTTCAGCCGGCGCCAGCCCGTACTGAAGGCGGGCACGGAGGCGCCCAGCGCGAAGAGGGCGAACAGCACGATCTGCGAGCCCTCGGTGACCTCGTCGAAGAGCAGCGCGAAGTGGTCGCCGGGGGTGTCGATGACGCTGATCCACAGGAACAGGGTCCGGCTGACGGTGTACGCGACGCCGATGAACATGGCGGCGGTCATCATCCCCAGCCCCACCCGCAGATGGCCACGGGTGGTCGCGGCGGTGGCCAGCGCCCACTGGTAGGCGCAGATCGCGGAGGCGGCGCCCAAGTAGAGGTAGAACACCGTCATATAGAGGGTGGCGCCCCACTCGCCCGCGTGGTCGGAGACGAACCGGTCCGAGGGTACGGAGCGGTCGACCACCGTGAAGAAGAGCACGGCCAGCAGGATCAGGGTGGCGACGGACGCCTTGGCCGCCAGATGCTGGACGAGCCGGGCGAAGCGTACGTGCCGGGGGATCTCCCCGCCCTCGGGGTACTGCCCGTAGATGGCGACGATGTAGCTGAGGATGGCGAGGATCGCGATGGTCGCCGTGTAGTGCTTGATCAGCACCGCGAGATCGGTGACGGGGCTGTTGTTGAGCCCCAGCCGTACGACGCTCGTCTTGGTCCACAGGGCGACGGTGAACCCTGCGTAGCAGCCCCACAGGGCCCGGCGCCGTCTGTCTTCCTCGTCGCCCCGGAGCGCGGCGGGCATCCGCCACAGGGTGACGACTGTCATCAGGCCGGCTATGAGGTAGCCGGCGAGGTCTAGCGGGGGCACGGGGAGATTCCCTCGGGGTGATAGCGGGCGGGCAGGAGGATGTACGGACGTACGGCCAATACGGTACGGACGGGCATACGGACGGATGGCGGGAACGGCCCCCTACCGTACGAAAGTCCTACGGTACGAAACGGTTCTACGGGCCCCGGTTTACGACCGCGAGGAGCCCAGGGAGCCCGCGGGAGCCCAGGGAGGCCCGAGGAGCCCCTTCACGGCCCGGGAGCGGAGACCGGGAGCCCCAGCGGCCCCGCCCAGGTCTACGCGTTGCGGCGGAAGAATCCCCCACGCAGCCGGGCGACAGGGCTGGAGAGCGAGTGGGCGAGGCGTCCCACCATGTCATCGCTGGTCATGTCCCTGGCGATCCGGGGGATGAGGGAGGCGCCGAATTCGGCCATCCGCTCGTCGTGGGTGTCGTACTGCGCGCGGGCCTGGACCGTGGCGCCGGGCTGGGCGATCACGCGGTTGATCAGCGAGGTGTCGAAGACCGGCAGTAACTTCCTGAGCTGCTCGGCGTCGAGGGTCGTCCCGTGGTCGAACCACTCGTGGCACAGCTCGTGCAGGATGACGTGCTGCGTCTGGTACTCGGTCGGGCGCCGCCGGTAGAGCACGACGCTGGTGGTGCCGGAGGAGAGCCGCAGCCCGCACGCGGCGTTGACGCGGGCAAGCTGGTCGGGCAGCTCGTGCAGCGTGATCGTACGACCCCTGACGGCTTCCATGTTGGCCACCAGCCCGGGGATGCTGAACGGCACGGGTATCGGGAGGTCGGCCAGTCCGGCCTCGCACTCTTTCCGCAGCTCGCGCAGGGACATGGTGACCTGCCTCTTGAATCGGTGAATCGGGTGCGCGCGCGTGGTGGTGACGTGAGGGCAGTGGATTGTAGCCAACGGTCACGGACACGGACACGCATTCGGCTACGTGTCCGGTTCCGGTCCGGTTCCGTCGTTTTCTCTCTGCCCTGCACCGATCCGGGCCCGGCACCGGATTCCGATTCCCGCCCGGGTCCCGGTTCGTCTCCCCGCCCGGGTCCCGGTTCGTCTCCCCGCCCGGACCCCTGCCCCTATCCCTGCCCCGGCTTCTGTCCGGATTCCTGTCCGGGTTGTGGCTCCTGGCCGGCCCGGGACTCCTCCAGCAGCGCGAGCGCGAAGCTCAGCAGCTCGGGCGGGAGCCCGCCGTCGTCGAGGCCACGGGCCGCGACACCGCTGATCTCGCCGGTGCGCCGTTTGGCCAGGAACTGGAGTCCGGCGACGACGTCGTCGACGACCTCGGACTCCTCCTTGAAGAAGCGCCAGTCCACGCCGAAACCCAGTCCGAGCGCTCTGAGGATGTCCTCGGAGGGGTGGGTGACCTTCCCGGCGAGGATGTTCGAGAAGTAGCTGTGCGACAGCGAACCGCCGCGCTCCTTGACCAGATCGGCGAAGAACCGTCCGGAGATCTTCTGGCCGGGGAAGGTCTTCTCGACCATGTACTCGACCTTTTGCCGCAGCGTCCTCAGCTGTGGCGCGTGCTGTTCGCCGGTCTCCATTGACCCCCCGTTCACGTCCGCCACGTTCACGTCCGCCGTTCGTACTGTAACGGACCACGCGGGAAGGGCCACGGGGATGTGCGGGGATGTCCAAGAGCGGCTCCGAAGATGGCCGGTGGGCTTGCGCATACACTCTGCGTCACTGTTAACTCGAAAAAACACGGACAGGGGACCACGAGGGGAGTCCCTTGTTCGTGTGAGAACTTCGGCGTGCCCGGAGGACGGGGACGTACGCACGAAGACGATGGCCGGGGGGGAAGGCGCGAGGTAGGGGCGCGTGGAGGCGGGAACCACGCGGACAGAGGTGTAGCCCTTCGCGACGGGGGATGCACGAAGGGCTACACGGAGACATTATGACACCTTGTCAGCCCTGCTCAACAACCAGCGCGACCAAATTTCGCCACGTCGCCATTTTTTCGTGCCGTGGCCCCTCCTTCCGCGCCCTCCATACCTTTCCGCGCCCTTCCATACCTTTCCGCGCCCTTTCGCGCCCCGCTCCGCCCTGTTCAAGCCCCGCTCCGCCCTGTTCAAGCCCTGTTCGGCCTTATTCGGCGGCGAATTGGGTGAGCCAGGCCAGCGGAGCGTTCCAGTTGATCGCCACTTCGTTGGTCGAGTACGACCCGATGTCGTCCACGTAACAGGCCGCCGGGGCGCAGCCGGGCAGTCGCTGGGCCGCGACCGGGTCCTGGAGGCCGGAGTTGGGGCCGCCCGCGATCGAACCGGCCGGCGGGTTGGGGAGCGACGCGTCGTACTGGCGTGCCCAGAAGCGGTGATGCTGGTTGCGGGCGGCGAGGGTGCCGTAACCGCTGACGTACGACTGGCCGAGGGTGTTGCGGCCGAGCAGGTAGTCGAGCGCCTCCAGCGCCCCGGCGCGGTAGCGCTGCTGACCGGTCAGCCCGTGGGCGACGGCCAGCACGATGGCGTTGTCGGCGACCTGGCCGTTGGAGCCCCAGACGTACGCGGAGGCGGGGATCGGAACGGCGTACCCCTGGCCGGACATGGTCGCCAGATAGCCGTCGGCGGCGGCGGTCACCGAGTCGCGCAGCCGGGCGGTGTCGGAGGCGGGCAGGCCGGTGGGGACGGTGGCCAAGGCGATACGGCCGAGCGCGGCGGTATCGGCCCAGCCGAAGCCGAAGGGGGTGAAGGCGCCGCCCGAGGTGTGCCAGGACGAGGAGGTGACCGCGTCGCGGTAAACGGTCTCGCCGGTCGTGGCGTACAGCTCGGCCGCCGCCCAGTAGAACTCGTCGCTGACCGTGGCGTCCCCGTACGCTCCGCCGCCCGTGCCGTCCGAGTCGGGGGCGAGCAGGCCGGGGTTGGCGCGCGCGGCGGTCCAGGCGCGGCGTGCGGAGTCCAGGCAGCGGGCGGCGAACGCGGAGTCGTACGGGGCGTAGATGCGGGCGCACTGGGCGGCGGCGGCCGCGAGGTTGAGGGTCGCGGCGGTGGAGGGCCGGTGCAGCTCGCGGCGCTCGGCGTCCCGCTCGGGGCGGGTGGGCAGGGCGGTCCAGTTCGCGTCGTGCATCTTGTGGAACGCCATTCCCGCGAGCGGTTTGTCGGCCGGGACCTGCATCCGCATCAGGAAGTCCAGCTCCCAGCGCGCCTCGTCCAGGACATCGGGTACGCCGTTGCCGCGCTCGGGGATCCGGAGTGTGGAGTCGCCGAGGGCCGCGTCCGTACCGGCGCGTTTGGCTCGTTCGAAGGAGTTGACGAGGAGCCAGGTGGAGAGGCCGCCGTTGACGACGTACTTGCCGTGGTCCCCGGCGTCGTACCAGCCGCCCCGTACATCACGGCTGTAATCGCAGACACCCGGCTGGCAAGGGACGCTGGTGTCACCCCTGTTGGGCGCGACGCCCAGGTGCGCGGCGGGTCGCGCGTAGGCCGCGCCCGCGAGCGAGGCTTCGATGGCGATGCCGCTGCGCTGCTGGTAGAAGAAGGACATGGCGTCCGAGCGCAGGCCGTCGTAGAGCCCGGCGCGGATGGCGAAGGGGGGGCTGGTCCGCCCGTCGACGGCGAGTGTGAATCCGCTGCCGGTGCCGGTGTACGACGAGAAGTCGGCCGTCTGCGTCATGTCGCGCGAGGCGGCGTCGGCGGACCCGCGAACGGTGGTGGGGCCCGAGGCGACCACCGCGCCGGCGGCGTCGCGCAACTGCCAGGTGAGCGGGGTGGGCGAGGTGCTGACGACGGTGGCGCGCTTGGGGCCGGCGGGGAGGTAGCCGAGCTGGTTGGCGCGGACGGCGGTGGTCCCGGCGGTGGGGGCCGCGGTCGCCGTTCCGGCGGACGAGAGGGCGCCGAGGAGAAGGGCCGCGGACAGCAGGACGGCGGAGACACGTGAGGGCATGTGGGGGCCTCTCATGAGGGGGATGAGGTGGGAGCGCTCCCATTCGTGAGAGTTGCACGGGCGCATCACCCGGTCAATGGATGCGGTGGACGCAAAAGGAGCCGCACGCAAACGAACTCCGGCCCGAGGGAACGGAGTTCGTTTGCGTGCGGAAGGTGTGGTGTTACTTCGAAACCAACCGGAAGGACGAGTCCGCCAGATACTCCTGGCTGTACTTGAACGGGTCCACCCACAGCTGGTAGTCGCGGTGCCGGATGTAGCGGCCCGGGAAGTTCTTCGACTCCAGCATCACAGTGCCGCTGTACGGGTTCTCCCGGGGGCAGAAGGTGGCGTCCTGCTCGAAGATCGCGCTGCCGTTGTCGGAGTCGGCGCGGATCCGGAAGTTGTAGTGGCGCAGATAACGTCCGTTGCCGAGCGAGAACGAGTAGCAGTCGGAGTCGGCGAGCCCGTCGATGACGGTGTAGAGCGCCGAACCCCGGTTGACCCTGTCGAGATAGCCGAGGCCGTCCCGTACGTTCCAGTAGCGGTCCGGGTAGTTGATGGACTGTACGGCGCGCTGGCGGGAGGTCGCGGGCGGGGGCGTGTGGGTGTTTCCGCCGCCGGAACCGGAGCCCGAACCGGGACGGGTCTCGGAATCCGAGTCGTCCTTGTCCTTGCCCTTGCCCTTGTCCCCGCTGTCCGCGTCGTCCTTGGAGCCGGAGCCCTTCTCGCCGTCGGGCTTCGCGTCCGACTTCTCGCCGGTCTTCTCGTCGGACTTCCCGCCGGACGTGCCGTCCGCCGTCTTGCCCTTCGAGGCGGACGAGCCCGTCAGCGCACTGCCACCGGCATCGTCCGGCTGGAGGCCCGAGGTGGTGCCGCTCTCGTCGGAGTAGGTCTGCCCGTCCTCTCCGGACGCCTCCGCGAGATCGCCCGGCGCGGTGTCCGGGTTCCTCGGATCGGCGGGCAGGCCACGCCCGTTGGAGCCGATCACAGGCGCGGCGGCCCGGTCGGCGTTGTTCTGGGTCGGCCCGGCGACCAGCGCCAGGATGACGCCGAAGGCGAGGGTGGCCACGCCGAGCAGCACGGTGTTCCGCACCAGTCCGGCCCGGCTCGGCCGCTGCTCGTCGAGGGCCGCCTGGTTCCAGGGCACGTCGCTCGGCGGGTGCCCGTCACCGTACGAGGATCCGTACGAGGTTCCGTACGAGGTTCCGTACGAGGAGGTGGGGGCCGGGGCGCCGAGGCTGAGCCCACCGATGCCACCGAGCCCGGCGGGGGCGCCGGGCGGCGGGGTGGCGGCGGGCGGATCGGCGAAGAGCATGACGTCCGAGGGATCGGCGCTGGGGGGCGGCCCGGGGGTGCCCGACCGTGCGATTTCCTTTCCCTGGCCGGTGTTGCCTCCCCAGGGGGAGAGGCTCTTGGGCGCCCCGGGAAGCTGCACGGCCGACGCCGCGCCTGCCGCGTTTCCTATGGGGTTTCCTGCTGTGTTTCCTGCTGTGTTTCCTGTCGCGGGTACGGCCGACAGCGAGGCCGCCGCCAGTCCCGCTGCGAACCTCGCCGATGGGCCGGCGGGGCGCTCACCTCGTACCGGAGTACCGGGCATCGGGGTACCGGGCACCGGAGTACCGGCCGGGGGGTTCTGCTCGGTGGGCCGTGTGGGGTCGGCACCGCTTATCTCTGGCATGCGCAGTTTGCCTCCAGCGTTGCCTGGCCTGCGTACATGGGCCCCTGATCGGGAACGGGACCGGGTACGTGTCCTATGACCTGAGAAAGTTGGGGGTCGCGGGGGGCGATAGCGACGCGGGCGCCCAACTGGGGCCATAGCGTCGGTTGTTGCGACTGGGTGAAAGAGTAGTGGACCAAGTGCTCTTCAAGTGAAGGTTTGAACGCTCAATCGATGAAAATTCGACAACATCTTGAGCGGTTCAGGCGAAAATTCCGCCAGAACTCGCCATCTGTGCGACGGTAACGACAGAACGTCCAAATCGGTATGAATCCTTCCCTTGGCGCCTCACGACTGCGTCAGATGCCCGGCGAGGGCGCCACGACTGCGGTGGATGTCCCGATCCGCTTGCCCTCCGGCACCCAACTCCCGCTCCAGAGAGGCGCGTACGAACGGATCCCCCCGGCAGCGAAGCGCGCCGGCGAGGCGGCCAGGACGTACAGCAACTCCACCGGCGGCCAGCGTGTCGAGATCGTCGGCAACATGCCCGGCGCCGTTCCCGTCCGGGACTCCAAGGTGGCCGCCGGTCCGCACCCGGCGTTCCTGCTCGCCGCCATCACCTCGCTCGCCCAGGCGCTCCAGGAAAGCGAGTTCGGCACCCGCCGAGCCCTCCTCCTCGCGCCACACCGAGCCCTGTGGTTCCATCCCGGAGCCGGTGGGACTGTTCGTATGTTCCGAGTCGGGCGAAAGTGTTGTGGCTGGGCCGGTAGGCGGCAGGGTCGCGTCTGGCTAGTGGCTGGGATTGCTTGTTGGTCCCGGCTGGAAACTGGCTGTACTGCGGCATTGACAGAGCGTTGAATGGAATGTGCTTTTGATCAGCCGCTTCGCAACTCCTTGGGAATTGAGTGGCTAATCGAGATTCGTCGCTCTAGCCTGGCGGCCTGGTTGAAACGAAACGGGGAAGCGGGGGGGGGACCGCTTCTTGGGTAAAGCTTGCCCAAGAAGCTTTGGCGCGTGCCGGCTATATGGCCACGATGGGGGAATGCGAGCCGCGCCTGCGTGAGCATGCGGTGGGATCTGTTGCCGTGTCCGTAATTTCGCGGCGCGTCTTACGTTTCGCCCGATCGTGGGTCAGCGATCGGTGCCCCGACACGTTTCGTTTCCGTTTTTCTATGCATGACGAGAAGAGGGGGACTTTCATGCGCATGCACACCATTTTGACCATTTCGACCATTGGGTCGATGGTATTGACCGGCGTCACCGCCGTTCCGTCTCTGGCGGTTGACGACACGGGCTCAATTCCCGAGTTCGTCTCGGACGTACTCACGCCCGAGGCGGAAGAAAAGGTACACGCAGAGGCGGATGCCGCCGACAAAGTGGACATGTACTACAAAGGCGAGAAGGTTGATCCGGCATCGGGCTGGGCCGGTGCGGACGTCTGTGTTGAGGTGTCGGAAGACGGCACGATGCAGTGTTTTGACAGTAATGCGGAGTCCAACAAATACCTCGCTACCCACGCACCCACGGCGGAGACTCGGGCTGGAGCAAAACAAGCCTTGACGAGCCGGAAATACTCGGACTGTCCCAGTTCCTACGTATGCCTCTGGCAGAACTCAAACTATTCTGGCAGGCGCTTGCAGTGGCCGACCTACGATCAGGCTAAGACTCGCCATCTCGACCAGTACACACCGTCGTTCCGGGACAAGGCCAGCTCTGCATACGTCAACCGGCCACAGCGAGGGGTCACGCTGTACGACTTCCGTACCGGATTGCCTGACCCCATCGTGATTCTGGCTGCGGGGTACACCTTGTGGCCGAATCTCACATCCATCGAACATCCTTATGGCGGTAGCTGGAACGACAAGGCGGATGCCATCAAGTTCTGACCCGGCAATCCGACCGGTACCGGCGCCCCAGACCCGGGGCGCCGATACCGTTGTATCTCACATCTGACCCCAAGCACATGATGGAGAACCTCTGTGAAGCGCACCCCCCATGCCGCTGCCGTTTTTGCGCTCGGTGTTGCCCTGATCGCCGGAACTACAGCTTGCAGTGTCGAAAGCACTCCAGAGCCCGAGAAGATGGGAGTGGTGGAAAAACTACCCGCGGACACGGACGAGACACAGTCGAAGAAGAACGCTCAGGAGTTCCGCTCCTGGGTCGATGAGCACGGCACCGCGCAGCAGAAGGAGGCGGTCGGACGGGTGCAGCGCGTCATTGGCGAGTGGGACGAACAGACGGGCAACGCTTATATCTCCACGGACATCAACGGTGGAAAGACAGAGGTGAAGGACCCGCAGACGGCTGCTGCCTCAGTGGTCAAGGCTTTTGCCGACTGGAAGGATTCGAAGCAGGGGTATGCGTCGGTCTACGACGTCTTCGGCAACGCCATGATTACCAACTACAAGTTTTGATGCGGCGGAAGGGATCGCAGGTTCGATGCCCGAGCGGTCCGCACTGACTCACGAAATCCAGGCGACTGTGCGTCGCTGAGCCCGGCTCACCAGCTGATGTCGTCCATCACCAGCCGCCCCGCCTTGCGGTACTCGCGCCGCGCGCCCGCCAGCAGGTCCGTCACCGTGACCGGTTCGCCCCGGCCCGCCGCCGCGTAGGCGGCGGTGACGACGGCGCTGCGGATCGAGCCGCCCGCCAGTTCGAAGTCGCGGGCGCAGGGGCCCGGGTCCAGTGTGGGGTCGTGCGGGACGTGGGAGAGGGAGTGGTGCCAGAGGGCGAGGCGCTGGGCAGCGTCGGGGAAGGGGAAGTCGACGATGAGATCGAGCCGGCGGGTGAACGCCTCGTCGATGTTGGCGCGGAGGTTGGTCGTCAGCAGGGCGATCCCGTCGAAGGACTCCAGCCGCTGGAGGAGATAGGCGCTCTCCATGTTCGCGTGCCGGTCATGGGCGTCCTTGACCTCCGAGCGCTTGCCGAAGACCGCGTCGGCCTCGTCGAAGAGCAGCACGGCGTCCGTACGGTCGGCTTCGGTGAAGACGCGTTCCAGGTTCTTCTCGGTCTCGCCGACGTACTTGTCGACGATGGACGAGAGCTGTACGACATAGAGGTCCAGCCCCAGTTCGGCCGCGACCACCTCGGCCGAGAGCGTCTTTCCCGTACCGGAGTCGCCCGCGAACAGCGCCAGTACGCCCCGGCCGCGACCGCCGCCCGCGCTCAGCCGCCAGTCGCCGAGGACGCGGTCGCGATGGCGGGCGCGCAGGGCGAGTTCCCGCAGGTGGGCGAGGGGTTCTTCGGGCAGGACCAGATCCTGCCAGCCGACGTCGGGCCGGATCCGGCGGGCGTGCTGCTCCAGCCCGGAGGTGGACTGCTGGCGGGCGGCGAGCCGCAGGTGGTCGGCGGTGAGCGGGGTGCCGTCGAAGTCCGCCCGGTCCAGCGCGGCCCGTGCCACGCGGCCGATACCGGCGCCGCCGAGGCGGTAGGCGGCGACCACCGGCGCGAGTTCGGGTCCGGGCTCCCCGGCGGACGCGCCGAGCGCTTCCGTCCAGGCGCCGAGATCGCCGGCGCGCCGGCGCGGAGCGTCCAGGACGAGCGGGTCGCGCGCGCCGTCGTACCACTGGGGGTCGTACGGGCGTACGCCTGCCAGCAGGACCGTCACATCGTCCACCGCCAGCGCCCGGACCAGTTCCCGCATCGCCTCCGGCCTCCCGGGCAGCGCGGTCACCACGACGGCCCGGCCGGTCAGCCGCGCCTCCCGGAGCAGTTCGGGGTACGGGGCGGGATCCGGCGTCGACGCGGGCACCGGATCCGGTACCGGGTCCGGGGTCAGGTGCAGCGCCTCCAGTCCTGCCGCGCCCAGCGCCTCCACCGCGCAGGCCAGCCCCTCGCCGTCCCGGTGCTCGCGCAGGTAGACGGTCACGGGCCCGGCCGTCAGCCGCTTGGCCAGCTTCGGGATCAGGGGGTCGGGCGCGGCGGCGGGCGCGGCCGGGACCGGGAGCGGTTTCACGGTACGGGCCAGCACGGCGTCCGGCGTGTCGTCGCCCAGCAGATGAGCCACCACCCGGTCGGGCACCCGCAACGAGCGGCTGAGGAAGGGGCGTTCCGGCTCCTCCACCACGACCAGCCCCAGGGCGACCAGCGGCGCGGACGGGTGGAACCGGGCCCGGGGCGCCGCGTCGTACACGTACTCCCCGCAGAGATCGAGCGCGGGCCCGATGGTGGCCCGGCGACGGCCGACGTCGTCGTTGAGGTAGCCGTACAGCGGCTCGAAGGAGCGGTCCAGATCGGGGGCAAGCGCGATCAGCAGGAACCGGAGGTCCAGGTCGGTGAGGTGCAGACGGCGCCCGAGGTGGTGCAGGGGGTCGAGGGAGGTGAAGGGGGTGAGGGGGGCGCTCCTGGGTTCTTCGTACGGTACGTGCGGCCGGTTCCCGTCATACGGTACGTGCGGCCGGTTCCCGTCATACGGTACGTGCGGCCGGTTCCCGTCATACGGTACGTGCGGCCGGTTCCCGGTCGTCGACAGCGCGTGCTCCACCGCTTCGTCCGACAGATACAGCCCCCGCAGCGGATCCTCCGCCGTCGGGTCGGTCGCACGGCGCCGCTCGACGAGGGCCGCGACGGCGGCGCGCAGTCGGGCCAGCCGCTCCAGGAGGGGGGCGCTCACACCGTTTCCGCAGGCGTACCGGGGCGGGTGGGGAAGCTGCCGCCGAAGTGGCGTGGGGCGTGGAAGCGCGTGGGGCTGCCGCCGAGTTCCTCGGCCGCGCCGCGCACCCGGACGCCGAGCCCTTCCGTGACGGCCGGGCCCGCGTCGTACTCGGGAAAGGCCGGGAACGGCGCGGTGACGACCACGTCGAGGGACGGCTTCAGCTCCCCGCCCAGCGCCGACCAGATGTCCGCCAGTGAGCGCGCCTCGGTGGCCTGCCCGGAGACGGTGAGCGGGATGGAGAGCCCCAACGAGGCCAGCGCACCGGTCAGTTCCCCGGGCGGGAGCATCTCGTGCGGGAGCAGGGTGGCGAGTACGGCGGAGAGCAGCCGGTGTTCGTCCTGCGGGCGTTTGGTCCACGCGGTGACCAGATAGGCCAGCCGGAACCACCGGGGCGGCTGCCGTCGCTTCAGTACGGTGCCCCGGTCGTCCCGTACCGCCACCGCGCCGCGTTCGCGGCGGGCGACGTCCTCGCGGATGTCGTAGAGATACGCGTCGATGGTGGGGGCGTTGCGCCGGGCCGCCCAGTCGCGGGTGGGCGCGTCGAAGGTGACCTCGACGCCGGAACCGGCGAGGGCTCCGCCGGTCAGGAGCCTCTGGAGGACGTCGTCCACCTCGTGGATCACGCTGTTCGTGCCCTTCGATTTCCGTCAGGGGGCCGGCTGCTCGCCGATCGGGTTCGACCGGGGCCGACCGGGACCGGCCGTTCCCTGACCGGGTGGGCCCTGTATCGATCATGGCCCGGTCCGCACAGGACTGGGGAGGCATCCCCGGGACGGTTCAGGTGCAGCGCCGACTGCCCGAAGGGCCCTTGACCAAGGTACGTACCATCAGATGTAGCCTTCGCGGAGGGCATACGCCACCGCGTGGGCCCGGTTGCGCAGTTGCAGCCTGGTCGTCAGGCCATGCATCACGTTCTTGACGGTGCGTTCGGAGTACGACAGTTTGCTGGCAATCTCCCCGGTGTCCATCCCCTCGGCCACCAGCCTGAGCACATCGACCTCGCGTGGCGCCAGACCGGACGCCGGCGTGTTGGGCAGACTCGACGTGGAGCGCTGCATGATGCCGACCCGGGTGATCAGCCGCCCGAGCAGATCGGCGGGCAGGTCGCCGTCGCCCCGGGAGGCCGCGAGTACGGCCTGGAGCAGCCGGTGTCCGGTGGCCTCACGGCGCCAGACGATGGCGCCGACGCCGTACTCGATCACCTGGAGCAGCTCCGCCTCGCGGAGCATGCCGGTGACGAGGACGGCCCGGGTGCCGTCGGTCCGTACGAGACGTCTGAGCCGCGCGAGCGTGGCTTCGTCGAGCGCCTCGGCCAGGAGGATCGCGACGGTTCCGGGTCTGCCGGTGCTTCCCTCGATCAGCTCGACCTCGGGCTGGAGGCGCAGTTGGCTGGTGGCTCCGGCCAGAGAGAGCGGGTCCGACGCGTGGACCTCGACCGGGATCCTGGTTCGAACGGGCAAAACCATTCCCTTACGTCCTTGTCTCAACGGAACGAACGCTTCCTACCGTCCCGTCGACGGGGCACCGGCCGCAATCGTGGATCACCACGAGATCGACCACGAGATCGAACGCACGACCAAAGGTTCGACCGTGCGATCGAGCGGGGTGTGCGGCGCGAGCATGAGCGCTGTTGGTGCGGCTGTCGGTGCGGCTGTCGGCGTGGCCGCTGACGCGAGCTCGGGTGCTGATACGGGCTTTGGGTGCCGATGCGGCTGTTGACGCGGTTTATCGACGCGCTCGGCGACGCGCCTGTCGGTATCGGCGCGGGCCGGACAACAGGCAACGGGAGCGCGGGAATCAGGCAACGGAGATGAGAACCGGTCTACGGAACCGGAAGGAGACATCGATGATCACCAAGCTCTTCGAACGCGACGACGCTCTTGCCCTGCTGGCCTCCGAGGCCGCTCGCGCCACGGCCGGATCGGGGCGGCTGCTCCTCTTCCGCGGCCCCACCGGGGCGGGCCGCAGCGCTCTGCTCCAGGCCGCCGCCGAGCACGGCGCGGAGCTGGGCATGCGGGTGCTGGAGGTGCGCTGCTCGGCGGCGGACCCCGGGATCGCCTTCGCGCCCGTACGACAACTGCTCGACCCGCCCGACGACTTCGGCCCCGACGACGACCCCCCGGACACCCCGCACCACCTCGGCTATCCGGCCCGGCTCTGGCGGCTGATGTGCTCGTACGCGGAGGAGTCGCCGCTCCTGCTCGCCGTGGACGACGTCCATCTCGCGGACCCGGACTCCCGGCGCTGGCTGGCCGAGGCGGCACGGCGGATCAGCGGTGTACCCGTACTGCTGGTGGTGACCGAGCGCGGTCAATACGACATCGCCCCGCCCACGCCGGGGCTCGCGCACGGTCTGTCACCTGTGCTGGTACGGGTCCACGCGTCGGCGCCGCTCGGCAGGGACGCCGCGGCGGCCGAGGTCAGGGAGGTCTTCGGGGCGGACGCGGCGGAGCCGTGGGTGGACGGCTGCGTACGGGCCGCGGCGGGCATCCCGCTGCTGCTGCGCGCGCTGCTGGACGATCTGCGGGCCGTGGTCCCGGACGGCGGCGCGCCCGGGGTCGCGCTGCCGGAGAGCTGCGCCGATCTGTACCCGGGCGCCTTCGCCGCGGCCGTCTCGTGGTGGCTGGGGTGCGCGGGGACCGGGACGACGGCTGTGGCGCGGGCGCTGGCGGAGCTGGAGTGCGCGGAGGGGGCCGGGGAGGAGGGTCCGGGGTCCGCGCTCTCCCTGCCGGACCCGCTGGCCGCGCTGTCCTCGCCGCCTTCGCCGCCCTCCTCGGGTGCACCGGCCTCTTCGGGTGCGCCGACCGCGCCGGGTCCGCCGTCTTCCCCGTCCTTGCCGTCCTCTTCGTACGGAGAAAGCGGCTTCGCCGGGCATGAGCTGCTCGCCGAGGCGTCCGGCGCCGACCCCGCCCGGGTCGCGGGCTGGATCACCGCGATGATCCGGCTGGGACCGCTGCGCCGGCACCCCGGCGACGGCCGTCCGCGCTTCGCGCACCCGCTGCTGCGGGAGGCGGTTCTCGACGGCTGGCCCCAGTCGGAACGGCAGGCCACGCACCGTGCCGCGGCCGAGTTCCGGCACCGCAGGGGCGACCGGGCCGAGGCGGTCGCGGGCCATCTGTTGCGTACGCCCCCGACCGGCGTGCCATGGGCCGCGCGCACCCTCACGGAGGCGGCGGCGAGCGCGTCCAGGGCGGGCCGGGCCGTGGACGCGGCCGGTTATCTGCGGCGCGCGCTCGACGAGCCGATGGAGCGGGAGCACCGGGCGTGGGTGCTCACGGAGCTGGGTTCGCTGGAGTTCGCCACCGCGCGTTCCGCCGGGATCCCCCGGCTGACCGAGGCGCTCCACCTGCTGGAGCTGCCCCGGGACCGGGCCATGCCCGCCGTCACCCTGGCCACGGCGCTGGCCCACCGGGGCGAGGCACGGGCCGCGTTCGACGTACTGCGGGATCTCGGCGGGCTGCCGGACGACCCGGTGCTCGCCCGTACCGTACAGACCGCGTCGGCGCTCCTCTCCGACCAGGACAGCGCGATCCGGCGCGATGTCTACGCCGGGCTGCGGGACACCGAGCGGCGGTCCCCGGACCTGTTCAGCCCGGCGGTACGGGTGTTGCTGGTGCGGTACGAGGCGTCCGCCGGCCTGGTGTCGGCGGCGGGTGCCATGAAGCGGATCCGGGAGCTGCTGGCGGCCCGGGAGGAACCGCCGCTGATGCCGTATCTGCTGGTGACCGCCGCGACGGTGGCGCAGTGGGCGGACGCGCTGGACGACGCGGACCGGTTGGTACGGACGGGCCTGACGGAGTACCGCCTCTCGCCGCTGCACCCGGCGCACAGGGCGCTGCTGAACGTACGGATGGACACGGCGGCGGCCCGGGGGAAGGACGAACGGGTGCTGACGTGGGGGGCGACCGCGGCGGCGGGAGCGGGGGGCGGTGCTGCCGGTGTTGTTGGTGCTGCTGCTGGGGCTGTTGGTTCCGGGGTGGGTTTCGTCGGTGCCAGCAACCCCCTCGCGCATGTGGTCATGGCGCTGGTACGGGCGGACCGTGGGCCCGAGGCGGAGCGGCTCGTCGCCGGGGTCAACGTCGAGGACGCGCACGACGGTTGGGAGGTCAACCGGTACCTCTACGCGCGCGGAGTGCTGCGTGCGGCTGTCGGCGACCGGTCCGGAGCGCTGAACGACTTCCTGGAGTGCGGTCGCCGTCAGAACACCCGCGATGTGGTGAGCCCGGTCGTCACGCCATGGCGCTCGGCCGCGGCGGAGTGCCATCTGGCGCTGGGCAGACCGGAGGAGGCGCTGCTGCTGGCCGAGGAGGAGTATCGATTCGCCGCGGTATGGGGCACACCGAGGGTGCTGGGGCGTGCTCTGCGGGTGCTGGGCGCGGCCACCGGGGGCAGGCGCGGGCTGGAACTCACCGGAGGGGCTGTCGACAGCCTGCGGAACTCGATGCGCGCGGGGGGCGCGGGCGGCGGCCTGCGCGGTTCGCTGGTCGGCGGCCTCGCCGACGCGGGGGGCAGCGGTCTCGATACGGAGCTGGTCGCCGCCCTGATCACCCACGGCCGTCAGCTCATCGCGGCCCGGCAGTCGCGCCAGGCCCGCCCCCTGCTCCGGGAGGCCGCCGCCCTCGCGGAACGTATCGGCGCCGTCCACCTCAGGACCGCCGCCGAACAGGCGCTCCGCGCGGGCGGCGCCCGCCGGGGGGACACCCGGCTGACCGGCACGGGCGCGCTGACCGGCAGCGAGCGCCGGATCGCGGCGCTGGCGGCGGACGGCCGTACCAACGCCGAGATCTCCGAGCTGCTGCACCTCGCCCTGCGGACCGTCGAGACCCATCTGACCAGCACGTATCGCAAGCTCGGCATACGCCGCCGGGCCGATCTCCCGGCGGCGCTCGCGGTGGGCGGTGGATCAGGGGAGGGGACCACGTTCGAGTGAAGTGCGGGGGCGCGGGGGTGCGGAGTCACATTCCGCGCGAGCGGGGCGTGTGTTCTCCGCAAAGGCACAACACAACACGTAGTTCGTGGTTCTCAGTTCTCAGCTCTCTCGGTTTTCAGCTCTCTCGGTTCGCAGTCGTCAGTTCGCCGTCGGGAGGGGCTGGCTGTGCAGATCGAGAAGGATTTTGGACGCGACCGTGCGGTCGCCCGCGAGGTCGAATGCCTCGGAGGCCCGATCCAGCGGGAAGGTGTGGGTGATGACGGGCTCGACGTCCAGGCCGTCGGCCAGCAGGGCGAGAGCGTCGTCGAAGTCGGTGTCGAAGCGGAAGGAGCCGCGCACGGTGATCTCGCGGGTGACGACGACGTTCCCCAGGAAGCCGACCTCCCCCGGCGGGAGCAGCCCGAGCAGGACCAGGGTGCCGCTGCGGCGGATCCGCTCGACGCAGGTGCGCAGCCCGGCCGGGGCACCGGATGCCTCGATGGCGATGTCGGCGTCCTGGGCGCGCTCCTGCTCCCCGGGGCGGTCCGCACGGATGGTCGTGGTGGCGCCGACGCGGGTGGCCAGGGCGAGCGGTTCGTCGAGGAGGTCGCTCACGATGATCTCGGCGGCCCCGGCGTTCCGCAGCACCGCGACGACCAGCAGGCCGATGGGTCCGGCGCCGGTGACCAGGACGCGCTTGCCCGCGACATCGCCCGCGCGGCGTACGGCGTGCAGGGCCACGGCGAGCGGTTCGGCGAGTGCGGCCCGGCGCATGCTCAGCCCGCTGGGGAGCGCCCGCACCTGGTCGGCGGGGACGATCACGCGCTGGGCGAAGCCGCCCTGGACATGCGGCATACGGGCGGCGCTGCCCAGATAGCGGGTGTGGGCGCAGACGTTGCGGTGGCCCTCGGCGCACTCGCGGCAGCTTCCGCAGGGGGTGGCGGGGTGGATGGCCACCGGGGTCCCGACGGCGAGCCCCGCGCCCGCGCCCGCTCCCTCGGCTCCCGCGCCCGCTCCCTCGGCTTCGGCTTCGGCTTCGGCTTCGGCTTCGGCTTCGGCTTCGGCTTCGGCTTCGGCTTCGGCTTCGGCTTCGGCTTCGGCTTCGGCTTCGGCACCCAACTCGGCTATATGGCCGACGACTTCATGGCCGACCACCATGGGCTCCCGGAGCCGGAAGTCACCGACCGCGCCCCGGTGGTAGTAGTGCAGATCGGATCCGCAGATCCCGCCGAGCGAGATGGAGACGGCGATCTCGCCCGGACCGGGGGTCCCGGGGTCGCGCTCCTCGACCCGCAGGTCCTTGGCTCCGTGGACGACACATGCGCGCATGGTGGATATCTCCTGAGGGTCGGGCGAGGCGGTCGGCAGCCCGCAGTCAGCGGGCCGTGGGCACTCGGAGGGCCGTGGTCACAGGACGGAGAGCATCCCGCCGTCGACGTACAGGATCTGGCCGTTGACGAAGTCGGACGCGGGGGAGGAGAGGAAGACCAGCGCGCCGACCAGATCCTCGACCTCGCCCCAGCGCCCGGCCGGGGTGCGGCCCCGTACCCACGAGCTGAACTCCTCGTCCGCGACGAGCGCGGCGGTGAGTTCGGTACGGAAATAGCCGGGGCCCAGGGCGTTGACCTGGATGCCGGCGGGGCCGAGGTCGGCGCACATGCCCTTGGTGAGCAGCTTGAGGCCGCCCTTGGTGGCGGCGTACGGGGCGATGCCCGGACGGACGGCCTCGCTCTGGAGCGAGCAGACGTTCACGATCTTGCCGTGGCCGCGCGGGGTCATCCTGCGGGCGACCTCGCGGCCCACGAGAAAGGCGCTGGTGAGATTGGTGTCCAGCAGGCGGTACCAGTCCTCGTCGGCGAACTCCGTCAGGGGCGCGCGGTGCTGGGCCCCGGTGTTGTTGACCAGGATGTCGATCGGCCCGGCGTGGTCCTCGACACGGGCGATGCCGTCGACGACGGAGGCGGGGTCGGTCACATCGAAAGCCTCGGCGAGCACGGTGCCGCCCGTGCTGTCGGCCAGTTCCTGCCGGGTGCGTTCGAGCGCGGTCTCGTCACGGCCGTTGAGGACGACCGCGCACCCCGCCTCCAGCAGTCCCTGGGCGAGCGCACGGCCGATGCCCCGGCTGGAGCCGGTGACGAGCGCGACGCGACCGCCGATGTCGAAGAGCGGGTGACTCATGCTCGGCCTTCCTCGGCTACCTATGACGACAGCTACCTATTAACCATCCACTCTTTCCACTCAGCGGAAAGAGTATCCATCCAATGGAAATATCGTGCTCATCGGAGGACCTTGATGTCAACCACTGAGGTAATTTGTCGGCGTGCACACCGACGACGCCCCCACCGACGACGCCCTCACATCCGGTGTCTCCGACCTCGGCGTTCCCGCCGATGTCGTGGGCCGGGCGGTGCGGCTGCTGCTCCTGGTCGGCGACCATCCGCACGGCATCACACTGTCGGAGCTGGCCCGCGAGAGTGGTGTGCCCGTCAGTACGTCACACCGGCTGGTCAACACGTTGTGCCGGGAGGGCCTGGTGGAGTTCGAACCAGCAGGCAAGCGCTACCGCCCCGGCCTGCGCCTCTTCCAACTGGGCCAACAGGCGGGACGGGCCTACGGGTTCGCCGGGACAGCGCTCCCCGTCATGCAGCGGGTCACGCGGCAGACCGAGGAGGCGACCTTGATGTCCGTCCTCGACGGGACGCGCCATCTGTACGTGCACTACGTGGACGGTCCCCTCACGGTCGGGGTCCGCAGTGAGCCCGGCCGCCACGGTCCCCTGCACTGCACCTCGATGGGCAAGGTCCTCATGGCGTTCGCGCCCGACGCCGTACGCGACGACCTCCTCGACCGCGTCGACCTCACACCGCACGGCCCGAACAGCATCACCGACCGCGACCAGCTCCGTGAGGCGGTACGTCTCGCCGCCGAACGCGGTTACGCCACCGCCGACGAGGAACACCACCCGGGCCTCCGGGCGGTGGCCGTCCCCATCCTCCGCCCCGGCGGAGACGTCTTCGCCGCCCTCTCCACCGCAGCCCCGGCCTTCCGCCGCACCCTGGACGACCTGGTCGCGATGGTTCCGCTGCTCCGGTCGGCGGCCACGGAGCTGGGCGCGCGCCTGCCGAGTCGCTGATCCCGCCCCGTACTCCCCCGTCCGCTATGCCCTCGGCCGGCCCAGGACCAGGACCTGGATGGCCAGAACGGCCGCCCCGCGGGCCCAGTCGTCGAAGTCGGCGATCCTGGTCTCCAGGACGACCGGTTCCGCGAGGGGATCGCGGTTGGCGTGGATGGCGGCGTGGATGGCGGGGGACGCCACCTCGACCAGTCCGACGCCCTCCCCGGCGAGCAGGATCTTCTGCGGCATCGCGAAGTTCGAGATCTGCGCGACCAGGGTCCCCAGCGCGCGGGCGGCCTCGTCCACCACACGGGCGGCCATGGGGTCCCCGGCGGCGGCGAGGGCCAGGATCTCCTCGTAACCGTGGTCGCGGCCGGTGGCGGCGCGGACCTGATAGCGGATGCTGGGGACGGTCAGCAGGGATACGGCACTGCCGCGTTCCCCGTCGGGGGTGAGCGGGCCGTTGGGGTCCACGATCCAGCGGCGGCCGATGCCCCGGCCGTCGTCGGACGAGCGGATCAGCCGGCCGCCGATGACCAGTCCGTAACCGATGCCCGCGCCGATCGTCAGCACCGCGAAGCGGTCGAGGCCGCGCCCGGCGCCGAACCATGCCTCGGACTCGATGAGGGCCGCCACGTCGTTCTCGACGACGACCGGCAGCCCCGTACGCCGCTCGACCAGCTCCGCGAAGGGGACATCCGTCCAGTCCAGGAAGGAGGACGCGACCGCGCGGGCGAAGCCCACGACCTGGCCGCCGATCCCGACGCCGATCCCGGCCAGCCGGGGGAACTCCGCGACGAAGCCCTCCGTCATCGTCTGTACGAGATCGGCGACATCCTCCGGGTCACGGGTGAGCAGGGGCGCGGCCCTGGTCGCCACGATGTCGCTCTTGAGGGTGGTGACGACGCCGTGGACCCTATCGGAAGTGATCTTGAACCCGGCGAAATAGCGGGAGTCCGCGACGATGTCCAGCGGCTGGGAGGGGCGGCCCTGACGGGTGGATCCGGCCACGGCGGCGGACGCCACCGCCGGGTCCTCGACGAGCAGGCCCGATTCGAGCAGCGGCTTGGTCAGCCGGGTCAGACTGCCGGCCGACAGGTTCAGCTTTCCGGCGATCTCGGTGCGCGAGACCGGGCCGTGGGTCAGCACCTCGATCGCGACGGCGCGCTCGGCGGGGGTGAGCGGTGCCCAACTTGCGCCAGACATGTTCAAGTCCCCCGCGTTTCCTGCGTCCATGATCATGAAAGTGCTTCCGGTCCGGTTTCATCGTATCCAGGGCCGAACCCTCATTTTATTTTATGGCGGAAATAATGGAACGCTCCTCCCCCTTCGATCCCTCCTGGCCGGTCACGAGTAATCACGCCGCGCATGAACTCAATTCTCTTAAATGGGTGGATATCAGGTGCGCAGAATCAGCCAGGCATTCCATTTCGCCCACACCTCTTGACGTCATGATTCTTTCATGCCAAAAGTAAATACCCCCGAGGACGAGTCATGGACAAGGGAGTCTCTGATGACTGCCGTCTCAAACGGCGCGCCGTTACGCCCACCGGCACCCGGTACGAGACCGATCACCCGGCGCGACGGCACCCAGCACGACAGTGGCAGGTGGACCGACGGCAGACGGATCGGTGGCAGGCGCATCGGCAAGCGCGACAGCGGAGACAGGCGCGGCAGTCGTCGGCGTGACGGCGGCGGACGGGGTGACGGCGCCCTGGCGGCGCTCTTCGTGGCGCCCGCCATGGCCGGCTTCCTGGTGTTCCTGCTCTGGCCCACCCTGCGGGGTGTCTATCTCGGCTTCACCCGCTACAACCTGCTCACCCCCGCCGAGTGGGTGGGCCTGGACAACTACCGGCGCATGATCGACGATCCCATCTTCTGGGGCTCGATGCGCGTCACCCTTGAGTACGTCTTCATCAACATCGGCGTCCAGACGGTGGTCGCGCTGTGCATCGCCGTGCTGATGCAGCGACTGACCAACTCCTCGCTGCTGCGCGGCGTCGTGCTCATGCCGTACCTCGTCTCGAACGTCGTCGCCGGCGTGGTGTTCCTGTGGATCCTGGATACCCAGCTCGGCATCGGCAACCAGATCCTGGAAGCGCTCGGCTTCGACCGCGTCGCCTTCCTGGCCGGCGACGAATGGGTCATCCCCAGCGTCGCGCTGATCAACGTATGGCGCCATGTCGGCTACACGGCGCTGCTGCTCTTCGCCGGGCTCCAGGCGATACCCGGCGATGTGTACGAGGCGGCGCGCGTGGACGGCGCCGGTGAGCTGCGGATGTTCTGGCGTATCTCGCTGCCGCTGCTGCGGCCGGTGCTGGCGGTGGTGATGATCATGACCGTCATCGGCTCGTTCCAGGTCTTCGACACCGTCGCGGTGGCCACCCCGGGCCCCGGCGGTCCGGCCAACGCGAGCAACGTGCTCCAGCTGTACATCTACGACTCGGCGTTCGGGCGGTTCCAGCTCGGCTACGCGTCCGCGATGTCCGTCGCGCTGCTGGCCGTGCTGAGCGTGATCACCATCGTCCAGTACCGGATCACCCGGGCCGGCGAGACGGACCTCGGTTGACGAGCGAGCGGAACCACCAGCGGAACCACGAGTACGAGCACGAGCGGGAGCGCGAGCGCGCGTGCGCGTGCGCGTGCGCGTGCGCGTGCGCGTGCGCGTGCGCGTGCGCGTGCGCGTGCGCGTGCGCGTGCGCGTGCGCGTGCGCGTGCGAAGGAGCTGTGTCATGGCCGTACTGACCCCTGCGCGAACGGACGCGCCCACGCCGCAGCCGGCGCCCCCGGCGGGTCGGCCCGTCCGGCGACGGCCCTCCGTGGGTCGGGTGGTGGCCTGGGTGGTGATGGCCGCGATCGTCCTCGTCATCCTGCTGCCCTTCTACTGGATCGTGCGCACCGCGCTCTCCTCCAACGCCGCGCTCACCGCCGATCCGTCCTCCCCACTCCCGGTCGGCTTCGGCTGGGGCGGCTTCGAGCGGGTCTTCGGAACGCAGAGTACGGAGGAGGCGCTGGCCCAGGGTGGTTCGGGCGGCTCGCTGAACTTCTGGCGCTATCTGCTCAACTCCACATGTGTAGCAACGCTGGTGACGGTGTGTCAGACGATGTTCTCGGCCATGGCCGCGTACGCCTTCGCGCGGCTGCGCTGGCGCGGCCGGGACCTGGTGTTCGGGCTCTTCCTCGGCGGGCTGATGGTGCCGTCCCTCTTCACCCTGCTGCCGAACTTCGTCCTGATCAAGGAACTCGGTCTGGTGGACACCCTGACCGGGATCGCCCTGCCGACCATGTTCATGACGCCGTTCGCGGTCTTCTTCCTCCGGCAGTTCTTCATGAACCTGCCGCTGGAGTTGGAGGAGGCCGCGTTGCTGGACGGGGCGGGCAAGGTCCGTATCTTCTTCCAGCTCTCCCTGCCCATGGCGTCCGCGCCGATGACCACCCTTGGCGTTCTCACCTACATCACCGCGTGGAACGACTACTTCTGGCCGCTGATGGTGTCGTACACGGACAGCTCGCGTGTGCTCACCGTGGCGCTGTCCATCTTCCGGTCCCAGACCCCGCAGTCCGGTACGGACTGGGCCGGTCTGATGGCCGCGACCCTGATCGCGGCGCTGCCGATGCTGCTGCTCTTCGGTGTCTTCGCGCGGCGGATCGTCAACTCCATCGGCTTCAGCGGACTCAAGTAAGGAGGTGGCTGTGATGCGGAGTTCCCCGCACACACCGGAGGACACACACCATCGGAGGGAAGACACACGCTACCGGGGGGAAGAGACACACCAACAGATGCCCGCACGCCACCGGATGTCCGGTGGCTCGGCCCGCCGGGGCTCCCGGCGCCGGGGGTTCGGCGCGCTCGTGGGGGCCGTCTCGCTCTCGCTCCTCGCCGTGGGATGCGGTGCGCAGGACCCGTCCTCCGTATCGGAGTCGGCCAACACCGTCTCGTACTGGCTCTGGGACTCCGACCAGCTGCCCGGCTACCAGAAGTGTGCGACGGGGTTCGAGAAGCAGAACCCCGGCCTCCGGGTCGACATCACGCAGATCGGCTGGACCGAATACTGGACCAAGCTCACGGCCAGCATGATCGCGGGCACGGAGCCGGATGTCTTCACCGACCACATCACGAAGTTCGCGCAGTTCATCGACCTGGACATGCTCGCCCCGCTGGACGAACTGCCCGCGACCCGGGGCATCGAGGACTCCGACTACCAGCCGGGCCTGGCCGCCTCCTGGGTCGGTCAGGACGGCCACCGCTACGGGTCCCCGAAGGACTGGGACACGGTCGCGATGTTCTACAACGAGAAGATGGCGAAGGCTGCGGGGATTTCGGCCGAGACCCTCAACAGCCTCGCGTGGAACCCGTCCGACGGGGGTACGTTCGAGAAGGCCATCGCCCGTCTCACCATCGACAGCAAGGGCCGGCGCGGCGACGAGCCCGGCTTCGACAAGAACGACGTCACGACGTACGGACTGGCCACCAACGACGCGGGCGAGAGCGACGGCCAGACCCAGTGGAGCGCCTTCACCGGCTCGGCGGGCTGGAACTACACCGACAAGAAGGCGTGGGGGACGCACTACAACTACGACCAGAAGAAGTTCCGGTCCACGATCGACTGGTACTTCGGCCTGGCGGAGAAGGGCTATCTCGCCCCCTTCCAGGACTACTCCAGGTCCAACGGCCCCGATGTCCAGGTCGGCGCGGGCAGGGCGGCGACAGCGCTGCACGGCTCCTGGATGAACAAGACGTTCCACAGCATGAAGGGCGTCGACATCGCCACCGCGCTGACCCCCGTCGGCCCCTCCGGTAAACGCGCCACCATGATGAACGGCCTGGCCGACTCCCTCACCAAACGCGCGGGGAACAAGCCCGCCGCCCAGAAGTGGGTCGCCTATCTGGCCTCCGACGCGTGCCAGACGGTCGTGGGGAAGCAGGGCGTCGTCTTCCCCGCCACACCGGCCGGTACGGAGGTGGCCATCGCCGCGTACGCGAAGAAGGGGATCGACGTCACGGCCTTCACCCGGCCGGTGGCGGACAGGACGACGTTCACCTTCCCGATCACGGACTACGCGGCGGACGTCCAGGCGCTGATGCGGCCCGCGATGCAGGACGTGTACGCGAACGGCAGACCGGTCGAGACCCTGACCAGGACCAACACCCAGATCAACCTGATCCTTTCGCAGGCCGGCTGACGGCCTGCCACGACCGATTGGAAAGGCAGTCATGACCTCCACCTTCTCCCTGGGTATCGTCGGCGCGGGCCAGTTCGCGGGCCGGTTCGTGAAGCTCTGGCGGCTCCACCCGGGCGTGGGCGAGATCTTCGCCACCGACCTGCTCCCCGAGCGGGCCGAGAGGCTCGTCGCCGACCACGACCTCGACGGGACGCTGCCGTCCTTCGACGCCGTACTCGACTCCGATGTCGACGCGGTCGCCATCTTCACCCAGCGCTGGACCCACGGACCGCTGGTCGTCCAGGCGCTGCGTGCCGGAAAGCACGTGTACTCGGCGGTGCCGATGGCGATCTCGCGGGAGGAGATCGGGGACATCATCGAGACCGTACGGGAGACCGGGCTGACGTACATGATGGGCGAGACCAGCCAGTACAACCCCGCCACCGTCTACGCCCGCGACCGGATGGCGGAGGGCGCCTTCGGCCGGCTCTTCCACGCCGAGGGCGACTACGTCCACGACATGGACCTGGGCTTCTACGAGGCGTACCGGTACAGCGGCGGCGAGGAGTGGAAGTCCACCGCCAGCTACCCGCCCATGCTCTACCCGACGCACTCCGTCGGCGGGGTGCTGGGCGCGTGGCGGACGCACGCGGTGAGCGTCTCCGCCATCGGGGTGAAGGACGACCGGGGGGACGGGGTCTTCGACAAGGATGTCAGCCGGTTCGACAACGACTTCTCCAACGCCACGGCGCTGTTCGAGGTCGCGGGCGGCGGATCGTTCCGTACGAACGAATTCCGCCGGGTCGGCTACCCGTCCCACATCCGCGAGTCGCGGTTCCGCTTCTTCGGTACGGAGGGGAGCCTCGAACAGCTCGCCACGGTGAGCCTGTGGCAGGACAAGAAGGGCGTCGAGGACGTCACCGACCACCTCCGGCCCAAGCCCACCCTCTCCCCCGACGACCCGTCCCTCGAACGCGTCGCCCCCACCCTCCGCTCCGCCTTCACCTCGGGCTCCGCCCCGGTCCACGACCGCTCGCGGCTCCCGGTGGAGTTCGCCAACGCCTCCAACGGCCATGAGGGCAGCCACCACTTCCTCGCGGACGACTTCGTCACCGCCGTCAACACGGGCACGCTCCCCCCGGTCAACGCCTGGGTCGCCGCCCGCTACACCCTCCCGGGCATCGTCGCCCACGAGTCCGCCCTCAGGAACGGCGAACGCCTCCCCATACCGGACTTCGGCGACGCCCCGCAGTAGTCACCCGGCTACCCGTTCCGCCGATCCCGTCCTGCCGATCCGATCCGTCCTGCCGATCCGTCCTGCCGGGGCGTGCCGTGCCGTAAATGGAGTTGATCGCGCGGTACGCCTCGGATAGGAACGGTCGTATGTTGCGAGGGAAGACGATCGGGCTCCGGGCCCGGCACGAGGCGGATGTGGCTGTTCTGCACACCGAGTTGCATGAGGACGTGGCCACCCGGGCGGGGTCCGTACCAGTCGGCGTTCGTACCAGCCGGTGTCCGTACAGCCGACGTCCGTACAGCCGACGTTCGTACCAGCCGGCGTTCGTACAGGATCCGATCCGGTCAGCGGCGTGCCCGACGCGCGTGGCTCACGGCTTCGGCGCGGGTGGCCAGGCCGTCGCGGTCACCGTGCCCGGGGAGTCCTGGCCCTTCACCTTG
Organism: Streptomyces sp. NPDC088554; assembly: GCF_044752945.1. NCBI lineage: Bacteria > Bacillati > Actinomycetota > Actinomycetes > Kitasatosporales > Streptomycetaceae > Streptomyces > Streptomyces sp. NPDC088554. The sequence goes on along the minus strand of NZ_JBIVMF010000011.1, from coordinate 138,831 downwards.
CCCAGCTTCATCGCGGCGAGGGTGGGCCTGTCGACCACGCCCGTATTGGGAAGGTTGACGGCATCCTGGTAGTAGCCGATCTCCCGGGCGGTCTGCTCCGTGACCGTCCCCTTGATCTGGTTGAGATTCAGGTAGGCGATGTTGGTCTCGGCGAGGGATGTCATCCGCTCGACGTCACCGTTGTCCAGCTCGTAGTTGGAGCCCCACATGACGATGGCCTGCACCCAGGGCAGTTCCGGGGTCTTGTCGCCGGTGTTCAGCGGCTGGGTGGTGCGGTCGTTGAAGTGCGCGGCGAGCAGGGAGGTCATGGTGGCGCGGCCCAGATTGCCGAGGCCGTCGGACTCGACGAGGGTGCTGTTGATGCGCTGGTCGTTGGTCTTCTGCCAGCAGGCCAGCGCCTTGACGGTCGGGGCGTCCATACGGCCGGCCGAGACGACGTCATCGAGCCGGCAGTACGACACCTTGGCGAGCCGTACCTGCGCGAACTGGACGAAGATGTTCGGCTCGTCGCCCGCCCGGAACGGCAGCGGCCCCCGCTCCTCGGTCTTCTCCGTCTCCTCGCCCTTCCCGGAGTCCGGTTCCGGTTCCTGCTCCTGCCCCTGCCCCTGCTCGGTGTCGGTGTCGGTGTCGGTGTCACCGTTGGAGGTCACCTGGGGGGCCGGGTCCTGCTGCTTCGGCGCCTCGGGGGGCAGGGCCGTCTCGGGCAGTGGCACGTCCGGTTGGGGAAGGGCGACCGCCCCGGCGGGCTGTGGCTTCGCCAGAGTGCGTACGTCGGGCTTCTGACCGAGCCAGAGGACGATCCCGGTGATGGTGAGCGCGAGCAGCAGGCTGAACACGGTCATCATCCAGTACGGCAGCACACTGCGCTGGATGTACGTCCCCTCCACACCCAGCGGTTCGGCCCCGGAGCGCTTGACCGTCAGCTCGTACGGCCGCTGCTGCTTCTGGCCCGCCCAGGTGATCTGGTGCGGTTTGAGCGTGGCGTCCACGAACGCGGCCCGGCCGGGCTCGATCCGGATGTTGGAGGGTGTGATCGTGTAGGAGAGTTCATCGCCGGTGTCGCTGCCCGAGAGGGACGCGATGAGCGCGGTGTTGCCGAGGTTGTCGACGGCGAGCTTGGGACGGCCCCGGAAGCGGCCCTTGACCGTGGGCGGGACGAGTTCCGCCCGTATCTCCACGAAGGGGGTGATCGTCAGATTGCCCTCGACGACCGTGGTGGCCTCGGGGTGTTCGGTGGGGATGATCTGCACACCGTACGGATTCGGCCCCGCCGTCGCGTCCGGTGTCCTGGGCGGCGCGAAGGTGAGTTCCACGGTGCCGGTGGTCCCCGGATACAGCCGTACCGTCGCCGGTTCGACGCCGATGTACGGGGAGATCGCGCCGACCGGTACGAAGCGGTACTCCTCCACCACATCGCCCGTGTTGCGCAGCCTGAGCCGCACTGTCGTACTGCTGCCCGGGTCGACCGTGGTCGAGGCGGGCTCCAGGGAGGTCCAGATGCTCACCCGGCGGACGCTACCGCCGGGGCGGGGGGCGGCAGCAGAGGCGGAAGGGCAGTGCCGATGCCCGTATGTCCCTGGTGTTCCCCCGAGTTGCCCCGGAGTTCTCCCGGTGTTCCCGGGCGGTCCGCGGATCCGCGCCCGTGATCGGGGCGGAGCCGCTAGCCTGTACGTCGCCCCATGAGCCTGTCCGTCCTCACTGGCGCCCGCCCGGGTCATCGCCTGGCCACCGCCCGGTTCGGAAGCGGTTCGGCGGCCGGTGTGGCGGCGGGGCGGCCCGTACCGTTCCGGGCGGACGGGATGGTTCCGCCGTACCGGAACCGTAGGCACCCCGGAGGGCCTGGCGGGCAGCCGGGCGCCCCCAACCGTACCGGCCTGTCATGGTTTGTCACCGGGCGCTCGCGCGGTCCTGTGGCCCGCGCGGCCCGGAAGGACCCGGAGGACTGCCTCCACGGGCACATTCGATGCCCCGGATACGGCACCGCAGGACGCATACCCCGCCGGGCCCCGTCCCGGAAGGTTGGGTGGTCCTGTCTTGTACCCCGAGGAGAGCAGAGCATGCCGTCCTACCTGTCGCCCGGCGTATATGTCGAAGAGGTGGCCAGCGGCTCGCGGCCCATCGAGGGAGTGGGTACCTCGGTCGCCGCCTTCGTCGGGCTGGCGCCCGAAGGACCGCTCAACGAGCCCACCCTGGTGACCAACTGGTCCCAGTACGTCGCTTCCTTCGGTGAGTTCACCGACGGGTACTTCCTGGCGCACTCGGTGTACGGCTTCTTCAACAACGGCGGATCCGCCGCGTACGTCGTCCGGGTGGGCGGTGTGCGTGGCGGAGTGACGGGTGCGGCGTCGGGCGCCCCGACGGCCCTCGCGGGAGCGGGTGCCGGTGCGGGAGTCGGTGTCGGTGCCGGTGGTGTCGAGACCGCCGCGCTGACGGCCGGGGAGCCCCAGCAGCTCGGTACGTTCAAGGTGGCGGCCATCGCGGTCGGTGCGAGCGGCCCGATCAGTGTCGAGGTCGCGGACGCCGAGGGCGAGGGCGCGGCCGACCGCTTCCGGCTGGTCGTCAAGGACGGCGAGAGGCCCGTCGAGTCCTTCGACGTGTCGGCGAAGAAGAACAGCCGCAACTACGTCGTGGCGCAGGTCAAGGAACGCTCGAAGCTGATCACCCTTCAGGAGACCGGCCCGGCAAGCCAGTTGGCCCGCCCCGACAACCAGACGGTCGCCCTCGCGGCGCCCGCCCCGGCTCCTGCGCCGACGGTCGTGTCCCCCGCGTCCCCCGAACCCGCCGCCGGTGGGCAGGCCGGCGTCGCCGCGTACCTGGGCGACTCCTCGGACCGTACCGGCTTCGGTGGTCTTGAGGCCGTCGACGAGATCTCGATGGTCGCCGTACCCGACCTGATGGCCGCCTACCAGCGCGGTGCGATCGATCTGGAGGCCGTCAAGGCGGTCCAGCTCGGGCTGATCGCCCACTGCGAGCTGATGGGCGACCGGCTCGCCATCATCGACCCGCCGCCGGGCCTCAACGCCCGCCAGATCAAGGTCTGGCGGCAGGAGACGTCCAACTACGACTCCAAGTACGCGGCGCTGTACTACCCCTGGATCAAGGTCTTCGACCCGGCCGGCGGCCAGACCCGGCTGATCCCGCCCAGCGGCCATGTGGCCGGCATCTGGGCCCGTAACGACGCCGAGCGCGGCGTGCACAAGGCCCCCGCCAACGAGGTCGTACGGGGCGCGGTCGACCTGGAGATACAGATCACCCGGGGCGAGCAGGACCTGCTCAACCCGATCGGCGTCAACTGCATCCGCGCCTTCCCCGGCCGTGGCATCCGCGTCTGGGGCGCGCGCACGATGTCCTCCGACCCGGCCTGGCGCTACCTCAACGTCCGCAGGTACTTCAACTACCTGGAGGAGTCGATCCTCACCGGCACCCAGTGGGTCGTCTTCGAACCCAACGACCAGGCGCTGTGGGCCCGGATCCGGCGCAACATCTCCGCGTTCCTGGTCACCGAGTGGCGCAGCGGCGCGCTGTTCGGCGGCCAGCCGGAGGACGCGTACTACGTGAAGTGTGATGCGGAGACCAACCCGGCGGAGTCGGTGGACCTGGGGCGGGTCATCTGCGAGATCGGTGTGTCACCGGTCAAGCCCGCCGAGTTCGTGATCTTCCGACTGGCGCAGTTCTCCAGCGGTGGCGGGGAGCTGGAGGAATAAGGGGCACGGGTATTCGTGCCTGTTCTCCGTTCCCTCTCTCCTTTCCTTCTTCGCTCCCCTTCCCTTTCCTTTCCCCCTGACGGCCGTTACCGGCATCAGCATCAGCAGAAAGAAAAGTCCGCATGAGTCTCTCGCCCGGCGATGCGCTCGCCTCACATAATTTCGGCCTCCAGATCGACGGCGTCATGATCGAGTATCTCCAGGAGGTCAACGGCCTGGACATGACGCAGGACGTCATCGAGTTCCAGCAGGTCTCGGCCAACGGCCAGCCCATCACCAAGAAGCTGCCCGGTGTGCAGAAGGCCGGCGAGGCGACCGTCGTACGCGGAATGACGCATTCGACCGCCTTCAACGACTGGATCAATTCCTCGATCCGAGGTGACATGGGCTCGGCGCGCAAGAACGCGAGCATCATCTTCATGGATTACCAGTACAACCCGGTCAAGCGTTATCACCTGCGCAATGCCTGGTGCAGCAAGGTCTCGGCCAGCACGGTGAAGGCCGGTGAAGCCTCCGCGCTGACGGAGACCGTGACCATCACCTACGAAGAAATGACGATGGAGTAATGCGCCGGGGAACGGCACACAAGCACGCGACCGGTATCGCGGCCCCGATGCCGGTCTCGGCGCCGGTCCCGGAACCGGCGGGACCGGGACCTGGTTCCGCTCCGGGGCCGGGGTCGGGGCCGGACGCCGGTGGCGCCCCCGTACGGCAGCAGCTGCGCACCGAGTTCGCGTTCGAGCTGCCGCGCGGGTACGTGGACGACACCGGGACCGTCCACCGCGACGGGGTGATGCGCCTGGCGACCGCCCGGGACGAGCTGATCCCGTTGCGGGACCTACGGGTGCAGGAGAACCCCGCGTATCTGTCGGTGGTCCTGCTCGGCCGGGTGATCACCCGGCTGGGCAGCGTCCCGCACATGCACGACGGCGTGGTGGAGAACATGTTCGCCTCCGACCTCGCCTTCCTCCAGGACTTCTACCGGCAGGTCAACGCCGAGGGCCACACCCGCGCCGGCGTCAACTGCCCGCACTGCGAGCAGCCGTTCGAGGTCGAGCTCGGCGGGAGCCGCCTGGGGGAATCGTGACGTACGCGACCGACCGGATCCATAACGAGATCGCGTACATCGCCTACCACTTCCACTGGAGCCTGGAGGACATCCTGGACCTCGAACACCGCGACCGGCGCCGGTACGCCGAGCAGATCGCCACTCTGGTGACGCGTGCGGCGGCGGAGCGGTAATGGGCATCCTCGACCGGCTGCGACGCCGGGGCGGTACGGCGCCGGAGCACACGGCCGCGCCTGCCGCTCCGCCTGTCTCGGCTGCCCCCGGGGCTCCTGCGGCTTCCGGTGCTTCCGATGTTCCTGCGGCTCCTGCGGCTCCTGCGGCTCCTGCGGCTCCTGCTGAGGTACGCGGCTGGGCCGGGCTGTCGCCGATCCAGCGCGTCACGGCGCCGGGGGCGCGGCACGCCGTCGCCTCCGCCGACTTCGCGGGCACCTTGTCGACCTGGCAGAACCCTTCCTTCACCGGGACGCTCTCGCACGCCGTCCTCGACGGTGCCCCCGGCGGGCTCCTCCGGGATGTCCTGGAACCGGCCTTCGGCGGTGGGTACGGTGGGCTGGGCAGCCCGGCGCTGTCCCTGCCGGTCGCGGTGGTGGACGACGACACGGCCGACACCGCCCAGGGCGCCGGTCACACGGTCCCCCGGGTCCAACGGGCCACGGGCCCCACGGTGACACCGATCCGCCCCCGCCCGACCCCGCCCGCGCCCCGAGCACTGACCCGCGCCCCGGCCCCCCGCAGAACACAACGCAGGATGCTGCCAACGGTGACCCCGGCAACTCCCGTACAGACTGCTGCTGTTGTACGTCCGGACGCGCCGGTCGCCCCTGCGGCACGCGGTCCGGTCGCCCCTGCGGCCGCAGCCGCTGTTGTACGGGAGGACGCACCGCCCGCTCCTGCGGTCCGCCCGGACGCCCCGGACGTCCCGACCGCTGCCACCGCGCCGCCGACCGGGGGCCCGGGTGACGACGAACCGGCACCAAGTGGGCCGGTCGGCAGGGCGGTTGGCGGGGCGGTCGGGCCACCTGTCGGACGGCCGGTCGGACGGTCAGTTGGGCAGCCGGTCGGGTCAGCGACCGGGGCGTCGTCCGAGACGTCGGCCGGGGAGTCGATCGGGCGCGCGGTTCAGCGTTCAGTCGGGCGGCCGGTCGCGGATACTCCGAGGGCTCCCGGGGTCCCCAGGGTGCCTGGGGTGCCTGGGGTGTCCGGGGTGCCTGGGGTATCTGGGACACCTGAGGTGTCTGCGGTTCCCATGACCGCTGGGGCTTCTGGGGATCCCCTGGTGCCTGCAGCGCCTGTAGCGAGGGCCGTCGTGGTGCCCAAGACGTCCGGGGCGCCCGGGGTGCCTGGGGTATCCGGGGTATCCGGGGTGCCTGGGGTATCTGGGGTATCTGGGGTATCCAGGGTGCCTGGGGTATCTGGGACACCTGAGGTGTCTGCGGTTCCCATGACCGCTGGGGCTTCTGGGGATCCCCTGGTGCCTGCAGCGCCTGTAGCGAGGGCCGTCGTGGTGCCCAAGACGTCCGGGGCGCCCGGAGTCTCCGAAACCTCTGCGGCACCCGTGATGCCTGCGACGCCTGCGGTGCCGGTGATCTCCCGAGCCCCTGCGGTCTCTGGAACCCCTGTGGCTTATGAGGCCCCTGCGGTTTCTGTGATTCCTGTGGTTTCTGAGTCTTCTGGGGTGTCTGAGGTGCCCGCAGCTTCTGCGACACCCAAGGCGCCTGCGATGCCTGCGGCTCCGGTGATCTCCAGGGCCCCTGCGACATCTGCGGCTCCTGCGACATCTGCGGTACCTGAGATGCCGGTGATCTCCAGAGCTCCAGCAGTGCCTGCGGTCCCCGTGGTGCCCGAGGTGTCAAAGGCCCCTGTGGCGCCTGGGATTCCTGCGGTTCCTGCTGCTTCGGGGGTGCCCGTGGTACCCGTGGCGAGGGCTCTTGCGCTGCCCGAGGCGACAGCGACGCCTTCGGGGCCCGTAACGCCTGCGGTGCCTGTGATTTCCCAAGTCCCTGTGGTGCCTGAGGTCCCTGAGGTCTCTGAGGCTTCTGCGATGCCCAAGACGTCTGCGATGCCTGTTGTTTCCGTACCGCCGCCGACACCTTCCGTACCGCTCACGCCTCTCGTATCGCCGAAACCACCGACACCACCCGCACCACCCGCGTCTTCCGTGCCTCCCTCGTCCGTTCAGCGGCGGGTCGCGCGGGCGGTTGGCCTTGGTGCGCCGCGTCGGGGGGCGGCCGGTGCTGTTCCGGGGGCGCAGCCTGTGGTGCAGCGCTCGGCGGAGGTTCGGTCCGTTCTGAACAGCTCGGGCAAACCCCTCGACGAACCCGTACGGGCCGAGATGGAGACCCGGTTGGGTGCCGATTTCTCCGATGTACGCCTGCACACCGGCACCGCCGCCCAGCGTTCGGCCTCCGAGATCGGTGCCCGCGCCTACACGTCCGGCAACGACGTCGTCATCGGGGAGGGCGGTGCCGACAAGCACACCCTCGCGCACGAGCTGACCCATGTGATCCAGCAGCGCCAGGGTCCTGTCTCCGGATCCGAAGTGGGCGGCGGGCTGCGCCTCAGCTCCCCGGACGACAGTTTCGAACGCGCCGCCGAGGACAACGCCCATCGCGTGATGAGCCGCCCGGTGCCGACAACCCCGGCCCTGGCTCCGGCCCTGGCTCCGGACCCGACCCCAGACCCTGCTCCCGTCTCGGCCTCTGCCCCGGGCTCGGACATTCAGCGGAAGCCGGTCCGGCCCACCCGTCTCCGCAGCTCCGCCCTGGGAGCCCCGATCAGTTCGGTGGCGCCGCTTTCGGCGGGTTCCCGGAGTAGGCAGCGGTACGAGGCGGCGGGTCCCGTTACGCGGGCGCGGCCGGCGGTTCGGCCGACAGCGCGGCCGGCGGCGTCCGGTGCCGGGCGAGACGTAGCCGTGGTGCCCATGGCCGCGCCCGCCGCCAATGCCCCCGGGTCCGTTGACACCGCGCCCGCCGCCCCGGCCCCTGGTCCCGTGCCCGCCCCTGCCCCCGTACCGGAACTGCCGCCCGTGCAGCGCAGTGCCGAAGGGCTCAGGTTCCGTGGTGTGGCGGAGGCGTTTCCCGTTTTCCGCCCGGTGCCTACCTCTACCCCGCCCCCGACCCCGGTGCGTACCTCTACCCCGGCCCATGCCCCGGCCCCGTCCCCCGCCCCGCGTCGGCGTGCGGCGGAGGTCGTCGCACCGGCTGCGGTCCGCCCTTCGGCGCCGGACCGCGAGCAGGCCGTACAGCTCGCTCCGGTACGGTCAGCGCCCCCGGTCGAGCTGCCCGTACAGCGGGCGCCCGCCACCCCGGCCGCCACCCCGGCCGTTGTCCAGCGGGTACCGGCCTCTGCACCGGCCCTGCCAACGCCTCCCCCGCCTCCGCCTCCACCCCCGCCCCCGGTTTTCGGCATGAACACGGCCTCCATCAAGAGCTCGGGCAAGGGCTCGCATGCGGACTCGGGCTCGGATTCGGGCTCGGGCTCGGGCTCGGGCTCGGGCTCGGGCTCGGGCTCGGGCTCGGGAGAGGGTTCGGGCTCGGGAGAGGGTTCGGGCTCGGGAGAGGACCCCGCCGCCCACGGTTTCAACCCGCGTGATCTGTCGGAGGGACAGGTGGCCGAGTTGACGCACCGGCTGATCGGGCCGCTGACGCGGCTGCTCCGTACCGAGTTGCGGATGGACCGCGAACGGATCGGCAGGCTGCGCGATCCGCTCCGCTGACAAGCGGCACCGCCCCCGGCGCCCGCCCCGGCCCCGGCGCCCAGCAAGCGGCCGCCGACCCGCCCCCCGGCACGCCGACAGACGCCCCACCACGCAGACGCAGGAAGGCCCCATCCGATGCCCCAGGACCTGGATCCCGGCTCCACCATCTTCTTCAACCTGACCATCGACGGTGAGAGCCTGGGCGACTTCAACGGCTGCGAGGGCCTCTCGTCCCAGGTCGAGATCGAGCAGCGGCGGGAGGGCGGCAACAACGGTTTCGTCTGGCAGCTGCCGACCCGGGTCAGTTTCTCCAACATCACGCTCACCCGTCCCCTCACCCCGGACACCGCGAAGGTCGCGGCCTGGATCTCGTCCGTCACCACGGGGGTGACCCGGCCGACCGCTCAGATCGCCGCGCTCCGCGCCGACGGTTCGGTCGTCGCGCGGTGGGGGCTGATCGACGTACTGCCGGTGAGCTGGCGGGGGCCGACGCTGAATCCGTCGAGCCCCGCTGTGGCCACGGAGGTTCTGGAGATCACGCACCACGGTTTCACGGACGCGGGGGCGGCGTAGATGGCGGCCAGGGGCAGGGGCGGTGGCGCGGGCAAGAGCCTGGTGCGGGCGACGCTCGCCATTCATCAGCCGCCGATCGGGTACAGCACCATACCGGGCGGTCTGATCAGCGATTTCAGCTTCGACTTCAACCCGGCGCAGCTCGCGCTCAGCCGCCGCGCGGAGTGGAAGACGACACCCACGGCGGCGGTGCGCGACGGTGCTGTACCGGAGTTCATGGGGCCCGTACCGCGTGAGATGACCGTCGAGGTCTTCCTCGATGGCTCGGACAACCCGGACAGCAACGATGTGCGCAAGAAGGTCGAGTTGCTCTTCTCCTGCTGCGAGGTGACCACCGCCAGTATCGCGGCGAAGCAGCCGTCGCCCCCGTGGGTGATCTTCGAGTGGGGGGCGTTCTCGACGGCGCGGTTCACGGCGTACGTGAGTTCCGTGGAGGCGTCGTACACCCTCTTCGGTACGACAGGGCTGCCGGTCAGGGCCCTCTGCCAGGTGCGGCTGCACGAGATCCCGAGCCGTCCGGGGGGCCAGAACCCGACCTCGGGCGCGCTCACCTCGCGCCGGGTGCACCGGGTGGTGGCGGGGGACTCGCTCCAGTACCTGGCCTGGCGGGAGTACGGGGATGCCACCGTCTGGCGCACGATCGCCGAGACCAACGGCATCGACGACCCCTCGCGGCTGAGCCCCGGCATGGAACTGATGCTGCCGGCGGCCGAGGAAGTGGGGCACTGATGATCCGGATCAGCTACTCCAACGTCCTCGATGTGACGGCCGAGGGCAAGAACCTCAGCCCCGACCACGAGGTCCTCCTCGTCGGGGGCTGGGCGGACTTCGGTGTCGGTGTGCCGGCCGCGTTCCAGCTGACCTTCCGCGACCCCAAACGGCTGCTGCTCTCCGATGCACGCATCAAGATCGGCACGGAGATCGTCCTGGCGCCGGTCTCCGCCGGTGAGGGCGCCCAGTCGCCGCTGCTGACCGGCGAGGTGACCGGGGTGGAGATGGAGTACGACCCCACCGGAACCCTGTCCGTCGTACGGGGTTACGACCTGGGGCACCGGCTCCTGCGCCGGCGCCGTGTGACCGGGTACCGGTCGATGACCGCCTCCGACATCGTGCGGAAGGTGGCGGGCCTGAGCAACGTCCCGATCGGCACCATCGAGGCGACGAAGTCGAAGTACGAGTTCATCACCCAGGCCAATGTCACCGACTGGGACTTCCTGTGCCGGCTCGCCGAGGAGAACGAGCGGGTGCTCTACCTCAGTGCCAAGGGCCAGTTGAAGTTCGTGAAGCCCGTTCCGGCCTCCGGCGCGCCCCCGGTGTCGACGCCGGCAGGGAAGAGCCCGTTCGCCCTGACGGCGGGCGTGGAGATCATGCGCTGCCGGATGTCGGTCACCGCCGCCGACCAGGTCACCTCCGTCGAGGCGCGCGGCTGGGACGTGAAGGCCAAACGGGACCTGGTCGGCACCTCACCTGCCGCCGCCAACTCCGCTTACGTCATCGGCAGTACGCCCGCCAAGGCGGTCGCCAAGTTCGGCCGGGCCACCCTCACGGACACCGGCACGCCCCTCGACACCCAGACACAGGTCACCCACGCGGCCCGCTCGCTGGCCGACGACGTGACCGCCGCCTTCGCGGAGTTCGAGGTGACGGTACGAGGAAACCCCAAGCTGCGCGCGGGAGTTCCGGTCACACTGATCGCGGTGGGCGATCCCTTCGAGGGCAAGTACACGGTGACCGGCGCCCGCCACACCTTCGACGCGGGCGGCTACAGCACCTTGCTGACGGTCAGCGGCCGGCAGTGGCGTTCGCTGTACGGTCTCGCCTCCGGCGGCGCGGCCACCTCTCCCCGGCTGCCCAGTGTCGCCAACGCCCTGGTCACGGATATCAAGGACCCGTTCAGACAGGGCCGGGTCAAGCTGCGCTTCCCCTGGCTCGACGACATGTACATCAGCGACTGGACCCGCACCGTGCAGTTCGGCGGGGTGGGCGGCGGCGGGGTGATCGCCCCCGACGTCGGTGACGAGGTGCTGGTGGCGTTCGACCGGGGCGCCCTGGACCATCCGTATGTCATCGGCGGTCTCTACAACGGCCGGGACAAGCCACGCCCCGGCGATGTCCCGCTGTACGACGCGACCCGGGGCAACACCACCCGGCGCACCCTCGCCGACCGCAGCGGAAACCGCCTCGACCTGCTCGACCAGCGGACCGGCGGCAAGCGCGGGGTGCGGATCGCGTCGGGTGACGACCGGCTGACGATCAACCTGGACCGGACGCGTACCGAGATCACCGTCGACAGCAAGGGCAGCGTCACCATCAAGGGGACGCGGTCGGTGTCCATCGAGGCGGGCGGCAGCCTGTCGCTGACCGCGAAGGGCAGGCTGTCGATCAAGAGCGGCGGGCTGCTCAGCATCGCCTCGGGCGCCGGGATCAACATCAGGTCCGGCGCGTTGGTCAGCCTGAACGCGGGTGGCGCCCTGGACCTCAAGGCCGGGGCCATGACCTCGATCACCACGGGGGCCACCATCCAGCTGACCTCCGCGACCCTCAGTCTCAAGGCGGCCGCGGGCATGTACAACACACGGCAGATCTTCCCGGTAGGAGCACCCATCTGATGGCCGAGCAATTCGTGGGATCCGGCTGGGCGTTCCCCCTGCGGATCGGACCGACCGGGGGGATCGCCCTGGTCAGCGGGGAGCGCGAGGTCGAGGAGGCCATCCGGCTGGTCCTGGCGACCGCGCCGGGGGAGCGGCCGATGCGGCCCGACTTCGGCTGCGCGATCCACGACATGGTCTTCGCGCCGGTCAACGAGGCGACGGCGGGCCGGATCCAGCACGAGGTGTACGCGAGCCTGGACCGCTGGGAGCCGCGCATCGAGGTGGACGAGGTGGCGGTGACGGCGGGCGACGAGCAGGGCGTGCTCTTCATCGACGTCCGCTACTCGATCCGGGGCACCAACAACCCGCGCAGCCTGGTCTTTCCCTTTTACACGATCCCTTCGCACGAGGGCCCCGAGGGCCCCGGCGGCTCCGGCAGTTCCGGTGGATCAGGCAACTCCGGTGGATCCGGCGGCCCCGGCACCTTCGGTGGATCCGGTGGGTCTTCTGCCGGGCCCGACAATCATTTTGGAAGCGACCGCTGATGGCACTGCCCTCCCCGAACCTCGACGACCGGCGCTTCCAGCAGTTCGTCGACGACGCCAAGCGCTATATCCAGCAGCGCGCCCCGGAGTGGACGGACCACAACGTCTCCGACCCGGGCGTCACCCTGATCGAGACCGTCGCCCACATGGCGGACCAGGTGGTCTACCGGCTCAACCGGGTGCCGGAGAAGAACCATCTGGCCTTCCTCGACCTCATCGGGATCACACTCTTTCCGCCCTCCGCCGCCCGCGCCGATGTCACCTTCTGGCTCTCGGCGCCGCAGGAGCACCCCGTGCTGCTCGCCACCGGCACCGAGGTCGCCACCGGCAGGTCGGAGAGCGAGGAGGCGGTCGTGTTCGCCACTGAACACGAACTGACCGTACTGCCCTGCGAGTTGTCGTACCTCGTCGTCCAGCGGGAAGGCGAGGAGATCATCGACAGGACCTCCGACATCGCCGAGGCCAAGGACGTGCACTGCTTCGCGGAGTCGCCCCGGCCCGGCGACCGGGTGCTGTTCGGGCTCAGTGCAGCCGTACCGCACTGTGCTGTGGCGCTGACACTCGACAGCCGGGTGGACGGTGTCGGTGTGGACCCCCGGCAGCCGCCGCTGGTGTGGGAGGCGTGGACCGAGGACGGCTGGGCGGTCTGCGAGGTCGACCGGGACACCACCGGCGGCCTCAACCGGCCCGGCGAGGTCGTCCTGCATGTCCCCGGCGGCCACACCCTCTCCCGTACGGGGCGGCGGGAGGCGGGCTGGCTGCGCTGCCGGGTCACGGAGCCCGAGCGCGGCCAGCCGTTCTACACCGCCTCGCCGACCGTACGGTCCGCCGAGGCGTTCACCATCGGCGGCACCACCTCCGCCATCCACGCGGAGACCGTCCGCGACGAGGCGCTCGGGGAGTCCACCGGGCTGCCCGGCCAGCGGCTGCGGCTCGCGCACGCGCCCGTCGTCGGTGACGTACCGCCGCTCCACCTCCAGGTCGCCGAGCGCGACGGCTGGACCGACTGGACGACCGTGGGCCACTTCGCGGCCTCGGGCCCCGGCGACCGGCACCTCACCCTCGACGCGGCGACCGGCGAGATCGCCTTCGGCCCCGCGGTACGGGAGGCGGACGGCACCCTGCGGCAGTACGGCGCCGTACCGCCCAAGGGCGCCGTCATCCGCGCCCGCCGCTACCGCACCGGCGGCGGGAGGCGGGGCAATGTGGCCCGGGGTGCCGTGCAGGTGCTGCGCGACTCCGTCCCGTACGTCGCCGAGGTCGTCAACCGCGAGGCGGCGATCGGCGGGGTCGACGGCGAGAGCGTCGAGGAGGCGAAGGTACGCGCGCCCATCGCGCTCGGCGCCCAGGACCGCGCGGTGACCCTGCGCGACTACGAGGAGCTGGCCCGCCGGGCCGCGCCCGAGACCGCCCGCATCACCTGCATCGCGGCCGAGCCCGACGAGCACGGAGCCCACGCGGTAAGGGTGTTGGTGGTCCCGCAGGCGGTACCCGACCGTGGCGGGCGGCTGCGCTTCGAGCAACTTGTGCCGGGGGACGCACTGTTGGCGCGGATCACCCAGCACCTCGACGAACGACGCCTGATCGGGACGCGGTTGGCGGTGGGCCCGCCGTACTACCAGGGCGTGACCGTCGTCGCGACCCTGCACGCCTTCCGGGGCGTCGACACCGACCGCGTACGGCGCGAGGCGCACGACGCCCTCTACCGCCACCTCGACCCGCTGACCGGCGGGACACACGGCACCGGCTGGCCCTTCGGCCGTCCGGTGCAGGCCGGTGAGGTCTTCGCGGTGCTGCAACGCGTGCCGGGCGTCGAGCTGGTGGACGAGGTACTGCTGCACCCCGCCGACCCGCTCAGCGGCAAGCGCGGCGACCCCACCGAACGGATCGACCTCGCGCCCCCGGCGCTGGTCTTCTCCTTCGACCACCGGGTGCGTGTGATCGGGGACCAGGCGTGAGCGCCGGGAGCGGTGGTGGGGGCGGTGGTACGGCCGGGGGGACGAGCCGTAGCGCCCGGGGCTCCGTCGACGGCCTGGGCTCCGCCTCGCCCCTGGGCCTGATGCTCCCCGCTGTCTTCGCCGACGACGACCTCGCGCAGCGCTTCGTCGCCGGGCTCGACGACGTCCTCGCGCCGCTCCACAACACCCTCGACTGCCTGGACGCGTACTTCACCCCCGCCCTCGCCCCGGCCGACTTCACCCGCTGGCTCGGCGGCTGGGTCGGCGCGGGCGCGGACGGGCCCGGCCTGCCCGAGGACCCCGCGATGCTGCGCGCCGCAGTGGCCGCCGCCGTACGGCTGCACCGCATCCGGGGCACCCGGCGCGGACTGGCCGAGGCGATCCGGCTCGTCTTCGGCGTGACGCCCGAGATCACCGAGAGCGGCGCCGCCGCCTGGGACGCCCGGCCGCTGGGCCCCGTCCCCGGCGAACGCCGCCCCCGGCTGCACGTCACCGTACGGCTGCCACAACCCGGCCCCGCCGACACGCACCGGCTGGAGAGCCTCGTGGCGGCCGCCCGCCCCGCCCATATGCCGTACACGGTCCAGGTGACCGCCGCCGAAAGGACTTCTGACAGGTGACCAGCCAGAACTCGCCCTCATCCTCCTCATCACCGGCGGCCCCCCGCAGACGCGCCCGGAACTGCGCCGAGTGCGGTACGAGCCCGGCCCCGGGCCAGTCCTTCTGCGACGGCTGCGGTGCGGTGCTGAGCTGGACGCCGGGGGAGAGGAACGACGGGGACGAAGACGGTACGGCCGGGCCCACGGCCCCCGCGCCCGTACCGGCCCCGGATTCCGCGCGGGCCCCGGCCCCGGATTCCGCAGCGGCGCCCGCGCCGGCGTCTGCGCCTGTGAGGCCCGCGCGTGTGACGCCCGCGCCGACTGCCGCAGTGGCCGCTGCCCCGGACGCCGCCCCGGACGACGAGGACGCGACACCCACCCTGCCCGTACGGACGGAGTCCCCCGAGACCGCCGAGTCCCCCGAGGCGGCGGCCGAGCGCGCCAGGGCCCTGCTCGTCCCCGTCGCCGACCCCGAGCAGCGGGCGGCGCCCGAGCCCTCCGTGGCGCCGGTCCTGCCCGGCCGGGCCGCCGCCGCGCGGCCCCAGGTGCAGGCCCCCGGTGCGGAGCCCGACGAGGAAGGTGGCGTCCCCTGCCCCTGGTGCTCCACCGGCAACCGGCCCGACCGCCACTTCTGCCGCCGCTGCGCCATGTCCCTCTCGGACCGCCCGGGGGTCCCGGAGGCGCGCCCGCCGTGGTGGCGCCGGATCCTGAACTTCGGTGACAGGCCCGCCCCTTGGGCCGGTGACCGGCCCCGTCTGCGGCGGAATCTGGGCCGGATCCTCACCTGGGCCGTCTGGGCGCTCGTCGTCGCGCTGGTGGTGACGGCCGCCTTCAACACGGGGGCGGCCGTGAACGCCGTACGCGATCATTTCGCCGAACGGGCCCCGGTCTCACCGGACTTCGTCGAGGCGTCGCACTCCTACACCCAGCAGGAACCGGCGCTCGCGTTCGACAAGCTCAACAACACCTGGTGGGGCCCCGGGCTGTCGGAGTCCGGCGAGGGCGAGTGGATCGAGGCGCGCTTCCTCCAGCCGACCCGGCTGCTGGACGTCATCATCACCCCGGGCGTCTCCACACAGACGACCGACCTCGCCAAGTCCGCGCGCCCGAAGCGGATCGAGGCCGTGATCACCACCAAGAACAACGAGACCATCACCCGTTTCCTCGACCTGAACGAGGGCAGCGGCGCCCAGCGGCGCACATTCCGGGTGGCGGACGCCACGGTCGTACGGTTCATCCTGCGCAGCGCGTACGGGGCGGCGGCGGACAAGCAGGTCGCCATCGCCGAGATCGAGTTCTTCGGCCGCTCGAAGTCCAACTGACAGGACGGCCGGCAGGACGGCTGATCGGCCGCTCGGCACGACGGCTGCCACGCCGATCGATACGGATGGCGGAGGCGCGCGCCCGGCGGAACGAGCGCCGGGCGTACTCCGTTCGGGTGGCGTCCGGTGCCGTGCGGCCGAACGCGCCATCCCGGTCGGCGGCCGGCCGCTCCCCGCGCATCCGGCCGCCATCCGTATCGAGGACGTGGTCTTCACGTACCGGGGCGGGAAGCGCGAAGGCGGCGGCGGGGCGCGCAAACGGGCCCTGGACGGATACAGCCTGACCATCCCGACCGGCGGGATCGTCGCCCTCGTCGGGGAGAACGGCAGCGGCAGGACCGACGGTCGGACGGGTACGAAACGCCGGACGGGCGCTGTCGCTGCCCGTCCGGCGTCTCAAGGCCCGAAGCCCGGAGGAGTTGGCGCGTTCAACGGCGGTGGGTCAGTCCGTGACCTCGACCCGGCCGTTGTTGGCCGAGCCGCCCTGCTCCGTGGCCGCCGCAGGCACAGCCGGGACCGCGGACACCGACGGAACCGACGGAACCGCCACACTGCCGCTCGCGAGCTTGCCCCCGGTCAGCCCCTTCAGCAGCTCCGCCAGGTCGACCCCGGTGGTGGCGTTGAGGAGCTCCATGCCCTGCGCGACGTTGTCGGTGACGGTACGAGCGAGCTGGCCCGCGCCGTCCGTGGAGATGACGGTCATCTTGTCCACCGCGCTCAGCGGCTCGGACGCCTTCGCGACGACCTCCGGCAACACCTGGACCAGCATCTGGAGGACGGCCGCGTCACCGTAGCGGGCGAACGCGTCGGCCTTCTTGTGCATGGCCTCCGCCTCGGCCGCGCCCTTGGCGGCGATCGCGGCGGCCTCCGCCTCACCCTCGATCCGTACGGCGGCGGCGAGCGCGGCACGGTGCGCCTTCTCGCCCTCACCGGTGAGCCGGGAACGCTCGGCGTCCGCCTCGGCCTCCTTGACCTGGGCGATACGCCGGGCCTCCGCCTCCTGCTCGGCCTGGTAACGCGCGGCGTCGGCGGGCTTACGGATCTTCGTGTCCAGCTCGCGGTCGGTCAGCGCGGCCTGGCGCTGGGCCACCTTCTCCTGCTCCATCAGGACGTCCTGCTCACGCGCGGCCGCGGCCAGCGGTCCGGCGGCGGCCGCACGGGCCGATGCCTCGTCCGTCTCGGCCTTGATCTCGGCCTGCTTGAGCGCGAAGGTCCGCTGGGCGATGGCGATCTCTTCCTCGGCCTTCAGCCGGGCCTGCTCGGCGGCGCGGCGCGACACGGCCTCGGCGATGTCCGCCTCCTGCTTGGCCCGCGCGGCCTCGGGGCGGCCGAGGTCCTCCAGGTACGAACCCTCGGTGGTGATGTCCTGGATCTGGAAGGCGTCCAGCACCAGGCCCTGCCCGGAGAGGCTCGCCTCTGCCTCCTCGGCGACCTGTCCGGCGAACGCCGCCCGGTCACGGATGATGTCCTCGACCGACATCCGGCCGACGATGGAGCGCAGGGCGCCCGACAGGACTTCCTGGGTGAAGCCGACGATGCCGCCCTGCTGCTGGAGGAAGCGCTGGGCCGCGGCGCGGATGGAGTCCTCGGTGCCGCCGACCTTGACGATGGCGACGCCTTCGAGGTTCGCCTTGACCCCGCGCAGGGTGACGGCGCCCCGGACGCTGATCGGGATGTGCCTGCTGGACAGGTCGAGCGTGAACTTCTGCTGGACGAACGGGACGACGAACACGCCGCCGCCCACCACGACCTTCTGGCCGCTGTTGTCCATGGAGACCCGGCCGGTGCTCGGGTCGGTCGACTGCTTGCCGCGCCGGCCGGTGATGATGAATGCCTCGCTGGGCCCGGCGACCTTGTAACGCGTGATGACGACAAGAGCCAGCAGGGCGACGAGTACGACGACCCCCAGCACTGCGATGACGACTGGACTCATGGGACTCTCTCCCTTGCCTCCCGGTGGGACGGCAGTTGAAACGGTTCGCGCGGGATGCTCCCACGCAACATAAAAGGCAGACGGATAGAGCGGGTTGGGGAAAGGCGGCAGCGAGAGGCGAAGGCGCCCGGGTCAGCGCTGGACCGGACGTACCGAGACGGAACTGGAGGACAGGACCGCCTCCACCCAGATCTCCGTCCCGTACGGCACCGGTTCCGCGCTCTTCGCGGAGAACTTCGCCGGCTGACCGCCCAGCCGCAGCAGCACCTCGCCGTACCCCGCGGCGGGGATCGCCGTGACGACCGTGCCCGCGCTGCCCACCAGGTCGTCGCCCCGGGGCGTGACGGCCGTCTGGTCGCGCATCAGCGCCTTACTGGCCTTCCAGGTCACCCACCCGGCCCCGACACCTGCCGCCACCCCCGCGGCGGTGGCCGGTATGGGGCCGGCATGCGTCGTACCCAGGACGATCGCGCCACCGAAGCCGAACATCGAGACGAAACCGGCGATCACCGGCAGCGACAACAGGCCGTCGAACAGGCCGTCCAGCGCCCCGACCCCGTCGAAGAGCCCCTCGATGACGCCGTCGAAAATCAGTGCCAGGACAAGCAGAACGATCCCCGCGATGCCGATACCCAGAAACAAGGTCATCGGGCCCACCTCCCCCACTGCCGCTACCGCTCGGCCGCTTCCCCAGTCACTTCCTCGGCCAGGACTCCATACTCGCACCAGGGTCTGACATCCGGCATTGCCGGTACCCGGCAGTCTTAACGCTTTCTTGATGCCGGATGTTATCGAATGATAGTGATAGTGGCCGCTTTCGTCTGTAACGGTTCAGAACGTCTGCTCGGGCCAGCCCATCAGCCGGGCCCCGATCACAGCCGTCTGCAAGGTGTAACGGTGCATGGGATCGGCCGGATCGGACCCGGTCAGCTTGTGTATCCGCGCCAGCCGGTACGTCAGGGCCCGCACGCTCAGCGACAGCCGCCGCGCGGCCTCCGCCGCCACACACCCCGCCTCGAAGTAGACGTTGAGCGTCTCGACGAGCGGCTGGGCGCCACCGCGCGCCGCCTCCAGCGGGCCGAGCGCGCTGACGACGAGCTCCGTCATGGCCTGCCGGTCACGGGTGAGCACCGGATAGACGAGCAGCTCGGCGGCGCGCAGCACGGGCACGTCCATACCGAGGCGGTCCGCCAGATCGAGGACGTTCAGGGCCTCTTCGTACGACTGCACCACCCCACCCACCCCCGGCTGCGGGCGGCCGACCGCGACCCGGCCGCCGTCCGTGGCCGCGTGCGCCTGCTCGGCGAAGTACGTGAGGACCTCACCCTGGTCGCCCGGCGCGATGCACACCAGCCGCCCGGCCTTGGTGGTGATCAGGACGCTGCGGTCGCCGAACCGTCCGATCAGCGCCTGCTCGACCGCGCGCGGCACGGAGTCCTCCTCGTCGTACGCGACGAACCCCTCGGCGACCGCCACGGCGTGCTCGTAGCTGAGCCGCAGCCCGAAACGTTCCGCCCGCTCCGCCAGCCGCCCCAGGTCGCTGCGCCCGTACAGCAGGTCGTCGATGAACTCGCGCCGGGCGGCGGCCTCCTGCCGTACGGCCAGCCGCTGCGCCCGCTCGTACCCCTCGGCGAACGCGTCGACGGCCTGCGCCACCGCCGCGAGCACACTGTCGGGGGAGCCGTTCTCCGGCCAGTACGCACGGGCCGCCGCCAGATGCGCCCCCACCAGCGCCCGCAGCGCGAACCCCGCCTCCGCGGCCTGCTCACCCAACTCCCTGCGCGCCAGCAACTCCTCACGCGTGAGCCGCCGACCGGTGGAGCCGGCCGCGACCAGGATGGGCCCGTACCCCTCCAGGTAGTCCTCGGGTATCCCCTGCCCGGCTCCGCCTGTCACACGCCTGCCCCGCCTTCTGGAAGATGGATATCCCTTTCTAATGCATACGTGGGGGATCACCGATCCGAACAGGCGTTCTCAAGCCAGCCGGGCGTCTACGGGTGGGGGCAGGGGTGTGGTGGGTGGCAGGCGATGAGGTTGAGGGAGAGGAAGCGTTGTCCGGTGAGCCACCAGCCGCCGATG
Organism: Streptomyces sp. NPDC088554; assembly: GCF_044752945.1. Classification (NCBI taxonomy): domain Bacteria; kingdom Bacillati; phylum Actinomycetota; class Actinomycetes; order Kitasatosporales; family Streptomycetaceae; genus Streptomyces; species Streptomyces sp. NPDC088554. The sequence goes on along the minus strand of NZ_JBIVMF010000011.1, from coordinate 118,761 downwards.
ATGCCGTGGCGCCGGCTGAGCCGTTGGGTGAGGTGTTCGGCGTCGGGGAGGGCCGCGTACGTACCGGTGAGGCTGTCGGTATGGGGCCCGAGTTGTTCGAGGTACCAGTGGGCGGCCTGGGCGGGCTGGTGGAAGGTGGCGCGGATGTGGGTGAGGGGGTGGGGGGCTTGAGGAGCCAGTGGCTGCTTTGGAGGGGCATGACGGGTGTGGTGCTGAATTCGGGGTGTCCGGGGCGTCGTGGGGGCGTCGCCGGAGTCCCGGCCGGAACGGGAGCAAAAGGGGGGGTGGTGCTGGTGCTGGGTGGTGCTGGTACGGGCCCGCCCTTCCCCGGGCCGTGCACGGCCCGGGGAACCTGTGACGGATCTACGTCACGGCGAAGAACGAGCGGCCTACGGGCACCGGGGCTGGTACTGGTGAGGCCGGTTCAGGCCCTTGTGGCGCAGCCGGTGCAGTGCCGCCAGGGCGCGTAGTTGCCGTTGTTCGTACGGGGTGCCTTGGCGGACGGATACCCAGCGGCTGTTCCAGGTGAGCCCGGTGGGCCGGGACAGGGAGACCAGGGGGCCCGCGAAGTCATCGACCACGCCCACCAGTTCGTACACCCGGTCGAAGACCACCATCCCGATACACAGCCCACCCGGCCCCACCAACACCACCGGCCGGGATCTCACACCCCGCCCCGACTGCTCCGCCGGTTACGCTCCCCCACCCGCACACTCAACCCCTCACCAGGCTCACCGGCCGCACCGGGCTCACCGGGCTCACCGGGCTGCCCGGCCGCCGTACCGGAGTCGGGACACAGCGAATGCCCGCACTCACACGGCGGCCACCGCAACGCACCACCCGGCACCAGATCCCAGCCCCCACCCCCGTCGGCCCCGGGCCCGGGCTTCGGCACGAGCAGCACTCCGTCCACCCCGAACTCCTCCGTCAACCGCGCCAGAATCCCCCGCGCCCTGCTGACACCACGCTCGTCCGTCATTCCGCCACCCGCTCCAATCCGTGAAGTACCCGCTCCAGCAACCCACCCGTGACCGGCGCATACACCCGGGGAACGTCATCCGGCACCAACCGCCAGAAACCACCCCCATGCACCGTCACCTCAAGTTCGCCCGCACCGGGAGCCGTTAAGAGTGCTGTCTCGCACATACGCGGGATTCACCTTCCGCCATCACGTTGTTACTGTCTGTGCGTCAAGCATCGGCACTTGCACACGGGGTCGGAAGGCTTTTTTGTCCCGACAGGCCCCTGGGGATAAGGGGTTGCGCGCATGGCGCCACAACCAAGGGAGTTGACACCGGAGCGATCGGCCCGCGATCTCTTCGGGTCGGAGATGCGCCGGTACCGGGAAGAGGCGGGAATGAGCCTCGAAAGCCTGGGCTCCATCCTCAAGTACGGGAAGAGTTCACTGGCCCGGTTCGAAACGGCGGAGACGATGATCCCGCCCGACCTGCCGGAACGCCTCGACGCGGCGTTTGGGACGGGCGGGTTGTTCGGGAAGCTGTACGCGCTGGCGCGGAAGGAGATCCATCCCGATCAGTTCCGTCGAGTGATGGAACTTGAGGCGAAGGCGCACGTCATCCAGGAATACAGCGGCCAGTTGGTGCCAGGGCTGGTGCAGACCGAGGGGTATTCCCGCGCCCTGTTCGAACTGCACAATCCGAGGGCGACCGCCAACGAAATCCAGGAACTCGTGGCAGCTCGCCTGGGTCGGCAGGCCGCGCTGAGCGTTGACCCCGCACCTGATTTCTCCATGATCCTTGATGAGGCGGTGCTACGGCGCTCCTTCGGCACCCCGGAGGTCATGCGGAAGCAGCTGGCCCGGCTGCTCGATGTGATGCTCGTCCCTACCAACATCGTGCAGGTTCTCCCATTCGCGCACGGGGGACATGCCATGGCAGGGGGATCAGTGAGGTTGATGACCCTCGAAGACGGCACACAGGTCGTTTGGGAGGAGAACAGTGTGACCGGGAAATGACCGAGGAAAAGCACTCGGTCTCGGCGCGTCATCGCACCTACGATCTACTGAGGGCATGCGCCCTGTCGCCGAAGGAAACGGCGGCCATGATCAGGTCCGCTATGGAGGCGTTGACACTATGAGCACCACCCCGAACCTCGCGCACGCCGAATGGGCCAAGTCCTCGTACAGCGGCACGGGAGGCGTCAACTGCATCGAGTGGGCCCCCACGTACACCGCCGCCCACGGCGTCGTCCCCGTACGGGACAGCAAGACCCCCCACGGCCCCGTACTCACCCTCGCGCCCACCGCCTGGACCGACTTCGTCGCGTTCGCGGGCGCCCAGGCGTAACGGAGCTACCGTCCAGGGCCATCAGCCGGTTGAGCTCGGCGGTGGCGGCGACAAGCAGGGCTGGGGTGGGAAAGAGCGTGGCGGGAGCCGGCGTTGAGCACGTGACGTCGGCCCCCGGCGCACAGGGCAACGGCGCCGGGGTTGTTCTCCCATCGGTCATACCGGTCCAACCGGACGCCTCGGCGCACGGGCCGAGCCGGGGTGTCGAGCCAGGGGACGGAGGCGTCGCGGGGCACGGTGAGCCCGAAGCGCTCGTCGTCCGGCTCACCCTGCACCTGCCACCAGCGGTAGGCGGCCTCCACCTCGTTGTCCGCATCCATGTAGTGGAGAGGGCGTTGTTCAGGCCGGTACTGCTGATCTTGAATTTCTGTTTGGCGATCAGTGGATCTTATGGGTGCGCTTCGTAAGCGTCGGTACGCTGCCTGCCCCGTTCGGATGCGACTCGAGGTACCTGCATGCCTGCCACGAAAACGTGCTGGATTCTACGAAGAGAATCCAATCCAGTGAGAGGGTTCCCATCGATGACGATGATATCGGCGCGCATGCCAGGAGCCAATGAGCCGGTGTCAGTAAGCCCAAGGGCGTGGGCGGAGCTGGTCGTGGCCATGTCGATGATTTCGGAATGACTGAATCCAAGATTGGCAAAAAATTCAAGCATACCCACATAGTCACCGAATTGCGCCCCCGGCACGCCGGCATCAGTGCCGGCGATGAATCGGACACCGTCCTTTCGCATCCCGATAATTGTCTCGGACAACGCTTTGGCGCGCTCTGCTCCCAGCTGCTCGAGAAACATCCTCCAGTCCCCGGACACGCATCGACAGACAGCTATGTCTTTTTCAGCAATTCGACGCGCGATCTCCGGGTCATAGCTGATTCCTTCAGTGGTACGCCAAGAACAGTGCTCAATGGTCCGGACTCCGGCTGTCACGCAATTGGCGATGGTGTCGGTGCCGTGCGCGTGGGCGGCCACCTCCAGGCCAAGGCGGGCGGATTCTTCGACGATCAAGCGTAGTTGCTCCGGAGAGAACTGTGATTGCCACATGCGTGGTCCGGTAGGCGTGAGAGCACCTCCCGAGGCCATAACCTTGATCAGATCGGCGCCATCGGCTGCGTTGCGGGCGATCTGCGTGCGGATATCATCGTCGGTAGTGACTTCGCCTCCAAGGAATCCACAATGGCCACCGCGCGAGGTCAATGGTGCGGTCGCGGCAAGAATTCGTGGCCCGATTGCCGCCCCGGAGTCGATAGAGGATCGCAGCTTTACGGTGAGTGCATCGCGGTCGCCGAGATCGCGTACGGTCGTCACACCAGCCGCCAGCATCCGCCCGGCACGGTCCGCCATAGCCGCGACAAGTTCAGCCGGGTCGGCGTGGGTCACGGCTCGGACCGGGTCCGCTGAGGCATCGAAAGCCAGGTGCACGTGGCAGTCGATCAAACCAGGCATCGCTGTCGCCCCAGGGCACCGCAACCGGGTCACACTCGCATCCACCGACGTCTCCAACTCGGCTGCTGTACCGACAGCGGCGATTAAGCCGCCGTCCACGAGCACGGCACCGTCATTGATCACCTGATCCGCAGACTTCGCAATGACACGGTCAGCGGTGATCAGTATCTTGTTCACGATATTCCTTTCGCATGGACCTGGGAAACGGCGATGAGTTCATGGGAATCGGCGGCCAGGTCACTGTCGGACGAGAATGCGACGGGCGCAGCAGGAAATCCGGCATCGAAATCTTCGACAGGTGGCTTCGGTTGCCAGTGCTGCGGTGATGGGTTGAGCGATTTGTTCGGCCGAGCCGTGAAGGGGGGCGGGTGCGACACGTGCCAGATAATAGCTCAGGCGTACCAGTCCGTCACGGAATCCGATTGATTCGGCAATAGAAGTGTTGGTGAGTTGCCTGGTTTCATGCAGCTGCGAGAGCGGACTTTCCCATCAGGCAGCGGTCCTGCATCAGGCGGCCTGGCTCGATACGTTTGAGGGATCCGTCGGCTTTGCGGGGCCGGTTCTTTCGATGATCTCGCCGAAATCGATTTCCCCTGTGCCCATGGCGTCGAAGAACTCCTGCCGAAAATTCCTCTCGACGGCGTCTTCCATGGCGAGGCGCACTGCCTTGACCTTTGCCTTGGCGCCGAAGATACGCATGGCCTCGGCAACCATGTTCTCGTCGAGATCGATGACGGTTCCGGTCATGTCGTCCACCCTTCCCAGGCGCGCGTGACAGGTGAAACGATACCGCTGGGTGGGAATAGCCGATATCGTTTTCGGGTGGCAGGGTGTGCCGTCCCGGCTCAGGATGCCGGGACGGGGCCCCGCATGTGTTTGCTGATCCACTGGATCAGGCCGCCGTTGACCATGTTCGGGACGTACGTGTGGGCGTTGTGTTCGCCGCTCTGGATGACGCTGAGCATGGTCCTGACCGGGCCCCGGGTGTATCTCCTGACGAAGTCCTCGATCTTCGGCTTCGCCGTGGCGTCCGAGCCGACCGTGCCGACCTGGAAGGCGATGTAGACGTCGGGGCGCTTCGCGGCGATCAGACGGGGGGCCAGGAGGGTGGGGTTGTTGGCCTGCTCCTGGCGTTTGTGACCGGTCCACAGGCGGGAGTCCGGGGTGATGTCGGGGCCCGAGGCGATGGCCGCCTTGAACTCGTGGGGTTTCTGGAGCACCGACTTCAGGGCGGCGAAGCCCCCGGTGGAGGAGCCCATGACGGCCCAGCCGTCGCGGGACTTGATCGTACGAAAGTTGGCCCTGATCAGGTTCGGTACGTCCTCGGTGAGCCAGGTGCCCATCCTCGGCTGGCCGGGGATGTCGCTGGCGTCCCAGTACAGGCCGCCCGTGTCCGGGTGGGGGTTGAGGACCGGCATGGCCAGGATGAAGGGGAGGCTCTTGCCCTGCCGGGACCACTTGTCGATGCTCGCCTCCAGCTTGAGGTCCGTACCCATCCAGTAGTTGACCGGGTAACCAGCGCCTCCGGGCAGCGCGATCATGACCGGGAAGCCGCTCTTCGCGTACCGCGCCTCCTTGTACTGCGGCGGCACCCAGACCCAGACCCGGCCGGTGAACCCCGACCGCTTGCCCTTCAGGGTGGTGACAGCGATCTTGGTGTTGTCCTCGGGGACCGTCGCCGCCACCGAGAACGCCGCCGCGGGCCCGGTCGGCATCCGTACGTCGGAGGTGGCGGCCCGCCGCTGGGTGCCCGGGCCGGTCGCGCCGCCCTGCGCGAAGCTGATCGGGACGCCGTCGTCCGAGAAGACACCGAAGTGGTCGAGGACCGGCCAGGCCGCCAGGGAGAACAGGATCGCCAGGGTCAGACCGAGTGTCCAGCGCTTGGCGCGGGCGGCGCGGCGGTGGCCCCTCGACCGGTGGGTGCCGGGGCGTGCGTGTGACATCGGGGGCTCTCCGGACGGCTGTTGGGACGCTGGGGGTGCGGGTGACTTCTTCTGTGGCTTCTGTGGCTTCTGTGGCTTCTTTCGTTTCCATCCATCGGGATGGGGAAGTGCGGCCCTGGGGTTCCGGTTTCTTCATACAAATCTGGCTAAAGCCCCCCACAACGCGGCCCGCCGGATGCCATGGCGCGGGCACGGCAAGGCTCATGGACGGGCCGGGCCGAATATCGGCCGGGCCCCCATGTCGTCGCGCTACGGGCGCGTCAGCCGGTCGGTCAGCGCACCGACAGGGAGTACGCGCTGGTGTCCAGCTGTCCCTTGCCGGTGGACACCTCCGTACCGGATTTCCACACTGGTCAGATACTTGGTGTTCTGGAGCCGCCCCCGGCCGACCAGTCTCTGGGCAAGCTGCGTGATGTCGGTGTGCGCGCTGGTGACGGGCGACGCCCGGACGTACGCGTAGACGTTCCAGCCGCTGGTCACCCGGCCCCCGCCGTCCCGGTTGACGATCTTCCCGGCGTAGAGGTCCCAGGCCACTCCGCCGACTGTGAGCCGGACCGTCTTGGCGCCCAACGGGCCCGCGCCACCCTGGTAGTTGAGCCAGACCATTATCTCGTCGGTCGGCTGGTCCGCCCAGTCGGGGTTGAACTTGGCGTGGAACCGGACGTCGTACGAGACGTTCATGACCGACGGTGTCGCCTGGGTGATCTTGAAGGTCCAGTCCGAGGCCACCTTGCGGCCGGCCCTGGTCTTCACCGCCGCCTTTTCCGCGCCACCTTCTCCTCTCCCGCTTTTCACTGCCGATTTCCTCAGCGGATGGTGTTCCGGAATCCGAAACACGGCCATCGGTGATAGCCGGACGGGTGACACCACCGGCCCGACCTGCGGCGAAAGAGTGATGCGGGGGTACGGGGCCGGGCCCGAGGGCGGGCGGCCCGGCGCCGCGCCCACCGGCCGCCGCCCCGGCCACGCCGGCGGAAAGCCCCGGTCGCACTCGTGGGAGCACCTCGGTCGCACTCGTGGGAGCACCCCGGCCACACTCGGGGAAGCACCCGGCCACACTCGGGGGAATAGGCCCGAGGGGCACCCTGTTATAAGATTCAGTTTAAGATTCAACCAAACAGGGCTCCGGCCCTCCCAGGCGAGAGGTGTGAACGCGATGCAGTTCGGGATCTTCACAGTCGGCGATGTCACGCCGGACCCGACCACCGGACGTACGCCGACCGAGCACGAGCGGATCAAGGCGATGGTCACCATCGCCCAGAAGGCCGAGGAGGTCGGGCTCGACGTCTTCGCGACCGGCGAGCACCACAACCCGCCCTTCGTCCCCTCCTCCCCGACGACGATGCTCGGCTACATCGCGGCCACCACGGAGCGGCTGATCCTCTCCACCTCCACCACGCTGATCACCACCAACGACCCGGTGAAGATCGCCGAGGACTTCGCGATGCTCCAGCACCTCGCGGACGGCCGCGTCGACCTGATGATGGGGCGCGGCAACACCGGCCCGGTCTACCCCTGGTTCGGCGAGGACATCCGCAAGGGCATCCCGCTGGCCATCGAGAAGTACGCCCTGCTGCACAAGTTGTGGCGCGAGGACGTCGTCGACTGGGAGGGCCGGTTCCGTACGCCCCTCCAGGGTTTCACCGCCACCCCGCGCCCGCTGGACGGCACCCCGCCGTTCGTCTGGCACGGCTCGATCCGCTCGCCCGAGATCGCGGAGCAGGCCGCGTACTACGGCGACGGCTTCTTCGCCAACAACATCTTCTGGCCCAAGGAGCACTACCAGCAGCTCATCCGCCTCTACCGCAAGCGGTACGCGCACTACGGCCACGGCACCCCCGAACAGGCGATCGTCGGCCTCGGCGGCCAGGCGTTCATGCGCAAGAACTCGCAGGACGCGGTACGGGAGTTCCGGCCGTACTTCGACAACGCGCCGGTGTACGGGCACGGTCCCTCCCTGGAGGACTTCACGGACCAGACCCCGCTGACCGTCGGCAGCCCGCAGCAGGTCATCGAGAAGACCCTGACCTTCCGCGACTCCTTCGGTGACTACCAGCGCCAGCTGTTCCTGATGGACCACGCCGGGCTGCCGCTGAAGACGGTCCTGGAACAGCTCGACCTGCTGGGCGAGGAGGTCGTACCCGTACTGCGCAAGGAGTTCGCGGCGCTGCGGCCGGCCGACGTCCCGGCCGGTCCGGTGCACCCGTCCGTACGCTCGTCCGCGCCCACCGAGGAAGGCTGACCATGGACCCGTTGAAGGCCACGGACCCGCTGAAGAGCACGGACCCGCTGAAGATCGTCGCCGTCTCCGCAGGGCTCAGCAAGCCGTCCTCGACCCGGCTGCTCGCCGACCGGCTGACGGAGGCCACCTCGCGCGAGCTGGCCTCCGGCGACCGCAAGGCCGAGGTCACGGTCGTCGAACTGCGCGACCTGGCCGTCGACATCGCCAACCACCTGGTCACCGGCTTCCCCGCGGCCCCACTGCGGGAGGCGCTGGAGACGGTGGGCGGGGCGGACGGACTGATCGTGGTGACGCCGGTCTTCGCGGGTTCGTACAGCGGGCTGTTCAAGTCGTTCTTCGACCTGATCGACCCGGACGCGCTCACCGGCACCCCCGTACTCCTCGCCGCGACCGGCGGCACCGCCCGCCACTCGCTCGTGGTGGAGCACGCCCTGCGCCCGCTGTTCTCGTACCTGCACGCGCTGACGCTCCCGACCGCCGTCTTCGCCGCGACCGACGACTGGGGTACGGGCGCGGACACGCACGGCGGCGGGCTGCCCGCCAGGATCGAGCGGGCGAGCGCCGAGTTCGGGCGGCTGCTGGCGGGGCGGTCGGCGTCGTCGTCGCCATCGACAGGCGTCGAGAGCGACGAGAACGACGAGAGCGACGAGGCCGAGGTCGTGCCCTTCGCCCAGTTGCTCGCCGGCCTGGGGTAAAGCGTCTTCGCCGAGGGGTCTTCACTGAGGGGTCTTCACTGAAGCGTCTTCGCTGAGGGTCTCAGGGTTCCCGCGTGTAGTAGAGGTAGAACAGCACCAGGAACGCCGAGACCCCCAGCACCAGCCCGATCCCCGTCGACAGCAGCACGCTCTGTCCGGTGAGGCTGTAGAGGAAGCCGACGGCGCAGCCGGTCAGCGTTCCCCAGGCCGCCGCGCGCACTTCGCGTATCAGGGAGTGCTGTACGCGTACGAGGGCGAAGGTCAGCGCCGCCAGCACCGCGCCGGAGATCAGGGCCAGCGCGAGCTGGCGGTAGGTGGCGGCTCCGCCGGAGCGGGCGATGGCGGAGGTGTAGCCGCCGTAGCCGATGCCGAGGAGGAGCAGGGATCCGAGCGCGAGCGGGGAGAGACGGTGACCCCGGTCCCGGTCCCGGGAGTGCGGGGGGCCGTAGCGCGAAGAGCCCTGGGGGAGCCGCTCCCGGGCGCTCACACGGGAAGCGCGGTGCCAGGGGGTGCGGTGGTGCGCCGGCATCCGAAGGGGTGTGGCCATGGTGGGGATCCTTCCCTCGCCCCCCGTCCTTCCTTCCAGGGCACACCCGGCCGCCTTCGGCGTCAACTCGCGTCAACGCGCAGGTCAGCCAGGCACCGCGGTGGACGCCGCACCAGACACCACGCGGGACTTTACTTAATCTTTATGCTGATATCGCCCGGTCAAATATCCCTTTTGGGCCATTTGGAGCACCATGGGGGTTATGAGCCAGAACACAGCACACAGGCCCCCCACCACATCGGGCACGGGCACGGGCATACGCACTGGCACAGGCACGGGTTTCGGCACGACAAGTGCCGGGACCGGTTACGGCACCGGCTACGGAACCGGTGTCGGGACCGGCGCCCATACCCAGGGCAGGGCCGCCTGGGCCAGGGGCGGAAGCCTTCTCGCCGGTATCCTGATGCTGGTCACCGGGGCGACAACCATCCTCCAGGCCGTCGTGGCCTTCAAGAGGGACTCGTTCCTCAACAGCGTCACCAACTACGCGTACACCTTCAACCTGACGTCGTGGGGGTGGATCCACGTCATCATCGGCGGGCTGCTCGCCCTGACCGGTATCGCGTTGCTCGCGACGCGCGCCAGCTGGGCCAGGTTCGTCGGTATCGGGCTGGCGGGACTCCTCCTCGTGGCGCAGTTCATGTACCTGCCGTACCAGCCCATCTGGTCGGTCATGGGCATGGCGCTGTCGGCGTTCATCATCTGGGCGCTGGCCACGGACCGCTTCGGATCCGGCGCCAGAACCTGACACCGCCCCGGCGGTACCCCAGCACCTCACCCACCCTCCCCTTCCACCCGCAGGTGTACGGGAACAGCGGCACCCTCACCGGTCCGCTGTTCCCGTACACCTGAAGTGCTGTGCGACGCCGGGGCAACCGACCTCTGCCGCCGGGCGTCTGTGAGGATGCCAGGTCCGAGGACGTACGGAAGCGACGTACGGAAGCGACGTACGGAAGCAACGTACGGACGTAGAGAAGCGAGAGGGTCACCCCGTTGGACAGCACGGCCCTGTTGGACACGCAGCCCCCGCCCCTGAGCCGCCCCCTCCACGAGCGCCTCCTGATCAGGGCCACGGGTCTGTTCCTCCTCGCCGCCACTGTCCTGCTGGGCTGTCGGTTGCTCGGCACCGACGCCGTCACGCCCGTACCGCAGCTGCTCGCCTTCCTGCCGTGGCTGCTCGTCCCGGCCGGGGCCGCCCTGCTCTTCGCCGCGCTGCTCCGGTGGCGGGCCGGGGTGGTGTGGACGCTGGTGCTGCTCGCCGTCACGGGGTGGTTCCTGCGCCCGTACGAGACACAGGCGGCCGATGCACGCGCTACCGGCACCGGGACCCGGATCGACGTGCTGACCTCCAACGTCGAGTTCGGGCAGGGCACGCTCGGGCTGATCGAGGTGATCCGGCGCGAGAAGCCCGACCTGGTCTTCGTCCAGGAGTGCGAGTTCGTCTGCGCGCGGCTCCTCGACGAACGGATCCCGGCCGCGGACTATCCGTACCGTCATATCGTCAGGGCCAGCTCCGCCGAGGGCTCCTCGATCCTGTCCACGTTCCCGCTCACGGGTACGGAGCGGATCAAGGGCGTCCTCGCCATGCCCCGGTCCCAGGCGCGCGTCGACGGCCGCGCGATCGAGCTGCAGCTCGTCCACCCGCTGCCGCCCATCCCCGGCATGGTCCAGGACTGGCGCGACGAGCTGGGCCGGATCCGCGCGTACGCCGCCGGGCGCGGCGACACCCCCGTCATCATGGCGGGCGACTTCAACGCCACCCGCGACCACGCCGCCTTCCGCGCCGTCCTGGACGACGGCGGGCTGCGCGACGGCGCGCTCCTGGGCGGCGCGGGCCGCACCCCGTCCTGGCCCTCCGCCGTGCCCCGGCCGCTGGGCGCGCAGATCGACCACGTACTGGTCAGCGAGGACTTCGCGGTACGGGACGCCCGCTTCCTGGACCTGGCGGACACCGACCACCGGGCGCTCCTCGTGGGGCTGGAGCTGCGCGGCTGAGTGGGCCGGAGGCGTGCGGCTGAGTCGGGCCGGAGGCGCGCGGCTGACGCCTTCCCGCCTCCGCGAAAGGGCCCTGCGAAGATCGGGGCATGGGAGAACGTACGTCCGGAGTCACCAAACGCCCCACCGGCGGGCGGCTGACCCCGCCCGCGTGGCTGCTCGCCGGGCTGCGCCCGCAGCCCGCGCCCGTCCCCCGGGCCGCCGTCGCCCGCGCCTCCCTCGCGCTGTCCGTGCCCCTGGCCGTCGGGCTGGCCACGGGGAGGACGGAGTACGGGGCGCTGGTGTCGATGGGCGCGCTGTTCGCCGTACTGGGCGACACCGCCGACGCGTACCGGATGCGGGTCTTCAACATCGGGGTCCCACAGGTCTTCGGCGCGATCGGCGTCACCCTCGGTTCGCTCGCCTTCGGGCAGGGCTGGGCGGCGGTGGCGCTGCTGACGCTGGTCGCGCTGGTCTCCGGGATGATCTCGTCGATCGGCGCGGTCGCCTCCAACTCCGGACTGCTGCTCCTGACCAACGCCGTGGTGGGCGCCGGGCTGGCGCTGCCCGACCCGTGGTGGAAGGCGCCGCTGCTGTTCGGGCTCGGCGGGCTGTTGGTCCTCGCGCTGTCGCTGCTGGCCTGGCCGGTACGCGGCCGGACACCGGAACGGGCCGCGGTCGCCGGGACGTACCGCGCGCTGGCGGATCTGCTGGAGGCGGCGGGCAACACCGGGTCGGGTACGGAGGCGGCGGGCAACACCGGGTCCAGTCCCGCGCCCGACACGTACGACACGTACGACACGTACGACACGTACGACACCAAGCGCCAGGCCGTCACCGATGCCCTCAACAAGGCGTACGACCTCGTCCTCGCCCGTCGCGCCCGCGAACACGGCCGCTCCGACACGCTCGTACGGCTGCTCTCCCAGCTCAACGTGATCATCCCGCTGGTCGAGGCCGCCCCCGCCGCCCATCTGCGCGGCCGGCCGCTGGCGCCCGCGATCCCCGCCGCCGTACGGGAGTTGGCCGACGCGGTCGCCGCCGGCCGTACCGGCGGACCCACACCCGAACTGCCCGCGCCCGGCACCCCCTCCGAACGGGCCGTCGACGCCGCGCTGCGCCACGCGGCGGCGGTCGTGCACAAGGCCGACCCCGACCCGTACACCGCCGCCGACCGGCTCGGCCGCCCCGCCGCGCTCCGCGTCCGCGCCCGCCGCGCGACCCGCGACGCGCTGCTCTCCAGGGCCTCCTGGCGGTACGGGCTGCGCCTGGCGCTCTGCATCGGGCTCGCGCAGGCGCTGGTGTCGCTGATCGCCGTACCGCGCTCGTACTGGGTGGCGCTCACCGTCACCTTCATCCTCAAACCGGACTTCGGCTCGGTCTTCTCCCGCGCGGTGCTGCGCGCGCTCGGCACGGTCGCGGGGCTGGTCGTCGCGGCCGCGATCCTCGCCGCGATCCCGCGCGGCTGGTGGGACGTGGCCGTCATGCTCGCCCTCGCGGGGCTGATCCCGGCGGTGTCCGCGAAGGGCTACGCCTTCCAGACCGCCGCCATCACCCCGGTGATCCTGCTGATCTCCGACGTCCTCAACCACCAGGGCTTCAACCTGGTGCTGCCGCGCTTCACCGACAGCATGATCGGCTGCGCCATCGCCCTGATCGCGGGTTACCTCCTCTGGCCCGAGAGCTGGCACACCCGCATCGGAGACCGTCTGGCGGACGCGGTGGAGGACACGGCGGAGTACGTACGCCGTGCCTTCGCCCCGCCCGCCGCCGGAGAGAACGCCCAAGCCGAACGGATCCGCAACCGCCGGCGCATCTACCGCGACCTCTCCGCCGTGCGCACCGAGTTCGAACGCGCCCTGACCGAACCCCCGCCCACCGGAACCCACGCCACCGCCTGGTGGCCCCTGGTCGTCGCGGTCGAACGCATCGTGGACGCGACCACGGCGGCCCGCGTCCGCGTCGACCACGGCGCCCGGCCGCCCTCCCCCGCCGAGACCGCCGACATCGAACGCCAACTGCGCGAACTGGCCGCCGGTCTGCGCTCCAGCGAAGTGCTCGTAGAGGTACGAGCGGACCTGCCCGGCGACGAAAAGGGCGCGCTGGCCCCGCTGCGCCACGAGGTACGAGCGGCCCGCGCGATCGCCTCCCCCCGCGGGGAGGGCGCCTGAGCCACTGCGGATACCGGCTGGTACGGACACGGCTGGTACGGATACCGGCTGCTGTCCCCGGCGGCGACGCCATGCTCTGTTGAGCTTGATGAACAGGAGAGCGAAGAGGGAGCCGAGGACGTCGAGCGCGGCGACGGCGAGAACGATGGTCAGTACGTCCCTCACGGCAGCCGGCCTTCCTCGAAGGAGCGGAGGCTCTCGAAAGCTCTGACGTCAGCTCTGACACCCGAAGGCGGCGGATGGTTCGGGTGGCTTCGCGAGATCGGATACCGGGCGCGATCGAATACCGAGGGGCGGCATTACCCGATCCCACGGAAGTAGCACACGGACTGCGGGTACAGACCGTCAATCGTTGGCGTGCTCGACCTGCGGCCATCCACTCGAGGAGCGCGTAGATGACCTTGGCTTGGGTCCTCGGACGAGCCACCGGCCACCGGCGGTTGCGCTGCGGACAGCCGAAGTACGAGACACCGTGGTCATCGACGCCGACACCGGCACCCGGATCTGGCACGGCCTGTGCGACGCTGCGGGCAAGGAGGTCGCCGCCCACAGCGCCGGCTGGGCCACGGTCACCGGACTGCGCCAGGGAAAGCTCGCCGAGGACACGCTGCAAACGCCTACAGTTGAGAAACTATCCAGTTCCAACGATTCGGTTGTTCCCGATCTGTTGGATATGAGAAAAGGGGAAGGCTCTTGTTCCGCCGATTAATATCCGCAGCGGTGGTGCTAGCCGGGCTGGCAGCGTCAATTGCCGTTCCGGCCGCCGCCACCGACTTCCCTGCGGCCACCACGTCGCTGGTCTCCTGGAACATGCAGGGGGCCAATAACGAGGCACAGAACGGCAGCAAGTGGAGCAACACGGTCCATCGGCTGGCGTTGCAGGCGCCGATCCTGATGCTTCAGGAGGTAGGCCCGCACCCTCCTGCGAACAGCGTCGCACGGCCTGACCAGACCTTCACCACGACCGACAGCCAGGGCGCCACGCATCAGTTCACCGTCCTGCACCGGACCTGGTCCTTCAGCACTCGCCGCGGTCCCAACCCGACCCGTGAGGTCTACTTCCTGCAGACCGCCGACGACGCGACCAACCCGCGCCGGATCGGCGGCCGGGTCAACATAGCGCTCGTCCTGACCGAGAGGCCCGACGAACTGATCGTCGTCGGCAACCCGGTCGACGCCGGCCGCAACGCGCTCGGTGCGCGGTTCGGCAACGAGTGGTACTTCACCATGCACGGCCTGTCCGGCGGTGGCGGTGACTCCGGGCGGATGCTGGAGGCTATCGACAACCAGATCAGGACCCTCGGGACCCGGGATGGCGTCACCTACAACGCGACGATCGGTGGCGACTTCAACGTCGACCCGCAGGTCCTCGCCGGCCGGGCGGGCTTCCCGCGGACCATGCGGGTCCACAGCGCGGGTCAGGCGACCCACCAGCACGGCAGTGAGCTGGACTACTTCGTCACCACCCACCCGCACGTGCTGAACGTCACGGTCCGGCCCGAGGGCGACTCCGACCACTGGCCGGTCCAGTCCGGCCAGCTCAACGCGGCCGGCCCCAGCCCGTCGATCGACGAGCTCCGGGTGATGCCGACCGGTGACGGGATCACGGCCGGTGTGCACAGCACCGACGACGGTGGCTTCCGGGACTACCTGAAGGACATCCTGAAGGGCCTGACCACCATTGCGGTGGTCGGTGGCACGGCGGCCACTCTCGTCTTCAAGCGCACGGATTTCGTCGGTGAGCTGAAGAACGGCAAGCGCGGCGACCCCGACCACATGGGGTTCAACGGCAAGGGCATCGACGACATCAAGGCCGAGTCGATCCCCGCGCTGCAGACGCTGCGGCCGAACATGATGACTCTGATCGCGGGCACGGCCGACCTGGCCGGCGGTGCCGGCGGTACGGCGACGGCCGGGAAGATGCAGAGCTTCCTGGACGCGATCTACCGGACCTCGCCGACGACCACGGTCCTGCTCGGGACCCTGCCGCCGTCGACGAACCCGACGTACCAGGCCCGGATCGACGCCTACAACAGCGCGCTCCGCACGATCGCCTACGCCAAGATCAAGGACGGCGCACGGCTGGTGCTGGTCGAGCTGGGCTCGGTCACCCCGCAAGACATCACCAACGAGATCTACCCGACCGACGCCGGCTACCGGAAGATCGCGGACGCCTTCGCCGAAGGCGCTCGGATTGCGGTCCTGCAGCACATGATCAGCGGCCGCTCGTACACCTGGGAGCCGATCGGCAAGATCCGGGACGCCGCCGCGACCAACTCGAAGATCGGGTTCCCCGACCTGAACGGCGATGGCAAGGACGACTACGCGGTGGTCGGTACGGACGGCAAGGTCACCGGCTGGCGCAACGACGACCCGCGCAAGGCCGCGGTCTCACTGGGCGACATCAGCCCGGCCGACCGCGGGAACAACCCGGCGCTGGTCCACTTCGCCGACCTGGACGGTGACGGCAAGGACGACTACATCCGGATCCTGCCGCCGGCCGACTCGCCGACCGGCATCCCCGCGATGCGGATGTCGCGGAACACCAGCAGTGGCGGCAAGGTCAGCTGGGGCAGTGCGACGATCGTCGCGAACAACCTCAGCTACGAGCCGGAGCTGTACTTCACCGACCTGGACGGTGACGGCCGCGACGACCTGATCACGCTGGACCGGATGAGCTTCCCGACCGCCTGGCAGAACAAGGGCACGGGAATGCCGACTCCGGGCGGCTGGGACAAGGTCAAGGGTTTCGCCACTCCCGGTGAGGCGCGCGGCGCGCAGGTCGCCTTCGCCGACATCACCGGTGACGGCAAGGCCGACACGGTCCGGGTCGAGTACACCACCGGTGAGGTCCGGGCCTGGCAGAACACCGGCGCTCCGTGGAGCGTCACCGCGGGCTGGAAGTCGCTGGGCGTGATCCGCGCCGACGATCCGTTCAAGGGCACCTTCGGGACCTTCACCGACCTGAACGGCGACGGGATCGAGGACTTCGCCATGACCCGCTCCGGTACGACGGCGAAGAACGCCGTCAAGGCGGCCGTGGCGAGTGGTGCCGGTGACATCGAGGCCTGGCTGGTGCCGAGCTACGACGGTAACAGCCGCAGCGACGGCGGTGCCGGTGATCTCGGTGTCAACGGTGGTGTCGGTGACCCGATGGAGTCGCACCCCGGTGGCGACGACGGCGGTGTGCGGCCGGGTGCGTCCGGCGACTGCCGGCCGGACGGTCTGGCGACCACTCCGGGCGTGGCGACGCCGTACTGCAAGGTCTATCAGAGTGACGGCCGGGAATGGCTCGGTCAGGACCGGACCCGCCGGGTCGTGGGCTATTTCAACGGTGGCCGCACGGGCGCCGACGGTACGCCGCACTACCTGGTGAAGAACATCCCGTGGTCGAAGGTGACCCACCTCAACTACGCGTTCGCGTCGGTGGAGAACAACCAGATCAAGGTCGACTCGAACGCCACCCAGAAGGAGTGGCCCGGCGAGGTCGGCGCCGAGATGGATCCCTCGCTGCCCTACAAGGGGCACTTCAACCTGCTGACCAAGTACAAACGCCTCCACCCGCGGGTGAAGACGCTGATCTCGGTCGGTGGCTGGGCCGGTTCCCGTGGCTTCTACGCGATGACCACCAACGCCGACGGCTCGGTCAACCGTGGCGGGATCGACAAGTTCTCGAGTTCGGTCGTGGACTTCCTGCGGACTTACGGGTTCGACGGTGTCGATATCGACTTCGAGTACCCCACGGTCCTCGAGGACACCGGCAATCCGACCGACTGGGCGGTGTCGAACCCGCGTCGCAAGGGTCTGCCCACGACGTACGCCGCGTTGATGAAGACGCTGCGGGACTCGCTGAACCGGGCTTCGGTCGCGGACAACAAGTATTACCTGCTCACCTCGGCGTCGTCGGCCTCCGGCTACCTGGCCCGCGGGATGGCGAACCAGACCGCGCTGGACTACCAGGACTTCACCAACCTGATGGCCTACGACTACCACGGCACCTGGAACGACGTCGTGGGTCCGAACGCGGCGCTGTTCGACGACGGCAAGGACCCGGAACTGGCCGATCAGTACGCCACTCCGGAGTACGGGAAGATCGGCTACTTCAACACCAGTTGGGCGATGAAGTACATGCGTGGCGCGATGCAGGCCGGGCGCGTCAACATCGGTGTGCCCTACTACACGCGCGGCTGGCGGAACGTCACCGGCGGTACGAACGGCATGTGGGGCAAGTCGCAGAAGCCGAGCGGCTGCGAGCCGGGTACGGGCGTCAAGCGGCCGTGTGGTGACGGTGCCTTCGGCATCGACAACATCTGGCACGACGAGACCAACAACGGCAGCGAGCTCGGCTCCGGAACGAACCCGCTGTGGCACACCAAGAACCTGGAGAAGAACATCACGCCGGTCTATGCGCGCAGCGTCGGGCTGAAGCCGGAGACCGACATCGCCGACCGGAGCACGGGCCGATACACCCGGCACTGGGACAACACCACGAAGACGTCGTGGCTGTGGAACGCCGAGAAGAAGGTGTTCCTGTCGACCGAGGACGAGCAGGGCATCGACGCGGTTACCGATCTGGTCAAGTCGACCGGTGCGGGCGGCGTGATGATGTGGGAGCTCGGCGGCGACTACTCCTGCCCGCCGGACATCCAGCCGGACACCCCGTGCGGGATGGGGTACACGCTGACCACCCGGCTGAACAAGAAGCTGGGCAATATCGGTGCCTATGACAATAATCTGCGCACCGGCAGCGGTGGTGTCGCGCCGACGGTGACCGCCAACCTGAGCGTCGAGATGGTCAACTACCCGACCGCCACCGCGAACCTGTGGCCGTTGCAGCCGACCGTCCGGATCACCAACAACACCGGGCGCACGCTCGGCGGTGGCAAGGACACGAAGCTGTCGTTCGACATTCCGGCCTCGACGTCACCGCTGGTCAAGGACGCCGACTGGCAGACCGATGCCCAAGGTGGCCAGTGGAAGCTGGCGCCCGGTACGACGTTCCACCGGGTCAGCACGACGCTGGACTACTGCCAGATCATCCCGGCCGGGAAGTCGCTCGACTTGCCGATCATCTACTTCCTCCCGATCACCGGTCCGGTGAACACGAGTCTGTCGATTGGTGGTACGGCGTACGCGCCGGTGACCGACAACCTCAAGGGACTCGGTACGGCGACCCCGCCGGCCGGTGGCTGTAGTGCCGGGAACTGGGCCGCGACCAAGATCTACTCCCCGGCCAGCCAGTCGATCGAGCAGACCACGGTCAAGTACAACGGCAAGGTCTGGAAGGCAAAGTGGGAGACGAAGGGCAGTGCCCCGGGCACCGGGGCCGACGCCGACCACGAGCCCTGGAAGCTGATCGGCAGCGCCGGCTGACCATTCCCAGCCATCCAGCCCTGACACTCCACGTCTTGATCAAATAAACGGAGAGTGCTTCTGACCTGCAACGATGGGACTTGTCCAGGGTCCTGTTGCACGGAAAGAAGCACTCTCCAGGTGAGCAAGTATCGGGTTGTACCCGCGTGTTCGTGTCGAGGGCGGTGGCAGCGGGGTGTTCTCGCAGGCCGGGGTCGTGCTGTTGGCCGAGACGGTCCGCAAGGTGGGCCTGGACACCGCGATATCGGCGGCTCTGGCGCCGTGGCGCAAGCCGCGGACGGCACACAACTCCGAAAAGCAGGACCCAGCCCCGAAAAGACCCACCGCACAGCCACAAAGTCCCCGTCAGCAAGCTGACGGGGACTTATCAATGATAGAGATAAATCTGATTATAAGTCTTACTTTCAGGGTCTTTTTCCGCATCAAATATCTCCCTACCTTATTCATGTACGCATCGCTTCGGTGCTGCCAACCGTTCGGGAGGGAAAACCATGCTTTCCATTCGCGCATGTGTCATCGCCGCCGCTTCCTCTGCCCTGTTCGTCAGTTCCGTCGCCACCGCCTCGATGGCACAGGCCGCCAGCCGCTTCGACGACGGCAGCTTCGAGTACCCGAGAGCGGCCGCCAACAGCTTCTCCACGCTGACCGCAGGGCAGTCCATCGGCCCGTGGCAGGTCACCGCAGGCACCGTCGACCTGATCGGCGCCGGCTTCTGGCAGGCGGCGGAAGGGGACCAGTCCGTCGACCTCAACGGCGGCAATGCCGGGGCGGTGGACCAGACCTTCACCACGGTCCCCGGCGCGACCTACACCGTCAGCTACGCCCTGGCGGGCAACCCCGGAGGCGCACCGGCCGTCAAGACCGGCAGGGCCCTCATCGACGGACAGAACTTCCAGGACTTCTCCTTCGACATCACCGGCAAGACGTTCGCGAACATGCGGTACGTCAACCGGCAGTTCACCTTCCGGGCCACCAACTCCACGACCACCATCGGCTTCGCCAGCACGACGGCCAACAGCGCGTACGGACCGGTCCTCGACGACGTCCAAATCGAACGCTGCGCCCCCTGCCCGACCTGCTAGAACCACCGGAGAGCCGCCGGAACGGCTGAGGTGCGAGGTGCTTACGGACCCGACGGGGGCCGTAAGCACCTCGCGCACTCGTAGTTGGGTACCCGAACCGGTGTGGGCGTTGTGGGGCGTGGCGTTGGACCGGGGCATGAACGCGACAGCGCCCGCATCACGGCCGAAGCCCGCGAGCAAGAAGACCTCCGTCGGCTGCACACGTATCTGGTCCGGTCTGGCCGGGGTACTCGCCCTCTCCACCGAGCGGGCGCCACGTTGTCCGGGATACGGGGAATGCGGCCCGACGCTGCCCGGATGGCTGTTCCAGTGGGGCGCCTGCCTGGGCGCCGCGGCCTGCGTCGTCGCCCTGGTCGCGCCTGCTGTACGGGTACGGCGATGGGCGCTCGGCGTACAACTCCTTGCGGAGGACGCGGCGTTGATGACGGTCCTCGGCTACATATGACGGGCCGGACCGGTCACGCGTAACCAGCGGCGGCGAACGCGACGAAGTCGGTCCAGGCGGTGGGCGCGAGGGTGAGCACGGGGCCGTGGGGGGTCTTGCTGTCCCGTACGGGAACGACGCCATGAGCGGCGGTGTACGTGGGCGACCACTCGATGCAGCCCCCGCCATTGCCGTTGCTGCGCGTGGACTTGACCCACTCGATGTGAGTGAAGTCCAGGGTCGTGCTCATGCGGGAAGCGCCTCCATTACGGATCTGATCATGTCCGCTGTCTTCTTCGGCGACAGGGCACAAGCTCTCATCAGATCGTAGGCCCGCTGATGAGCCGTGACGACATTTTCCTCCTCAAGCAATGTGCCGGTGGAGATGCTCTCCTCGTACGCGATCTGCACTCCATCATCGAGAGTCATCAGGGTGAGTGTTCCCCCGGCCAGCGCATGCCCCCCGTGCTCGAACGGGAGGACCTGCAAGACACTGTTCGGGGTGAGCGTCAGATCAAACAACCGCTTCAACTGCGGGCGCATGACGGCCTGTCCGCCATACGTCCGCCGCAGTACTACCTCGTCGAGGATCACGGAGAAGTCAGGTGCGGGGCTGGAGTTCAGCAGGGTCTGCCTGCTCATACGAGCCGTCACAAGCTCCTGGATCGCGGCCGGTGCCGCTTTCGGGTTGTGGACTTCGAACAGCGCGCGGGCGTATGCCTCGGTCTGGATCAGCCCAGGTACGAAGTGGCCGGAGAACTCCTGGATGTAGCGTGCCCGAGTCTCAAGCTCCATTCGCCGCCGGTACTGATCCGGATGGATCTCCTTCCGCGCCAGCGCGTACAGCTTCCCGAACACCCCCCCGTCCCGAACGCCGCGTCGAGGCGTTCCGGCAGGTCGGGCGGGATCATCGTCTCCGTCGTTTCGAACCGGGCCAGTGAACTCTTCCCGTACTTGAGGATGGAGCCCAGACTTTCGAGGCTCATTCCCGCCTCTTCCCGGTACCGGCGCATCTCCGACCCGAAGAGGTCCCGGGCCGATCGCTCCGGTGTCAACTCCCGTGGTTGTGGCGCCATGCGCGCAACCCCTTATCCCCAGGGGCCTGTCGGGACAAAAAAACCCCTTCCGACCCCGCGTGAAAGTGCCGATGCTTGATGCACAGACAGTAACAACGCGATGGCGGAAGGCGCATCCCCACATATGTGCGAGACGGCACTCTTAACGGCTCCCAGTACGAACAGACTTGGCTACTGATGCCCGATGACACTCCCCCTGCTCTGCGACCGTCCGAACTGAGCACAAGACTGATTCTCAGCCTTGGCCAGAGGACCGCATAGCGCAGCCGATGGAACATCCACATCATCACGGGTTTCACGTACACGCACCACGAGGAGAACATCCACATCGCCGAACTGCCCGAACTGCCCGATGAGAACCGCGCGACCGAGCTGCGCAACACTGTCGTGGACCAGCTGAAGGAAGGCGGCCGGCTCGTGGTGCCGCTGCGCATCAACGGCCTGATCCGTACGTATGCGTTCGTCAGGCAAGAGGGTCAGCTGACGCGACCAACACCCATGTGTGCGGGTTCGTCGCGATGCGGGGGGGGCCACGATATTGAGGCGCTTCGATGCCGACCTGACCGACTACGCCACCACCTTCCGCACCGCCTCGGCCAGCGCGGCCGCGCGCACATCGTCGGACCCGCTGACGATGTGGTTCATCGCGTAGCCGAAAGCGATGCCGTGCTCGGGGTCGGCGAAGGCGAGTGAGCCGCCGCGGCCGGTGTGGCCGAAGGCGTTCGGGCCGGTCATGAGGTTGTCCTCGGTGGGGAGCATGTATCCGGTGCTGAAGCGGCTCGGGAACACCAACACCTGGTCCTTACCACTGGCCTGCTCTTCGGTCGCGGACGCCAAGGTCTCCGGGGCGATCAGACGTACGCCGTCAACCTCGCCGATCAGCGCGGCGTACATGCGGGCGAGTGCCCGCGCGGTGCCGATTCCGTTGGAGGACGGGAGTTCGGCGGCCTGCACCATGGGGGAGTCGAAGTCGATCGCAGCCGGGTCGGTGACCGCGAACGCTCGGTTGCTGAAGGAGTTCGGGTCGCGCCAGGCGGCGACCTGTTCGCGGAGTTCCTCGGGCAGCGATTCGGCGGGCACCGTCGTGAGGTCGACGGCCGGTCGCCGGTACACCATGCGGCTGACCCGACTGCGTTCACTCTCCGGCAAGCCGATGAAGAAATCCAAGGCGAGAGGATCCGCGATCTCATCGGCGACGAAGCGGCCCGGCGAGCGCCCGGAGACTCGGCGGATCACCTCTCCGACCAGCCAGCCCCAGGTTCGGCCGTGGTACCCGTGTGCGGTGCCCGGAGTCCACAGAGGGCGCTGGGCCGCCAGCTCTGTTGCCATGGGATCCCAGGCCAACGCCTGGGCCAGTGGCAATGGTTGGTCGAGAGCGATCAGACCGGCCTGGTGGGACAGGAGCCAGCGCACGGGGATGTCCGCCTTGCCGTTCGCCGCGAACTCCGGCCAGTACTCCGCTACCGGAGCGTCGAGGTCCAACTGACCGCGTTCGGCCAGCATGTGCGCCGCGGTCGCGATGGCTCCCTTGGTCGCCGAGTAGACCAGTTGAAGGGTGTCACGTGTCCATGGACGGCTCGTCTCAGAGTCGGCAACGCCGCCCCACAGGTCGACCACCGGCCGACCGTGCCAGTAGACGCACACGGCCGCGCCGATGTCCCCGTGCTGGGTGAAGTTCGCCATGAACGCCTCGCGGACCGGTTCGAACCCGGGCGCTACCTCACCGTCGATCGTCGTCATACCGTTCATCCTGGCAGCCACTCTGCCTCAGCTGACAGGGAAGTGGCCTGTGCTCAGAGGCGTTCGGCATCGACGCGTACGACGAGGGTGACGCGTACGCCCCTCGTGATCGGCCGTACGCCGTGGATGTGGTCGCGGGTGGCCGGGAAGGCGACCAGGCTGCCGCAGGGGGGCTTGATCTCCTGGGCGGGGTTCTCGAAGAACAGCGCGCCGCCGCCGTAGGAGTCCGGCGTGTTGAGCCAGACCACGAGGGTGAGGTCGCCGCCGACGACGGGCTGTCCGTTGGTCCGGGCCCGCTCGCGCTCGATGTCGGTGACCTCGTCGTGGTGGGCGACGAAGCCGACGCCAGGACCGTAGCGGTAGATAACCGCCGGCTGAGTGGCTATGCGTTGCGGGGCGATCTCGAACTGGCTGCGCAGGTGGGCGGCGCAGCGGGAGATGACCGCCTCTTCCAGGTGTGTCGGGACCTCGACGTACTCGCTCTTGCGCAGCGATTCGTCGATGACGCCCTGGTAGGTGCGCGGGCGGGCGGTCTGGTTCTTCACGTGGTCCATCAGCGCTCCGCAGAGGCTGAGGGGGATGGTGCTCTCTACGACGAGCGGTAAGTGGCTCTTCCAGGTCATGAAGTGGTCTCCTTCCACCAACGGGTGCCTTCGGGCGAGTCCTTGAGGACGACGCCCTGCTGGGTGAGCTGCTCTCGGATCGCGTCGGCCTCGGCGAACTTCTTCGCCGCGCGGAGCCGGTCGCGCTCCTTCGCTAGTTCGTCGACGGCGGCGTCGCTCTGGGCGGAGCCGGGGATGTCGAAGGTTCCGAAGAGGTTGTTCACGTCCTCGATCAGCCGCAGGGCGACCGGCCCGGCCGGCTCCTCCCTGCGGTTCTGCTCGCGGATGTACTGGAACAGGACAGCGAGGGCGCCGGGGGTGTCGAAGTCGTCGTCCAGGCGCTCGCGCATCTCTTTCCAGGCGTCCGTCACGCGTGCGGTGTTCGCCGGGCTGTCGGTGTGCGCGGGGTCGATGGTCCGGGCGAAGTTCTCGATCCGGCGGCGTGCCCCTCGGGCTTGCTCCAGCGTGGAGTCGTTCAGCTCCATGGAGGAGCGGTAGTGCTGGGAGAGGAAGGCGTGCCGCAGGGTGCGGAAGTCCGTCCGGGCGAGCGCGTCGCGAATGGTGAGGAAGTTGCCGGTGCTCTTCGACATCTTCTCGCCGTCAACCCGCAGAAGCCCGGTGTGCATCCAGTAGCGGGCCAGCGGATCGATGCCGGAGGCGGCTTCCATCTGGGCAACCTCAGCCTCGTGGTGCGGGAAGATGAGGTCGACGGCGCCGCCGTGCAGGTCGTACGAGGGACCGAAGAAAGTCTCCGTAATCGCGGTGTCCTCGATGTGCCAGCCCGGTCGGCCCGGACCAAGCTCGGTCTCCCAGAACGGCTCGCCGTCCTTGCGGCCCTTCCAGAGAGCGAAGTCGCCCGTGTTGCGCTTCTTCGAGTTGTCGTCGATCCGCGACACCGAGTCCTCGGGTCGCAGGTCGGTACGGCCGGAGAGTTTGCCGTACGCGGGGAACGAGGCCAGATCGAAGTACCAGCCGTTGTCGAGCTGGTAGGCGTGGCCTCGCTCAATGAGCCGCTTGATCTGGTCCACGATCGCGTCGATGTGGTCGTGAGCCCGAGCATGGACGTCCACGCGGGTGTTGCCCAGCGCAGCCATGTCCTCCAGGTACTGCTTCTCGAAGAGGGGCGCGATCTCCTCCGGCGGGACGCCCTGCTCCGCCGACCTCCGGATGATCTTGTCATCGACGTCGGTGATGTTCTGGAGGTACGTGACCTTGTACCCGCTCGCTTCCAGGTACCGGGCGATGAAGTCGAACTGCGTGTACGTCTTCGCGTGCCCGACGTGGCTGGGGCCGTACACGGTGGGTCCGCACACGAACATCCGCACCTCGGCCTCCCGCTCGGGGTGGAACTCCTCCGTCCGGCCGGTCAGCGTGTTGTGGACCTTGATCGACATCAAGCCTCCTGTGTAAGCGGATCACGCAGCGTACTGACGCCCGGACATAAGTGCCTAACTGGACCGCCGCCCTCGCCGAAGGGAACGAATCGCGGGGACGGCTGGTCGGCGAAGACCGACGCCTCTCCCCCGAGGAGGTGGTGGTTGGCCCGCTGGTACGCCTTCCGCACGGCCTCGATCGCGCCGGGGCTCAGGTCCATCCCGACCATGCGGCAGAACTCGCCCAGAGCCTCGCACCGCCGCTCCAGGTCGACCATCGACAGCGGGTCGCACTGCTGGGCCTCGATCAGCAGGTTCTCCTGCTCGCCGCTGATTAGGCCGAGTGCGCCAAGGGAGTACAGCTTCCACTTCATGTTCGGCAGCAGCTGGCCCGAGCGGGCGTACATCCAGTCCACGACCTCGTCCAGTGCCCCGGAGAGTACGAAGTGGCCCGTGGGCACTCCGACCCGCCGTGCCATCCGCAGCGGGATCTCGCGCGCGTCCCAGGTGATCCGGTTGTGCAGCCGGTAGGTCTCGCCCTCCAGCCGCTGAAGCTGCTCGCGCGACTTGTGAGAGATCAGCGCCCCGAAGGCTTCCTCACGGTCGAACAGCGGCTCGCCCTTGTTCCCGTAGGCGTCGCACTTGTCGCTGTTCCACGCCGTGCGCGGGTCGGCCTCGTACTGGAAGAGGAGCTGGTGGACGTTGACCTCCATACGCCCCCAGGGCACCGGCACGTGGAAGCTGAACTCCGGGATCCAGGCGGGGAGCCGGTCACGGACCAGGGTGTATGTGTCCGCCGGCCGCGACCTCCACTCCTCTTCCTTGAGCGGAACGTCGAGGATGACGGCCAGGTCGAAGTCCGAATCGGTACTGAACCGCGTGACGTTGCGGGGCGCGACCGCCGAGGAGGACAGGACGTAGAGCGCCTGGACCTCGGGCATCGTCTTGAGCGTGTCGAGCAGACCCCCGGCTGCGGCACGGGCCTGCATTTTCAGGCTTTCCACGAGAACTCCTGGTCAGATGATCGGGCGATCCATCACGGAGCGGAGCGCGGGAACAAGCGCCGGCGCGACGCCGCCGTGCGTGCGCTGGATGTGTGCGAGGGAAGGGCTGCTGTTGCCCTCGATGACCACAGGTCCGCCGGGCGTGAGGGCGATGTCCCAGCCGATGAAGGGCACCTGCGGGAACAGGCGGGCACAGCGCTCGGCCAGCTCTCGGACCTCCGTCATGTGGGAGATCCGGTGGTCGGCGAACAGCACTGAACTGACCCCGTGGTGGGTGTGGGCGTTCAGATATCGGTCGTAGCCATGGCGGTCGAGTCGTCCGTCGGGGTGAACACGGATCTGCATGCCGCCGACGGCCGAGTTGTCCGTGGCGCTCTCGGCGCCGCCGAGCTTCAGCATCATGTACAGGGCCTCGGCGGCGCCTTCACGCAGCAGGGTGATCACGCGGAACGTGTTGAGGGCGTACGGGTTCAGCACGTCCAGGTCGGGGTGCTGAGGCACGTGCTGCTCCACCAGCCACGTGCCCCACCGCTGCGCGTAGGCCGGGAGGTAGAAAGCGTCCTCGCCGGGCCGCACGATCACGACGCCGGACCCACCGCTGGAGTAACGGGAGGGCTTGACCACCACGCGCCCGAGTCCGGAAGCGTGGTCGAGGACCTCCGTCAGCGGCACCACATCACCAGCGGACGTCACACCCGTGCGGCGGTCACCGCTCGCGATGAGCGCGGGCTGCGGGACGCCTGCGGAGGCGAGGATCCTCTTGCAGGACGTCTTGTCGTCCAGGTCGATCGCGTCCCGGTTCACGCCGGGAAGGAGACGGTGGAACAGGGCGCTCTCCGGCAGGTACGAGTAGGCCCGCTCGGCGGACACCTCGCGCCGGTATCCGCCGTAGCGGAAGTAGTGGAAGGGCAGGCAGCGCCACCGCGCGGAGACCTTCATCAGCTCCACGGCAATGCGTGCCAGGCTCTTCCGGTCCTCATCGCACAGCATCGCGGGAAGGTGCTCGTGCCTCATCTGTCGCACCTGGTAGGGAAGAAACCGCGCGCCGGATATGCGAGGAAGGACCTGGGTGCGGAACCACTCCTCGGTCACGGCCTGGCGGTGATTGAAGCCGCGATTCGCGGTACGTCTCATGGTGCTCCTCCCGTTTCTCAGTGGTCCGGGGTTCCGGCGATGGCCAACGTGACGACGAGCGCACTGCCGACGATCACGTAGGCCACGGCAGCGAAGCGATGCCTCATCGGACGGGCCCGATGTCGTCGGCGGCGGTGGACCAGGCGATGCCGTTCGCGGCTGGATGTGGGCGATGCGGATGAGCCGGCCGCCGCGCCTCTCGTGGACGACGGCCGTCAGCTCCCCTTCACCCCGGCTCGCTATGTCGCGGACCATGCGGTGAAGGAGGGGATGGTCCTCCCGGCCTTCGGCATCGACCGGATTCACCGCTCGGACTCCTCGCGATCGCTCGCTCCGCGCCGGAGGAATCTCTCCCACCCGGATTCGGCGCGGGCGCGGAGGGCCGGGCACGGACCGGCCGGCGGCTCGGGAACCGTGTGCTGTCGTCCGCTGTCGCCGGACGTACGGACGGGCAGAGGCTGGCGCATCAAGACCTCCTCGTGGGTGGTACAGCCCGGCACCCGCGTGTGGGACGCCGATGACGGGCTGCTGTCCTGAGAGCCGTCCGGAGCGGGCGGGGGAGCCGGTTACCCGGGTGCTCAGCTCCGAACGGCGTGAGGCCCAGTGAACGGCCGTGGACCATGGGCTCGGAACGTTTCCATGCGGTTCCTCCAGTGAGAGAAACCCCCGTTTCCCACACGCACGGGGAGTAGCCTCCTGACTACCAACCTGAGGGGAGGGTGGGATGTCCGACCCGATGGCTCTGCACCCGCTGACCTACGTGCGAGAGAGCAAGGGCTGGGGCAAGGCCGAGTTAGCCCGGCGCATGCGTGAACGCGGGGCCGAGCTGGGCGTACCGCTGGCCACCAACCGGACGACGGTCTGGAAGTGGGAGCAGGGGCAGGCGCCTGACGCGGACGCGCAACGAGTGCTCGCCGACCTGCTGGGCGTCCCCGAGGATTACGTACGTTCGGCAGCCTGGCCCCGATGGTTGCCGGCGTGGGAATCGACGGCCCTGGCGGCCCCGTGGACTCCGGCCGGCACCGTGAAGGTATTCACTGATCTGGTCAGGAACGGCCACATGGATCGTCGCGGATTCCTGTCCATCACCGGCGTCGCGCTGACGGGCGTCGCCGCCAACTGGGCGGCCGCACCAGAGGCGTTCGCCTCGGCACTCGACGGCAACCGCGTCACCAACGCGATGGTGACCACCATCGAAGCGCGCGTGGACACCCTCCGCACGCTCGACGACCAGATGGGCGGAGCGCGCCTCCTGGACCAGGCCACCAGCGACCTCGCGCTGATCGCCAGCCTTCTTGACCACGGGCGCTACTCCGACGCCGTCGAACACCGCCTGTACGCCACGGCAGCCCACGTGTCCTACCTCGCCGGTTGGATGGCCTACGACAAGGGCCTCCGCTCCCTCGGCCAGCGCTACTACGTCGGCGCCCTCCGCAGCGCCCACAGCGCGAAGGACGACGGCTTCGGCGCCTTCGTCCTGGCCGAGATGGGCGTCCACATCTCCGACTCCGGCGACACCGCCGCACGCGTGAAGCTGATCGACACCGCCATCGGCAACGCCCCCTCGGCCCTCCCGCCTGCGGCGACCTCGTACCTCTACCTCCACCAGGCGGAGGCCCTGTCCCGAGACACCCAGCACGAGGCGGCCGGCAAGTCCCTCAACCGGGCCTACGACCTGTGGGGCGCCTACCGCGAAGGCGACCGCCCCGACTGGCTCGGCTGGTACGGCGAGGCCCAACTCAAGTCCACCGAGGGCAAGATCATGCTTCGCTCCGGCTTCCCCGAGCGAGCAACCAGCGCCCTCGCGGTGGCCGTGGACCAAGCGGTCCCACGTGACCGAGCCGTGCGGTCCGGCCGACTCGCCACGGCACGCCTGGCAGTCCGGGACCTCGACGGCGCCCTGGCCGCTGCGACCGCCGGTATGGAGCTGCTGGAGAACCGCGTCCGCTCAGACCGAGCACGTGCTCGTTTGACCAAGTTCAGCAGTTACCTCGAACCCCACTCCGCAGTGCCGGCCGTACGGGAGTTCCGCGACCGTCTCCGGGCTCTCCCCACAGCTATATGAAGGAACAGGGGTACGCCATGGTCACGTCTCCCACGGGCGAGAACAACCCTTATCTCAAAGCTACTCAGGTGCTGTCACGCAATCAAAGAAACACAGGCCCTGAGACACGTGCCCGGTTTGAGTACCAAGATGAGTACGTAGCGCTGACACTGCTGGGACACATGGGCGCCGACCTGCGGGGTGTTCTGGTCGAGTCTCCCCCGATGTGATTCTGCTGCCTCGCGCGAGGTCGAACGCTGCGCATCCCGCCCGTGAACTGCTGGAACAGCTGAGACCGGACCGGCGCAGCGGGCAACTCGATGACTTCCGGTGAGTCGTAGGGGTGTTGTCCACCAGCTGCTTCTCCAGAGCCGAGCGCCGGTTGCCGGGACGCCTGTTCGACTGCTCACGTCCCTCGCGCCGGGTCGTGGGATTCCGCGACCCGGTGGGCCGGGACCCGGTGGGGCGCGACGTAACAGCTCCTAATCAACTGGTGAAACCACCCTTCCCAACCCTCCCCGTAGGTCCTCACGAGGACACCGCGCAGCGGGTCACTCACACGGGTGAAGTCCGGTGAAACCGGACAGAAGTGGGGTGTTGGCGGGGTTAGGGGTCGGCGAAGCAGTGATGGCTTTCGCATATGCCCTGCGCACACAATTCGGCCCCCGGCCGGGACGGCGATCCCGATCGAGGGCCTAACCAACTAGGAATCAACCTTCCCGATGGCTCTTCAGCAGCTTAACGCCTTCCCGCGTGACAAGTCCGGTATTCAAGCGGCGAGTTCCCCGTCCGGTGTCACTCATGTACGCCACCGGCACACCGAGCGGTTCACCGTTGTCGGCAACCACCTCGCCCAGCACCGTGAACTGTCCCTGCTGGCCAAGGGCCTCGGGCTCTACATCCAGTCACTGCCCGACGGCGTCGAGATCGGCATCAAGGCACTCGCCGCCCGCTGCGTCGAAGGCGAAGTCGCCATCGCCTCCGCCCTGCGCGAACTGGAAGCACATGGTTACCTCAGCCGTACGAAAGAGCGCCTCGCCTCCGGGCGCTGGGTCACCCGGACCGTCTCGTACGACATGCCCCTCGCACTGATCCCCCAGCAGCAACAGCAGCGCCAGCAGCAACAGCCGCCGAAGAAGCCCAGGGCCGTCCCCAAGCGCGAAGCCGTCGAGACCGTCGAGACCCCAGAGGCCGTCGAGGCCGTCGCTTCCGAACCCGTCGCCGAAGCCCCTTCCCTCCCCGCACCCGGACACCCCGACCTCGCCCGCCACCGCACCGCCGCCGAAATCCTCGCCGGGCTCCGGCGCCACGATCCTCGCCTGTTACTCGGCGAGCTGGACATCCGCCGCCTCGCCCCCGCCGTCGCCGCCTGGCTGGAACGCGGCATCGAACCCCTCGCCGTACAGCGCACCCTCACCGCCCTGCTCCCGCAGGAGGACATCGCCCGGCCCGCCGGACTCATCGCCCACCGGCTCACCCATCTCCTCCCGCCCCCGCTGCCCGCCGCACCGGTCAAACCCCGCGTCGTACCACTCCAGAACTGCGACCACTGCGACCGCGCCTACCGCTCGCACACCGAAGGGCTCTGCCCCGGCTGCGAGGCCAAACAGGGTCCAGGGGGTCCAGGGGCGCCAGGCCGTGTGTGAGGGAACACGGCCTGGTACCGCACCTTCCCGCCGGCCGGGTCAGAAGCGGTCGGGCGGATCGGTGACCTTGAGCATCACCCAGACCCGTTTCCCCGGACCGCGTCGGGGCGCGACGCCCCAGTCGTCCGCCAGCGCGTCCACGAGCGCGAGGCCCCGGCCGCATTCGTCGTCGGGGCCCGGGGTGCGCGGGCGGGGGAGGAAGTCGCCCGCGTCCTCGACCTCCAGTCGGAGGGTCCCGTCCGCGCGGTGCAGCGAGACGCCGATCTCCCGGCCGGGCGGGCTCCCGTGGCGCAGCGCGTTGGTGACCAGCTCGGAGAGCAGAAGCGCTGCCGTATCGCCCGGGTCCCCGGGCAGGTCCATGCTCAGCTGAAGGATTTCACGGGCGCGACCGACGCTTCGTGGGTGGCTGGGGAGACGGAAGGTGACGCACTGGCGGCTCTGGCCGTACTGGTTGTACTCGCTGTACTGGTCTTGACGGTCGTACTGGGCCTGACGGTCGTACTGGTCGTACACGTCGTACCGGTCGCGCTGATCATCGTCGTGGTTCATGGGAAGGGACTTCCCCGTGACGCGAGTTTTACTTTCCGTACATCAATAGTTACCGTAAGGAGTTGGCCGGGCCCCCCTCCCGGCCGTCCCCCTCAGTGCCCCTGCAACCGGTCGAGATCCCGGCGTTCCCGCTTCGTCGGGCGGCCCGCGCCCCGGTCGCGCAGGGCGATCGGGGTGGTCAGCTCGCGCGGCGGGGGCGGCGGGCTGTTGTCGACGAAGCACAGCGCGGCCACCGGCGGGCCCACCCGTTTCCGTACGATCCGCGAGACCACCACGACCCTGTCCCGGCCCGCGTGCCGCAACCGGACCTCGTCACCCGCCTTGAGCGCGTACGCGGGCTTGACCCGCTCCCCGTTCACGCGGACATGGCCCGCGCGGGCCGCCGACGCCGCCTGGGAGCGGGTCTTGGTCAGCCGCACGGACCAGATCCAGGTGTCGACCCGCGCGGTGCCGCCTTCGTCCAGAGCTTCAGAAGCCATGGAGGGAGGGTATGCGGGGAGCGGGTGCGCGTGCGCGGGTATTCGGCAGCGGTCAGACGCCGATGTCCGCGCCGTCCTTGCGCCACACCGACACCACCGACGGGCGGACGATCTTCCCCGGGCCGTCCGGCCAGGTGCTCGCGGGCTTCTCGACGGACGCGCCGTCGATCTCCCCCGGGTGCTGTACGGCCACCAGGACCCGGCGGTCCTGAATGATCGGACCGCAGGTCTCCGCGCCGCTCGGCATGGTCAGGAACTGCCTCAGCTCACCGCGCCGGTCGCCCTGCGTCGCCACACCGAACAGGCCGTCGTGCGAGCCCAGCGCGTTGCCGTCCGTCGAGATCCACAGATTGCCGTGCGGGTCGAAGGCGACGTTGTCCGGGCAGGAGATCGGGCTGACCCGGTCCTTCGGGAAGCCCGCGAAGTAGGTGGCGGGGTCCTTCGGGTCGCCCGCGACCAGGAACAGCCGCCAGGCGAAGCCGTCGCCCGCCGGGTCGTCCCAGCTCTCCGCCAGCTCCAGGACGTGGCCGTGCTTGTTGGCGTTGCGCGGGTTGGCCTCGTCGGCGGGCGCCTTGCCCGCCGCGCCACGGTCCTTGTTGTTGGTGAGCGCGACATAGACCCGGCCGGTACGCGGCGACGGCTCGACGTCCTCGGGGCGGTCCATCTTCGTGGCGCCGACCTTGTCGCCCGCGAGGCGCGTGAACACGTACACCTCGTCGGCGGTCATCCCCGGTACGTGCGAGACGGCGCCGGTCGCCAGCGGGATCCAGACGCCGGAACCGTCGAACTCGCCGTCGTTCGGCAGCTTGCCCGTGCCGTCGATCTCGGCCGCCGGGCTGTCGCCGGTCAGCTTGGCGACGTACAGCGTGCCCTCGTCCAGGAGGGTGAGGTTGTGCTCGTGGGCGGCGCGGGACGTGCCCTTCTTCATGCGCTTCGAGGAAACGAACTTGTAGAGGTAGTCGAAGCGTTCGTCATCACCCATGTAGACGACGGGCCTGCCGTCGGCGGTGAGCCGGGGCTGCGCGGCCTCGTGCTTGAAACGGCCGAGCGCGGTGCGCTTGCGGGGGGTGGAGTCCGGGTCGTACGGGTCGAGTTCGACGACCCAGCCGAAGCGGTGGGACTCGTTGGGCTCCTGCTTGACGTCGAAGCGCTTGTCGAACAGCTCCCACTTGCGCTCGGAGGCGCCCGTACCGATGCCGTACCGCAGGTCGGTCGGGCTCGACGCGTTGGCGAAGTACTGGTTGAAGTTCTCCTCGCCGTGCAGCGTGGTGCCCCACGGGGTGGTGCCGCCGGAGCAGTTGTTGAGCGTTCCGTAGACCTTGGTGCCGGTACGGTCCGCGGAGGTACGCAGCAGTTCGCTCCCGGCCGCCGGGCCGGTGAGCAGGAAGTCGCTGGTCGCGGTGAGGCGGCGGTTGAGCTGGTGGCGGGTGACGGCGGTCAGCCTGCCGCTGCCCCGGTCCTCCTGGACCACGACGACGGAGAGCCCGTGGGCCGCCCAGGCGATCTCCACCTGCTCGCGGGTCGGCCTGGCCGGGTCGTACCCCTTGAACATCAGAATCTCATCGGTGTATTCGTGGTTGGCCACGAGCACCTGACGGCCGTGCTCGCCCTTGAGGGGCAGCAGGCTCAGGAAGTCGTTGTTGTAACCGAACTGCCCCGCCTGCGCCTTGGCCGACTGCTTGTCCGCGTCGAAGGCGGGCGCGCCGCGCAGGATGGGCTCGCCCCAGCGGATGACCACGTTCTGGCTGTAGCCGGACGGAATCGTCACCCGGTCGGCGGTGTTGGGCGCGACCGGGGCGAAGCGGAGGCCACGCGCGCCGTCCGGCTTCGGGGTGGCGTCCGGTGTACGGGCGCCGGGCGCGGCCTCCGCCGGTGCGTCACCCGGGCCGAGGGCGAGGGCGGTTCCGGCCGCGCCCGCGACCGTGACGATCGCGGCGGCACGCATCATCGAGCGTCTTGAGAGGACGCTCGCGATGACATCGCCGACGTACTCGTTGTCGCTCTTGTTCGGCACCTCGTGGAAGCAGGCGTCACCGCAGCGGTAACGGCACGTCAGGGCGGAACGCCCGCCCGGGTGGGGGCTGGAACCCTTGGTGATGAGCGGCAGCAGTTTGCGCACTTTCGCCTCCGAATCAGCGATATCAGGGGGGATTTCGGCGCGCGCACCGCGCCGACAGGGCGTCGGGACGTCTCGGCGGTGACGCTAGGTGGCGCGACCAGCACCAGGGCGGCAGCCGAGTGAACCCCGAATGAACGCGGGGTGACCGGCGCGGTCGGTGGACCCGGCCGGCCCGGCCGGTGGACACGAGCGGTACGGCCGGTGGACACGGGCCGCGATACGGCCTCCGAGGCGGTACCGTCCACCGCACACGTGACCGCCCCTGCCCGACAATGCGTGGAGCGGCCGCTAACCTTACGTATCCGCCCTGGCCAGGGATGCGCGTGTCCCCGGCGGCGGACACCGCACCCAACTCATCTGAAAGGCCTCGCCCATGGGCATTCGGAGCTTGATGCGCAAGGTGTTCGGACGCGATCGTGCGGAGGAGCGCAACGAATCGACAGCGGAATCCGCGGCGGACTCCGCGTCGGCCTCCGTACCGTCACAGGCCGACCGTACGGAATCGGCGGTGGCGGAACCCACGGTGAAGGCCGAGGAGTCGGCCCCCGCCGGGGAGACGGTACGGGCCGAGGAAACGGCCTCCGTATCCGCGACCGTACCGGCGTCCTCGTCCACGTCCTCGTCCGCCTCCTCGTCCACGTCCTCTGTTACGGAGGCGGCGGCAGCCGACCTGGTCGCCGCCGCGTTCGACAAGGCCCGCAGCCTGCCCTCGCAGGCGACCCGGGCCCGTACGGCGACGGAGGAAACGGCCACTCCCACGGTCCCGGCGCAGAAGACGGCGGAGGTGGAGGCGAAGCCCGAGGCCAAGCCCGAGGCGAAGCCCGAGCCGGAGGCGCAGGCTGAGGCGAAGCCGGAGCCGGAGGCCAAGCCGGAACTGGAGGCGGAGCCGGAAGTTGCTCCTGCGGCAACTCCTGTGGCGGAAAAGGCAGTCGTCGAGGCAGTCGTCGAGGCCGTTGAGGCTGTTGAGGCCCCGGTGGTTGCCGAGGTCGCCGAGGTCGCCGAGGTCAAGGAGCCCGAAGTGGCCCCGGAGCCGACACCCGAGCCCGTGGCCGTCGCCGTCGCCGTCGCCGCCATCGCCCCCGTGGCCGTCGAGCCCGAGGCCGAGGCCGTCCCCGAAGCCGTCGCTCCCGCCCCCGAACCCGAGGCCATCGCCCCCGAACCCGCCGTTGCCGGTTCCGCCTCGCGTCCCGCCTTCTCCCTCGCTCGCGTCAAGTCCCGTGCCCCCGGGCTCGCCGACCACTACAAGGCCGCCGGGGCCGCCCTCAAAAAGCTCGGGCTGACCGGGCAGCGGGCGCGGGTGTATCTGGTCGTCGACCGGTCCCTGTCCATGAAGGGGTTCTACGGCGACGGCAGCGTCCAGCACCTGGGCGAGCGGGTGCTCGCGCTCGCCGCACACCTGGACGAGAGCGGGACCGTACCCGTCGTACTGTTCTCCACCGACATCGACGGCTCCACCGAGCTGGGGCTCGGGCTCGGTGAGTACGAGGGCGCGATCGACGAACTGCACGGTTCGCTCGGCCGTATGGGCCGTACGAACTACCACCGCGCCGTCGAGGAGATCGTGTCGCTGCACGAGAAGTCCGAGGACGCCGGGCCCGCGCTGGTGATCTTCCAGACCGACGGCGCGCCCAGTGCCGTACGCCTCGCCGAGCAGGCGTTCGCCGAGGCCGCGCGGCTGCCGCTCTTCTGGCAGTTCGTGGCGTTCGGTCAGGAGGAGGCGAAGGAATTCAACTTCGCCAGGAAGCTCGGTGGTGACGAGGCCACCGCCAACGTCGGGTTCAGCCACGCGGGTCCCGTACCGCGCGCCCTCCCGGACGCCGACTTCTACCGCGAGCTGCTCGCCGCCTGGCAGCCCGCCGCCCAGGCTTCCTGACCTACGTACCCACATCCGTACAAGACGCAGCGAGAAACACCCGCCGTACTGCCGCGGGCCCGTGCCGTGCCCACCACGACACGGGCCCGCGGCAGTTCCCGTCCCCGGCCCTGTCCGCTTCCCGCTTCCCGCCTACTGCCCCGCGGGCACCCGGCCCGGCGCCTTCCGCAGCCGGGGCGGCAGCAGCACCGTGGGCCTGGCCACCGGCAGTGTCACCGTCACCGCCAGCCCGCCGCCGGCGCCGCCCGGGACCGCCGTGACCGTGCCGCCGTGCGCCTCCGCGATCGAGCGCACGATGGAGAGGCCGAGCCCCGCGCCCCGGCCCATCCGGTCCCGGCCCTCGCCGCGCCGGAACGGCTCGAACAGCGCGGGGATGTCCGCCTCCTCGACCATGGGTCCGGTGTTGCGTACCACGAACGAACCGCCCTTGACCTCGACGTCCAC
The DNA here is from genome assembly GCF_044752945.1 of Streptomyces sp. NPDC088554. Lineage (NCBI taxonomy): Bacteria > Bacillati > Actinomycetota > Actinomycetes > Kitasatosporales > Streptomycetaceae > Streptomyces > Streptomyces sp. NPDC088554. Next base: position 82,474 of record NZ_JBIVMF010000011.1, on the reverse strand, counting down.
CGTCCCGTCCGGCACGTTGTAGCGGACGGCGTTGGCCAGCAGGTTCCCGAGCAACTGCCCCAGCAGCAGCCGGTTCCCCCGGACCAGCTCGGCGTCCGCGATGGACAGCGACATCGACAGGGAGACGTCCCGGCCGCAGCGCGCCGTCTCCTCCGCCACCGCCTCGCCCAGGTCGAGCGGTTCCAGGTCCTCCACCTCGCGCTCACTGCGGGCCAGCAGGAGCAGCCCCTCGATGAGCTGCTCGCTGCGCCGGTTGTTGTCGAGCAGCGTCTGTTTCGTACGGGCCAACTCGTCCGGTGTGCAGAAGTCGTCCAGTCCGACCTGGATCGCGGTGCGCTGGGTCGCCAGCGGGGTGCGCAGTTCGTGCGAGGCGTTGGCGATGAACCGGCGCTGGCTGTCGAACGCCTTCTGGAGCCGCGCGAGCAGCGCGTCCAGGGTGTCGCCCAGCTCCTTCAGCTCGTCGGCGGGGCCGCTCGCCCCGATCCGCTCGTGGAGGTTGCGCTCGGAGAGCCGGCGCGCCTTCGCGGTCATCGCGTGCACCGGGCGCAGCACGCGTCCCGCCGTCCACCAGCCGACACCGATCGCGCACGCGGTCATCGCCAGCAGCGCGACGACCGACCAGAACATCATCTCGTCGGAGGCGACGTTCGTGACGGTGTCGGTGAGCTGGTTGGGGGTGACCGGTTCGACGGTCTGCTCGCTGATCAGCCCGCCCACCGGCGAGGTGGGCAGCCCGGGGGAGACCTGGACGGGGGTCAGCCGGCCGGCGATCTCCTGGGCCTCGGTCTGCGTACCGGCGCTGGAGAACAGGTTGACGATGGCGAGCAGCCCGCCGCCGAGGACGAGGAAGACCCCGCCGTAGATGAGCGCGATACGGGTACGGATGGTGGTGCGCCCGAGACAACCCGCCGCCCCGCCCCGCCACAGCCGCCCCCGGAGCCTGCGGAGGGCGAGGCCCGCGACCGTACCCCTCACAGCGCGTACCCCACGCCCTGCACCGTGCGGATCAGCCCCGGCTCGCCGAGCTTGGCGCGCAGCTTGCTCAGGCAGACCCGCACCGCGCCCGTGAACGGGTCGGCGTGCGCGTCCCACGCGCGCTCCAGCAGCTCCTCGGCGGAGACCGGCGCGCCGTCCGCCTCCAGCAGGATCTGGAGCACGGAGAACTCCTTGGGCGACAGCTCCAGCTCCAGCCCCTCCCGCCAGGCCGTCCGCCGTACGGAGTCCAGCCGCACGCCCAGCCGCTCCAGCTGCGGCGGTACGGGCCTGGCGCTGCGCCGCCGCAGCGCGCGAACCCGCGAGACCAGCTCGGGGAAGTCGAAGGGCTTGCCCAGATAGTCGTCGGCGCCCAGGTCCAGCCCCTCGACGCGGTCCTCCAGGGAGGCGGAGGCGGTGAGCATCAGGATGCGCGTACGCGACTGACCGGCGACCAGCTTGCGCGCGACGTCGTCGCCGTGGACGCGCGGCAGGTCGCGGTCGAGGACGACGACGTCGTAGTCGTGCAGTCCCAGATAGGCGAGGGCCGCGTCTCCGCTGTACACGGTGTCGACGGCGAAGCCCGCCCGGCGCAGCCCGGTGGCCACCAGCTCGGCCAGGACCTCCTCGTCCTCGGCGACCAGTACCCGCATGCTGCTCTCCCCTGTCCCCTGCCCCGCTGTCCCCTGCCCCGCCGCTTGGTCCGCACCCCGCACCGTTTCGCGCACCGCCTCTTGCATGATGCCCTTCTCCTCCCAGGATGCGCATGTATAGCGCGGCAGCTGTTTCCCAAAGCTCTCCGCCGGGTACGTACACCCCTTTATTGATGTGGGGGCAGCGCTCCCGGGCCGATACCATTTCGTCCATGGCGGCCACTGGAACCGAAGAGCAGGGTGGGAAGGCGTTCTACGTCACCACCCCCATTTACTACGTCAACGACGCTCCTCACCTGGGCCACGCCTACACGACCGTCGCAGGCGACGTGCTCTCCCGCTGGCACCGCCAGCGCGGCGAGAAGGTGTGGTTCCTCACCGGCACGGACGAGCACGGTCAGAAGATCATGCGCACCGCCGATGCCCACGGGGTGACCCCGCAGGAGTGGTGCGACAAGCTCGTCGAGGAGGCGTGGAAGCCCCTCTGGGAGCACCTGAACATCGCGAACGACGACTTCATCCGTACGACGGAGAAGCGGCACACCGACCGCGTCCAGGAGTTCGTCCAGGATCTGTACGACAAGGACGAGATCTACAAGGGCGGCTACGAGGGCCCGTACTGCGTGGGCTGCGAGGAGTACAAGCTCCCCGGCGACCTGATCGACGCGCCGGAGCCCGCCGAGGACGGCAGCGCCGTCAAGCTGTGCGCGATCCACAAGAAGCCGGTGGAGATCCTCAAGGAGGAGAACTACTTCTTCAAGCTCAGCGCGTACGGCCCGAAGCTCCTGGAGCTGTACGAGAACGACCCGGGCTTCATCCAGCCCGAGTCCGCCCGCAACGAGGTCGTGAACTTCGTCAAGCAGGGCCTCCAGGACCTGTCGATCTCGCGCTCGACCTTCGACTGGGGCGTCCCGGTGCCGTGGGACGAGAAGCACGTGATCTACGTCTGGGTCGACGCGCTGCTCAACTACGCGACGGCGGTCGGCTACGGCGCGAACCAGGAGAAGTTCGAGGCGACCTTCCCTGCCGACGTCCACCTCGTCGGCAAGGACATCCTGCGCTTCCACGCGATCATCTGGCCCGCGATGCTGATGGCGCAGGGGCTGCCGGTGCCCGGCCGGGTCGCGGCCAACGGCTGGCTGATGGTCGGCGGCGAGAAGATGTCGAAGTCGAACCTGACCGGCATCAAGCCGCAGGACCTGACCTCGCACTTCGGTGTCGACGCGTACCGCTGGTACTTCCTGCGGGCCATCGCCTTCGGGCAGGACGGCTCGTTCTCCTGGGAGGACTTCAGCGCCCGCTACACCTCCGAGCTGGCCAACGACTACGGCAACCTCGCCTCGCGCGTCGCGGCCATGGTCGGCAAGTACTTCGGCGGGACCCTGCCGGAGGCGACGGCCTCGGGCGATGCCGAGCAGGCCGTACGGGACGGGCTGGCCGCGGCGGTCACGGCGGCGGACCGGAGGATCGGTGAGGAGCTGGACTTCGCGGGCGGGATCGCCGCGGTCTTCGACTTCGTCAAGCAGGTCAACGGCTATCTGACCGAGCAGGAGCCCTGGAAGGTCGCCAAGGACGACTCGGCCGAGGGCCGGGCGCGGCTCGCGACGATCCTCTACACGGCCTCGGAGGCGCTGCGCGCGGTCGCCGTCCTGCTGAACCCGGTGATGCCGGACACCTCGCAGAAGCTGTGGGAGTCGCTCGGCGCGGCCGAGTCGCTCGGCGCGCTCGCCGACCAGCGCGTCCAGGACGCGGGCGAGTGGGGCCGGCTGCGGCCGGGCGCGACGGTGACGAAAGGCGCGGTGCTGTTCCCGCGCCTGGAGGAGAAGCCCGCCGCGTAACACTCACGGCAGTGCGTACGGGCCCCGGAATCCATCATGTGATTCCGGGGCCCGCGTGTGTTCATCCGGGGCCCGCGTGTGTCATCCGGGCCTCGGTGTGTCCGTCCGGCAGGGCGCGCGGCTCAGTGGGTCACAGACCGGTGCCCTCGTTGGTCTCGTCCGGGTCGACGCCCATGGTGATCGAGCCGACGACACCGCGCGCCATGTTCGTCTTGCTGTACGTGAGCTTCAGCAGCCCGCCCTGGACACCGCTCTGGTCGTAGATGGTGTCCTCGGTGAGGGTCGTGCGGCGGGCGGTGTTGGTGACGTACGGCTCCAGCCCCACCGAGTCGAGGACCGCGTCCTCCGCGAAGAAGAACTGGCCGGTGTGGCAGGTGTGACCGCCCTCGTAACCGGAGTCGGTCATCTTGCCGTCGACGTGCACCTTGGTGTGGATGTGGACGGCGCGGCCCTGGTACCAGCCCGGGAAGATCGTCTTGAACTCGACGTAGCCCTTCTTGTCGGTGACCTGGGTGCCGCGTAGATAGCGCTCGTCGTCGGTGGGCTCCTCGTGCCCGCCGCCACCGCCACCGCCGGGGCCGCCGGGACCGCCGGTCGGGGGCTCACCGGTGGGCGGGGTGCCGCCGCCGGGAGCGCCGCCACCGCCGGAGCCCATCGCCTCGTACCCGGAGTAGACGCCCATCGCCGTGCAGTGCCAGACATCGACGGCCGCGGCCGCCACCGGCTTGCAGGTCTCCGAGTCGATCACCTTGAGGCGGAGGGTCATGGGAATGCCCGGCTCCCCCTCGGTGATGTCCTTTCTGATCTTGTCTGCGTCGATGTAGTACGGGCCCTCGGTGGTCTGCGAGGTGAGGCGGTAACACACCTCGGTCGCGTCGCCGGAGGCGGCGGCCTTCGGGGTGGTGGGCGTGGTGCTCTCACCGGCGGACGCGGTGGTGACGGCCATGGCTCCGATACCTGTGGCCGCGACGGCCGCACCGCTCGCCACGATAACCCGACGACGCGTCAGATTCCTTTTGTCGTTGGGGACTTGGTCTTCCTGAGTTCCTGTCATGAGACGGACAGTAGGAACCGAAGCTGGCAGTGAGATGGGAGTGAGCTGTGAACTCCGAGAGCTCCGTATGTTTCGAGCCACCCCCGTCCATCGAGGCCTTCGGCGGTCCTCAGTGGGTCAGCGACTCCGCGTCCCCCATCACCACGACGGGCTCCTTCTCCGGGTCCAGCAGCCGCAGCAGCTCCGCCATCCGGGCCCGGGGAACCGAGACACACGCCTGGGTGGGGCCGCCGTGGTCCACATGGATCCAGATGCCGCCGCCCTTCTCCGCACCGAGCGGCCGGGTCCAGTCGAGAGGGCTGGTGCCGGGCCGGCGGTTGTAGTTGATCGCGACCACATAGTCGAAGGACCCTTCGAGCGACTCGCCCTCGAACCCCTCGCCCTCGACGGAGAAGGCCGGGTCGCGGTCGTACGGGAGTTCCGCACCCGGATCCGGCAGCAGACCGCCCGCGTCGGTGAGGGTGAACACCCCGATCGGTGAGCGCAGATCGCCCTGGACATGGTCGTCGGTCCAGCCGCGCAGGGCGTTGTGCGCGGGCCAGGCTTCGGTGACGGGCTCCCAGCCGATGACCGGATCCCGCTCGTAGACGGTAACGGTGGCATCGCTGGAGTCGCGGTCGGTGCCGGACGCCACGACCGCCTGGGTGGCCTCCGGGGAGATCCTGGCGCGGGTCCTGGGGCCGAGCCCGGGAATCTCCTTCGGCTCGACGGACCGCGCCTCCAGCGGCCCGGGACCGGCGGCGCCCGTCGCGGTGGCGGTCGCGGTGGTCGTACCCGTGGCGTCCTTGGCCGTGTCCCCGGCGGTGCCCTTGGCCGTACCCCTGGCGTCCTTGTCGTTCATGGCGGCGGGCCCGCCCGACGCGGAGCCCGGCTTGTCGGCCGTCGTCGCGCTCCCCCCGTCGGCGAGGCCCGCGCAGCCGGTGACCAGCAGACCGATCGTCACCAGCAGCGCCACGGCCGGCCGTGGCCGCCCTCTGCGGACAGTGCGGACGGAGCGCACAGACATGTACGGGCCTTTCATTTCACGTCCCGGGAGTGGGTGATTCATCGGTCCTTGCCAGGAAGTTTGCGCTGGCGATCATCCGATGGACGTCCTCGACGATCCCCGGCGAGTCGCTCGCGAGACAGCGGGCGAAGGTGACCGCCGCACCGGGGACGGGGACCACGACCAGCGGACTCTTGCACTCCTCGACGCCGCCCGACGTCCCGGCGGGACGCGGAAAGGACCTTGGACTCCCGCAGTTCGGGTGCGTCCCCGAACCCGTTCGGACGCGTCGGCCCCAGCCGGCCGCCCGCGGAACCCGGGCCCGACACGGACCCCTATTGTTCAAATTCGAAATAATGTGTACGGTCGAAGGGAAACTTGCTTCAATTTTCAAGCACATCCCGCCCGGGCCCCCACCCCCGCCCCAGGAGAGAACGCGCTCATGTCCTCCCCCACAAGCACCCTCGCCCGCCCCTCGGCCGACACCCCCGCCCCGCACGCCGCCACCCCGCACGCCTATGACGTGGGTCTGCTGGTCCTGCGCGTCGTACTGGGCCTGACGATGGCCGCGCACGGCAGCCAGAAGCTCTTCGGCTGGTTCGGCGGCGGCGGCCTCGACGGCACCGGGCAGTTCTTCACGATGAGCGGCTACCCGTCCGGCAAGACGCTGGCCCTCGTCGCCGGCATGACCGAGACCTTCGGCGGACTGGCGCTGGCCATCGGCCTGCTCACCCCGCTCGCGGGCGCCGCCGTCGTCGGCACGATGGTCAACGCCATCGTCGTGAAGGGCACCGGCAGCTTCTTCGCGCCCACCGGTATGGAGTACGAGCTGGTGCTCGCCGCGGGCGCCGCGGCCCTCACCCTCACCGGCCCCGGCCGCATCGCCGTGGACCGCTTCCTCCCCGGGGTGAAGGACCACCGCCTCGCCTACGGCACGGCCTCCGTGGCCCTCGGCCTGGTGGTGGCGGGCATCACACTGCTGCTCCGCAAGTAGCGAGCACCTCGCTCGTACCACCACCCGCTCACACCACTGCCCCGGCCCGCGCGAAGCGGGAACCGGGGCAGTGCGGTCTTCGGGTGTGTTCCGGGCGTGTTCCCGGGTTGAGGTTCCCCCGTGTGTTTCCGGGTGTGTTACGCCCAGCAGCCGTTGACGGTGGCGGCGAGGCCGTCCAGGGCGTCCCTGGTGGCGGCAGGTGTGGCGGTGGAGTTGTTCTCGATGAAGGAGAAGACCTTCCAGCGGCCGTCCTGCGCCTTCGTCAGCCCGCTCAGGGCGATGGCACCGGTGAGGGTGCCCGTCTTGGCCATGACCTGTCCGACCGCGCAGCTGGAGTCCGCCGTGTCGAACCGGCCCCACTCGGGCCCCAGAGTGGCGCCCGCCTCGCCCGCGACGGGCAGCCCGTCCACGATGTACTTCAGGGTCCGGCTGTGGCCCGGGTCGGCGGCCAGGTCGATGATGTCGGCGATGGTCTGCGCCGGGATGCGGTTGGCGCGGGACAGGCCGCTGCCATCGTGGATCTCGAAGTTGTCCAGCGAGATGCCGTACTGGCCGAGGACCTGGCGTACGACCGCCGTGCCGTCCTCGAAGGTGGCCGCGCGACCGGCGCCGATCGCGGTCTGCCGCAGCAGCGTCTCGGCGATGTCGTTGTCGCTCACCTTGAGCATGCGCTCCACGATCGTGGACAGCGTGCCGGACGTGTGCTGGGCCACCGGCGCGTCACCCGTACCGGCCACGCCGCGGGTGACCTCGCCGTCGACCGTGACGCCCCGCTCGGCCAGGAGCTTGGCGAAGGTGCCTCCGGCGTCCAGGGAGGTGTCCGTGACATTCTGCGAGTCCACCACCAGCGCGCGCACCGGTGCGATGGAGTCCGGGTAGTAGCCGTCGTTCCAGCCGGTGGCGAGCGTGGGCTCGGGGAAGAGGCTGTCGTCGACCCGGACCTTCACCGAGGTGAGACCCGCGGCCTTCAGCCCCGCGACGGCGCTCTCGGCGAGCGCGCCGAGGTCGGCGGTGGTCAGCGTACGGTCCCCGCCACCGACCAGGGTGAGCGTGCCGTCGCCGTAGACGACCTTCGTGGTGAACCGCTTGTCCGGGCCGAGAACCGTCAACGCGGCGGTGGCGGTGGCGAGTTTGGCGTTGGACGCGGGCATCAACGCGGTGGCCGCGTCGTGGCCCCAGACGACCTTGTCGGTCTCGGCGTCGATGACGACACCGCTGAGCGTGCTGCCGAGGCGCGGGTCCTGGCTGCGTGCGTTCAGGTTGTCCGCGATCTTCTGCTCGGTGGGATCGAGTTCGACGGCGACGGCCTTGGAATCGGCCTTGTCGGCGGCGAAGGCGGACGGACCGGCCAGGATCGCCCCGGCAACGGGGACGGCCACCGAGATCACGACCGCTCGGCGGAGCGCCAGGTTCGTCATCTTGGGCTTGCGGTGACGACCGCCGGAGCGTACGGGGGAGGGGGAATGGGACATGTGGGGGACCTCGGTGCGCAATGCGCGGGTGAAGGGGACGTGGGGAAAACCAAAACATTGAAGTTTAAAATAGCAACCTCTCCCACGCGACGGATCTTTCGCGGAATTTCCGCATGAGACCCACCACAATCAGGGGCCCCTACCCGCCGCCCCCCACAACTCCGCGCCCCTCGCCCACCACGGGCAGGGGGCGCGGCCGGGTGCGCTACACGCGAGGGAAGCCGTCGGCCTTCACCGTCGTCACGAACGCCCCCCAGGCAGCCGCGTCGAAGACGAGACCGGGGCCGAGGGGGGCTTTGCTGTCGCGTACGGGGACAGCGCCCAGGAGGTCGTCGCGGACCTCGACGCACTGGCCGTTCCCGCTGCTGTAGCTGCTCTTGCGCCAGTTCGCGGTCCCGCCGCTGGGAATGATCACGTCACTTGCCTTTCCACGAGGGGGTCACATGGACCCGGTGGCCCTCACCCCGCCGATGAAGGAGGTCCACGTCCGACTGGAGAACGGCAGCGCGGGGCCGCCCGGGGACTTGCTGTCGCGGACAATGGTCTCGGCGCCCAGTACGCCGGTCTCCACGCAGTTACTGTCGGCCCCGCTGTAACTGGACTTCCGCCACTCGACGTTCAGCGCTGAAGCGCTCGGGATGAACGTGCTCACTGGAGTGCATCCTTCTTGCCGGCGATAAGGGACAGCGACTGATCGAACGGCAAGGCGGAGGCGGTAAGCCGCTCGTACGCCTCGACGTACCGTTCCACCTCTGCGAGCTGTTCGATATAGAGACTACTTGCGAGGTGCTCCAACAGCACTACGTCGAGACCGGGCTGACCAAAGCCAAGCACCGTGAAACCGCCAGCAGTTCCAGGGTGCAACTCCGCTTCCAGCGGCAGGACCTGGACCGTTACATGAGGATAGGCGGCCAGATCCAGCAGCCTCTGCAACTGATCACGCATCACGCCCGGATCCGGGGTACGAACCGTCAACGCCGCCTCATGGATGATGGCCCGGAGCCTCAGGGGCTTCGGTCTGCTGAGTACGGATTGCCGAGCCATACGCACCTCTACGCGCGGGGCGATCTCCTCGACCGTCGCCGTCATCATGATGGCCCGAACAGCGACCTCCTGCGGGAGGACCCCGAATGGGACGCCCTCGTCACACGGCTGACCACCGGAGGGCACCCCGGCGACCGCCCGTAGACGGCGAGGCCCGGGAACGCGAAATCCCGCCCGCCGGGTCCGTGTTCGGATCCGGCGGGCGGGATTCCCGTACCAGCGACAGCGGTTACTCGGCCGACTTCTCCGCGGCCTTCTCCGTCGCCTTCGCCACCGGCTTGCGCAGTGCGATGTTCAGCTCGCGGAGGCGGGACTCGTCCAGCTCCGTGGGCGCGCCCATCATCAGGTCCTGCGCGTTGCCGTTGAGCGGGAAGGCGATCGTCTCGCGGATGTTCGGCTCGTCCGCCAGCAGCATCACGATGCGGTCGACGCCCGGGGCGATGCCGCCGTGCGGCGGGGCGCCGAGGCGGAAGGCGCGGAGCATGCCCGCGAACTCGTGCTCGACGGTCTCGCGGTCGTAGCCCGCGATCTCGAACGCCTTGAGCATCAGCTCGGGCTCGTGGTTGCGGATCGCGCCGGAGGACAGCTCGATGCCGTTGCAGACGATGTCGTACTGCCAGGCCAGGATATCCAGCGGGTCCTTCGTCTCCAGGTCCGCCAGGCCGCCCTGGGGCATCGAGAAGGGGTTGTGCGAGAAGTCGATCCGGCCGGTCTCCTCGTCCTTCTCGTACATCGGGAAGTCGACGATCCAGCAGAACCGGAACACGCCCTCCTCGAACTGCCCCGCGCGCTTGGCCGCCTCGACGCGGACCGCGCTCATGATCTTGGAGACCTCGTCGAACTCGCCCGCGCCGAAGAAGATCGCGTGGCCGGGGGCGAGCGAGAGGCGTTCGGTGAGGACCTTGACGTCCTCCTCCGTGAGGAACTTGGCGATCGGGCCGCTCAGCGCGCCGTCCTCGCCGACCCGCACCCAGGCCAGGCCCTTCGCGCCGTGCTCGACGGCGTACTCGCCCAGCCCGTCGAAGAACTTCCGCGACTGGCCCGCGGTGTCCGGCACCGGCAGGGCGCGGACGTGCTTGCCCGCGAACGCCTTGAAGCCGGAGTCCGCGAAGACGTCGGAGATGTCGACCAGCTCCAGCTTGGCGCGCAGGTCGGGCTTGTCGTTGCCGTACTTCACCATCGACTCGCGGAACGGGATCCGCGGGAACGGCGAGGTGACGTGGCGACCGCCGCCGAACTCCTCGAACAGCTCGGTCATGAGCTTCTCGATCGGCTGGAAGACGTCCTCCTGCTCGACGAAGCTCATCTCGACGTCGAGCTGGTAGAACTCGCCGGGCGAGCGGTCCGCGCGCGCGTCCTCGTCGCGGAAACAGGGCGCGATCTGGAAGTAGCGGTCGAAGCCCGAGATCATCAGCAGCTGCTTGAACTGCTGCGGAGCCTGCGGCAGCGCGTAGAACTTGCCGGGGTTCAGCCGGGAGGGGACGACGAAGTCACGGGCGCCCTCGGGGGAGGTCGCGGTGAGGATCGGGGTCGTCATCTCGTTGAAGCCGAGCGCGGTCATCTTGTGCCGGATGGCGGAGACGACCGCCGTACGCAGCATGATGTTGCGGTGCATGCGCTCGCGGCGCAGGTCGAGGAAGCGGTACTCCAGGCGGCGCTCCTCGTTGACCCCGTCCTCGGTGTTGATCGTGAACGGCAGCGGGCCCGCCGCGCCCAGGATCTCGACCTCGGAGACCTCGATCTCGATCTCGCCGGTCGCCAGCTCCGGGTTGACGTTCTCCGTACCGCGCGCGGAGACCTTGCCGTCGATACGGACGACGGTCTCCTTCGTGAGCTTGGACAGCTCCTCGTTGGCCGCGGTGCCGGGGCGGGCGACGAGCTGGACCAGCCCGTAGTGGTCGCGGAGATCGATGAAGAGGATGCCGCCCAGGTCTCGGCGATTGTGCAGCCAGCCGCTCAGCCGGACGTCGGCACCGACGTCAGAGGCGCGGAGCTCGCCGCAGGTGTGGGACCTGTACCGATGCATCGTCGTTCATCCACTCTTAGCAAGTCGGGGGTCGATCACGGAATCGAATGATCAGAATCAGAATCGGACGGTGAAGTCGTCCAGCACAACAGGTTACCGTCCAGCCGGGCGCCCCCTTTAAGTCCTGCCTTCGCCGGCGGCTCCGCCCCGCTCCAGTCCCTACCGCGTCGGCGCTCCCGCCTCCCCCTTGAGTCCTGCCTCGCTGGCGTTCCCGCACCAGATATTCATAAAGTAGGACAATGCGAACCGAGGATGTCCTGGCCGCGCTCAGCACCGGCCTCTGGAGCTGGGACACCGCCTCCGACATGGTCACCTACGACGCCGAGGGCGCCCGGCTGCTGGGCCTGCCCGCAGAGCCCACAGTCCTCAGCGCCGCCGCCGCGCGCGCCCGGTTCCACCCCGTCGACTGGAACGAGATCTACGGCATCATCCGCCTCGCCATCGCCGAGGACACCCTCGCCGAGGCCCGGCTGCGGGTCATGGACGGCAGCCGCCGGGTGCTCCGTACCGTACGGTCCCGCTGCAAGCCGGTCGTCATCCCGCTGCCCAACGGCGAACAGGCCATCCGGCTGTTCGGCACCATGCAGGAGGTCGCCGAGCCACGGCCGAGCACCGTCGTCGAGGGGACCTCCGTCACCGGCGACTGGCGCCGCTCCCGCGAGGCGTTCCTGCTGGACACGGGGCGGGCGCTGGCCGAGGCCCGGTCCACCACCGAGGTGCTGCGGGTCGCGGCCTCCCTCTCCATGCCGGGCTTCTCGCCGGACGTCCTCGCGGTCTTCAGCCTCTCCGGCGAGAGCCTGCGCCTGATCGGGCACTACAGGCAGTCACAGGCCCCCGAGGACGTCGTCCGGTTCGAGACGCTGCCGCTCGACTCGGAATCCCCGGCAGCCGAGGCAGTACGGACCGGGCGGCCCGTCTACCTCCGGACACCGGAGATGTACGCGGACCGCTACCCCGCCACCTGGCAGCACGTACGCCGCTTCGACCTCGGCTCCTGGGCGTTCGTACCGCTGATCGTCGCGGGCCGCACCCTCGGCACCTGGATGGCCGCCTTCAAACACCGCGTCGCGTTCTCCCCCGACGAGCGGTCCGTCCTCACCACGGTCGCGCGCATGCTGGCCCAGGCGCTGGCGCGCGCCGGGGTCGCCGAGTCCGAGCGCGAGCTGTCCCTCGGCCTCCAGCGCTCGATGATGCCGACGACCGGCCCCGAGATCCCCGGCATGACAGTCGCCGCGCGCTACGTACCGACCGGCGGCGGACTCCAGGTGGGCGGCGACTGGTACGACATGATCCCGCTCCCCGGCGGCGGTACGGGCCCGCCCGGCGGACGCCCCGGCGGGCGGTTCGCGCTGGTCATCGGGGATGTGCAGGGCCATGACGTACGGGCCGCCGGCCTGATGGGCCAGCTCCGGATCGCGCTGCGGGCGTACGCGTCCGAGGGGCACCGCCCGGACGCCGTGCTCTCCCGGGCGTCCCGCTTCCTCTCCGGGCTCCAGCACTACAGCGCGGGGGCCGGGACCGAGCGCCACGCCCCCGGCGGCCCCGTACCGCCCACGAAGTTCTCCGAGGAGGCGTACACCCTCGCCGCACCCCGCTTCGCGACCTGCCTCTACCTGGAGGTCGACCCGGACACCGGCACCCTCGACATCGCCCGCGCGGGCCACCCCGACCCGGTGATCCTCACCGTGGACGGCACCGCGGTCGTCCGGCCGACCGAGGGCGGGCTGCCGCTCGGCATCGAGGCCGACTCCGACTACCCGACGACCCGGCTGCGCCTGGAACCCGGCGAGACGCTGATGCTCTGCACCGACGGGCTGCTGGAGACCGGCGGCCACGATCCGGACACCGGCTGGGCCCGGCTGCGGCCCATCCTGGAGAAGCACAGCGGCGACCCCCTGGAGACGCTCGCCGACGCCCTGATCCAGGCCGTCCACGGCCCCACCTCGCACCGCACGACCGGGCCGCTCTCCGACCGCCGCGAGGACGACATCGCGCTGCTGCTCCTGGCCAGGGACCCCGAGCCCGCCCGTACCGCCGACGACACGGCGTGGCGTACCGCGCTGACCGTCGCACAGGCCGAACCGGAACGGATCGGGACGGTCCGGCGCCAGCTCCGCGAGCTGCTGCACGACTGGGCGGACGGCGAGCAGATCGACGCGGCGGAGCTGATGGTCTCCGAGATGCTGACGAACGTGCTGGTCCACACGGACGGCGACGCGCTGCTGGTCGCGGAGGCGCGCGGCACGCAGGGCGGGCGCCGGCTGCGCGTCGAGGTCGCCGACGCCAGCGACGACCTGCCCCATCGGCGCCACCCCGGCGAGCTGGCGTCCAGCGGGCGCGGGCTGATGCTGATGGAGATGCTGGCGGACGCGTGGGGGGTGGATCCGCGGGGCGAGGGGAAGTCGATCTGGTTCGAGCTCCACGAACGCGAACGCCACGAACGCCGACGCCAGGAAGACGAACGCCACGAACACCGACGCTAGGAAGACGAACGCCACGACGCCGACGCCAGGAAGACGAACGCCACGAACACCGACGCCAGGGACGCGAACGCCACGAACACCGACGCTAGGGACGCGGCGGGACCGGCGCCTCTCCCCCGCGCCGAGTGCCCTCGGGCCCGTACCGTTCCCGCAGCTCGGACAGGACGCCGAACGCCGCGGCCGTCAGCGGTACGGCGAGCAGCATGCCCAGGATCCCGGCGACACTCGCGCCCGCGGTGATCGCCAGTATCACCACGGCCGGATGCATCTGGACCGTACGGCTCTGGATCATCGGCTGGAGCACATGCCCCTCCAGCACCTGTACGGCGAGCACCACACCCAGCACCCAGACCCCGATCACCCACCCCCGGTCCGCGAACGCGACCAGCACGGCGACCGCGCCGGAGATGAACGCGCCGAGGTACGGGATGTACGCGCCCACGAACACCAGCGCCCCGAGCCCGACCGCGCCGGGCACGCGCAGGACCAGCAGACCGACGGTGATGCAGATCGCGTCGATGAGGGCGATGACGGTGGTCCCGCGCATGAAGCCCTCGACGGCCCCGAACGCCCTGCGCCCCATCGCCTCGACGGTCTCGCCGCTCTCCTCCGGGACGAAGTCCCTGACGGCGCGCACCGCCCGGTCGGAGTCGCGCAGGAAGAAGAACATCAGCAGCAGCGCCAGTACGCCGGTGGCGATCAGCTCGCCGACGACACTGATCCCGCTGAGCACCCCGGAGGCGGCGGTGGCGCCGAACTTCCCGAGCAGGTCCTTGGCGTTCTTCGCCAGATCGTCCAGGGAGGTCCCGGCGGCGCCGAAGTGCCGGCTCAGATCCTGCCCCGCCTGCCGCAGCGAGGAGACGATCTGATCGCCGCTGTCCACCAGCGCGCTGACGACGATATAACCCGCGCCACCGACCACGGCCACCACGGCGACGCAGGTCAGCCCGGCCGCGAGCGACTTGTTGAGCCGCATCGCGACGAGCCGCCGGTAGAGCGGCCCGAGCAGCGCGGTGCCGAGGAGGGCGAGGAGCACGGGCGTGACCGCGGTCTTGAAGGTGACGCACAGCCAGACCGCCACCGCCACGACGGCGGAGACCAGCAACAGCACCCCGCACCAGGTGGCGAGGCGGCGAGCGCTCGCGGGCACGAGGTCGGGGGAAGGCAGCGTCTGCACCCTCCCACCCGACCACGCCCCGCCACCCCTGTCCTGCGGGGACGGCCACGGGGGTGACCGGCGGGCGGCCGGGGCATCCGGGGGCGGCAGCCCGCAGGCCGTACGGGTATCCGGGCCGGACGGAGAACGGCCCCGGCCGCCCGCGTTCGGTCTGCGGGCGGCCGGGGCCGGCTGTGGAGAACGCTGTTACGCGTGTGCCGCCGGGACCGTTCCCAGGCGGCCTGCCTGGAAGTCGTCGAAGGCCTGCTTCAGCTCGGCGTGGCTGTTCATGACGAACGGGCCGTAGTGCGCCATCGGCTCGCGGATCGGGCGGCCGCCCAGGAGGACGATCTCCAGGTCCGGGGTGTTCGAGTCCTGCGACTCGTTCGCCCGTACGGTGAGTGTGCCGCCCGCGCCGAACACCGCCGTCTGGCCGGTGTGGATGTGGCGCCGGTCCGTACCGACCGTGCCGCGACCGGCCAGGACGTACGCGAGGCCGTTGAAGTCCTCGCGCCAGGGGAGCGTCACCTCGGCGCCGGGGCGCAGCGTCGCGTGGATCATCGTGATCGGGGTGTGGGTGACGCCGGGGCCCTCGTGGCCGTCCAGCTCACCCGCGATCACGCGCAGCAGCGCACCGCCGTCGGGGGACGTCAGCAGCTGGACCTGGCCGCCGCGGATGTCCTGGTAGCGAGGGTTCATCATCTTGTCGGACGCCGGGAGGTTCACCCACAGCTGGAGGCCGTGGAACAGCCCGCCGGACATGACCAGCGACTCCGGCGGCGCCTCGATGTGCAGCAGGCCGGAGCCCGCCGTCATCCACTGGGTGTCCCCGCTCCCGATGGTCCCGCCGCCGCCGTTGCTGTCCTGGTGGATGAAGCTGCCGTCGATCAGATACGTGACGGTCTCGAAGCCCCGGTGGGGGTGCCAGGGGGTGCCCTTCGGCTCTCCCGGGGCGTAATCCACCTCGCCCATCTGGTCCATCATGATGAACGGGTCGAGGTGCTGGTAGTGGATCCCCGCGAACGCGCGGCGCACCGGGAAGCCCTCACCCTCGAACCCGCTGGGCGCGGTCGTGACGGCGAGCACGGGGCGGGCCACGGCGTCGGCCGGGACCGCCACCCGGGGCAGGGTCAGCGGGTTTTCGACGGTCACTGCGGGCATGGAGAGCCTCCTCGGGAGTATTCACCACTTAATTTAGTTGAATGGTGAACATCCCGCAAGGGTCTCCTCATTCCCGGACTCCCACGAACCCCCGGAATCCCCGCCCCGCCCCCGCCCGGACATGACTCTGGGGTCCGTGCCGGCCGGCACGGACCCCAGGAAGGAGCAGGAGGGAACAGGAAGGAGACGGAAGGAGACGGAACGGGACGGAAGGAGCGGGAGAAGGAGGAGCGTCAGCCGTACATACGGCGCATCGCGAAGTCCACCATCTGTTCGACCGCCTTCGCGTCGAACACCATCCGGTGGTCACCCTCCATGTCGAGCACGAAGCCGTACCCCGTCGGCAGCAGGTCGATCACCTCCGCGCCCGTGATCACGAAGTACTTCGACTCCTTGCCCGCGTACCGCCGCAGCTCCTTGAGCGTGCTGAACATGGGGATCACCGGCTGCTGCGTGTTGTGCAGCGCGAGGAACCCCGGATTGTCGCCGCGGGGGCAGTAGACCTTCGACGTGGCGAAGATCTGCTGGAAGTCCTCGGCCTGGAGCGACCCCGTCGTGAACGCCCGTACGGCGTCACCGAGCGACGGAGGCGACGGTTCCGGATAGAGCGGCTGCTCGCCGTAGCCACCCGCACCCGCACCGCCCATCGGCTGCTGCGGCTGCTGCGCGTACTGCTGCTGAGCGCCAGGAGTCTGGTCGTAGCCGTACATGCCGCAAGAGTACTGAGGAACGCGCCCCCCGGAGGCCGCGTTCCCCGGGCGGACTGGATCATCGCCGGGATCCCGTCGGAACCGTCCCCGGAATCGAGTGGGGTTGCATCTTATTACCGATGGGTAGCATCATCGTAGCTACTTGCCGGTACATCCGGTCCATCCGATCCATACGGAGTCGTCGCCATGGGGCACTACAAGTCGAATCTCCGCGACATCGAGTTCAACCTCTTCGAGGTCCTCGGGCGCGACAAGCTGTACGGCACGGGTCCGTTCGCGGACATGGATCCGGAGACCGCCAGGTCGATCCTGGCCGAGATCACGCGCCTCGCCGAGAACGACCTCGCGGAGTCGTTCGCGGAAGCGGACCGTACGCCCCCGGTATTCGACCCCGAGACCAACACCGCACCCGTACCCGCGGCGTTCAAGAAGAGCTACCAGGCCTTCATGGACTCCGAGTACTGGCGCCTCGGCCTGCCCGAGGAGATCGGCGGCACCCCCTCCCCCCGCTCCCTGATCTGGGCGTACGCGGAGCTGCTCCTCGGCTCGAACCCGGCCGTGTGGATGTACGCCTCCGGCCCGGCGTTCGCCGGTGTCCTCTTCGACGAGGGCAACGAGCAGCAGAAGAAGATCGCCGCCATCGCCGTCGAGAAGCAGTGGGGCTCGACCATGGTCCTCACCGAGCCGGACGCCGGCTCGGACGTCGGCGCGGGCCGCACGAAGGCCGTCGAGCAGCCGGACGGCAGCTGGCACATCGAGGGCGTGAAGCGCTTCATCACCTCGGGTGAGCACGACATGTCGGAGAACATCCTCCACTACGTCCTCGCCCGCCCCGAGGGCGCCGGCCCCGGCACCAAGGGCCTCTCCCTCTTCCTCGTACCGAAGTACGAGTTCGACCCGGAGACCGGCGAGCTGGGCGCGCGCAACGGCGCGTACGCGACGAACGTCGAGCACAAGATGGGGCTCAAGGCGTCCAACACCTGCGAGATGACCTTCGGCGACCGCCACCCCGCCAAGGGCTGGCTGATCGGCGACAAGCACGAGGGCATCCGCCAGATGTTCCGCATCATCGAGTTCGCCCGGATGATGGTCGGCACGAAGGCCATCGCCACTCTCTCCACCGGCTATCTGAACGCGTTGGAGTACGCCAAGGAGCGCGTCCAGGGCTCCGACCTCGCGCAGTTCATGGACAAGGCCGCGCCCAAGGTCACCATCACGCACCACCCCGACGTGCGCCGTTCGCTGATGACGCAGAAGGCGTACGCGGAGGGCATGCGCGCCCTGGTCATGTACACCGCCTCCGTACAGGACGAGATCGCCGTCAAGGAGGCCGAGGGCGACAGCGCCAAGGCGCTGCACGGGCTGAACGACCTGCTGCTGCCCATCGTCAAGGGCTACGGCTCCGAGCGGTCGTACGAGCAGCTGGCCCAGTCGCTCCAGACCTTCGGCGGCTCCGGCTACCTCCAGGAGTACCCGGTCGAGCAGTACATCCGGGACTCCAAGATCGACACCCTGTACGAGGGCACCACGGCGATCCAGGGCCAGGACTTCTTCTTCCGGAAGATCGTCCGGGACCAGGGCCAGGCGCTGAACACCCTCTCCGAGGAGATCAAGACCTTCCTCGCGGTCGGCACGGGCGGTACGGAGCTGGCGCCCGCCCGCGCCGCGCTCGCCAAGGCCGCGGCGGACCTGGAGGCGATCGTCGGGCAGATGCTGGCCGACCTCACCTCCACCGGGGACGACGTCAAGAACATCTACAAGGTCGGGCTCAACACCACGCGCCTGCTGATGGCTTCGGGCGATGTCGTCGTCGGCTACCTGCTGCTGCGCGGCGCGGCCGTGGCGGCGGAGAAGCTGGAGACGGCCGTGGCGAAGGACGTGCCGTTCTACCAGGGCAAGATCGCGGCGGCGAAGTTCTTCGCGGCGAACGTGCTGCCGGGCGTCTCGGCGGAGCGCGCGCTCGCCGAGGCCGTCGACAACTCGCTGATGGAGCTGGACGAAGCGGTGTTCTAGGGCCGTTGGGTTCCCTCGAACGCCGAGAGTACGTCAGGGCGTCTCCCCCGCCATGGGGAGGCGCCCTGACCGCTGTCCGGGTTCCGCACCGCTCCCGCCCCGCCGCCACCGCCGCGTTTGCGTGGCTGATCCACCCATGTGCGGAGCTTGTCCCGCACTGGCACATGCCGTTGCAACCGGCGCCGGGTTCGCTGACGGACCCCGTCGTTATGGTGAACCCCATGAGCAATTCCGTCCGCTTCGACCGCGGCCACACCGACGACCTCATGTCCTTCCTCGCGGCCAGCCCGTCGCCGTACCACGCCGTGGCCAACGCCGCCGAGCGCCTGGAGAAGGCGGGCTTCCGGCAGCTGCGGGAGACGGATGCCTGGGACGGGTCGACGGGCGGACGGTTCGTGCTGCGCGGAGGGGCGCTCATCGCCTGGTTCGTACCGGAGGGCGCCGAGCCGCACACCCCCTTCCGGATCGTCGGCGCGCACACGGACTCGCCCAACCTGCGGGTCAAGCCGCTGCCGGACACCGGGTCGTACGGCTGGCGCCAGATCGCCGTCGAGATCTACGGCGGGACGCTCCTCAACACCTGGCTCGACCGCGATCTCGGGCTCGCCGGCCGGATCACCCTGCGCGACGGCTCGCACCGGCTGGTCAACATCGACCGGGCGCTGCTGCGCGTGCCCCAGCTCGCCGTCCATCTGGACCGCTCGGTCAACACCGACGGCCTCAAGCTGGACCGGCAGCGGCACATGCAGCCGATCTGGGGGCTCGGGGAGCCCGCCGAGGGCGATCTGATCCGCTTCGTGGCCGAGGAGACCGGCGTCGACGCCGGGGACATCACCGGCTGGGACCTGATGCCGCACGCCATCGAGCCGCCCGCCTACCTCGGCCGCGACCGCGAGCTGGTGGCCGGCCCCCGGATGGACAACCTGATCTCCGTGCACGCGGGTACGGCGGCGCTGGCCGCGGTCGCCACCGGATCCGGGGCCGTGTCCGGCGGGGAGCACCCGCCCCTCCCGTACATCCCCGTGCTCGCCGCCTTCGACCACGAGGAGAACGGCTCCCAGTCGGACACCGGCGCGGACGGCCCGCTGCTCGGCACGGTGCTGGAGCGCTCGGTGCTCTCCCGCGGCGGTACGTACGAGGACCGCGCGCGGGCCTTCGCGGGCACGGTCTGCCTTTCCTCGGACACCGGCCACGCCGTCCACCCGAACTACGGCGACCGCCACGACCCGACGCACCACCCGCGCGCCAACGGCGGCCCGATCCTCAAGGTCAACGTCAACATGCGGTACGCGACGGACGGCAGCGGCCGGGCCGTCTTCGCCGCGGCCTGCGAGAAGGCGGGCGTGCCGTGGCAGTCGTTCGTCTCGAACAACTCGATGCCGTGCGGGACGACGATCGGCCCGATCACCGCCGCCCGGCACGGCATCCAGACCGTCGACATCGGCGTCGCGATCCTCTCCATGCACAGCGCCCGCGAACTGTGCGGCGCCGACGACCCGTTCCTGCTGGCGAACGCGCTGGCGGCGTTCCTGGAGGGCTGACCGTCTCTGCCACGGCCTACGCGTCGAGACCGGCCAGTACGAGCCCGAGCCGGGCCGTTCCCTCCGGGGTGACCCGTACGGGAACACCCCAGTCCTGCTGGTGGACATGGCACGCCGGGTACTCGTTGAGCGGATCGTCGTCGCAGGACGCCGCCATCGCCGAGACATGGAGGACGCCCTCCGTGACCCCGTCCGCCAGGACCAGGTCGCGGCCGAGGTCCGTACCGGCGCCGGCGCCGGACGCGAGCAGCTCGGGCGGGGTCGCGGAGACCAGGAGCCGGGTGGACGGGCCGTAGCGCGTGTCCAGCTTCTGGCCGGTCGGCGCGGAGAAGACGATGTCCAGCCGGAGCGCGCCCGGGGCGACCTCGGTGGCGGCCCGCCGGGTGCGGTGGGCCACGGACTCGACCCGTACCGCCTCGTCCGGCAGGCGCAGCCGGGTCAGCCGGTGGCGGGCGGACTCGACGACGACGATGTCCTCGCCGACCAGCACCGCGTCGCTGGGCTCCCGCAAGTCGGTGGCCAGCGTGGTCAGTTCACCGGTCGCGGGGTCGAAGCGGCGCAGGGCGTGGTTGTAGGTGTCCGACACGGCGACCGAGCCGTCCGGCAGCGCCGTGACGCCCAAGGGGTGCTGGAGCAGCGCCTGTTCGGCGGGGCCGTCGCGGTGGCCGAAGTCGAAGAGACCGGTGCCGACGGCCGTACGGATCACGAACCCGCCGCCCTCGCCGTCGCCTTCCCCCTCGCCGTCCCGCTCCACGTACCGCAGGGCGCTGCTCTCGGAGTCGGCGATCCACAGCCGGTCCCCGTCCGCCGACACCGCGAGCCCGGACGGCTGCGAGAACCACGCCTCGGCGGCGGGCCCGTCCACCAGCCCCTCGTTGGTGGTGCCCGCCGCGACGGCCACGGTCCCGGTCGCCGGATCGTACGTCCACAGCTGGTGGACGCCCGCCATGGCGATCCACACGCGCCCCGCCCACCAGGCGACGTCCCACGGCGAGGAGAGGGCCACCTCCCGCGCGGGCCCCGAGGTGGGCGACCCCTGCCACCACTGCCGGCCGGTCCCGGCGACGGTCCCGACGGCGCCGGTGGCCGGGTCGTACGAACGCAGCGCGTGGTTGACGGTGTCCGCGACGATCACCGTGCCATCGGGCAGCAGCGCCAGCCCCTGCGGTTCGCTGAACGACTCGGGCCCGAACCCCCGCGCGCCGGTCCCGATCCGCCGTACGACGCTCTCGCCGTCCGGGGCCAGCTCGACGAGCTGGTGCCGGGTCGAGTCGGAGACCAGCAGATTCCCGCCGGGCAGCACGAGCGCCTTCCCCGGGAACCGCAGATCGCTCGCGACCGGCTCCGGCGGTACGTACGGACCATTCCCGCGCCGCAGGGTGCCCTTCGCCGCGTGCTCCGTCTCCAGCTCGGCCACCAGCTTCTCGATGGCGTGCGCGTGTCCCTCGCCCGCGTGCTGGGCGACGACATAGCCCTCGGGGTCGATGACGACCAGCGTGGGCCAGGCCCGTACGGCGTACTGCTTCCAGGTGGCCAGCTCGGGGTCGTCCAGAACGGGGTGATGCACCTCATAACGCTCGACGGCGTCAACGACCGCCTGGTGCTCGGCCTCGTGCACGAACTTCGGCGAGTGGACGCCAATGATCACCACGGTGTCGCGGTGCTTCTCCTCCAGCCCCCGCAGCTCGTCCAGGACATGCAGACAGTTGATGCAGCAGAAGGTCCAGAAATCCAGAATGACGATGCGTCCCCGCAGCTCAGCGAGGGTGTACGAAACATCGCCAGTGTTCAGCCAGCCGCCCTTGCCGATCAGTTCGGGGGCGCGGACGCGGACACGGCGGGACGGGGTGGAGGCGGGGGCGGGAGTCGCATCGGTCATGCGCCAAGGGTGCCACTCCCCACCCCTTCCCCCACCGGCCGGGCCCGTTCTGTCGCCCCCTGTCGGCGACGGACGTCGAGCCCTGCCGGCGACGGACGTCGCCCCCTGTCGGCGACGGACGTCGAGCCCTGCCGGCGACGGACGTCGAGCCCTGCCGGCGGCGGACGTCGGGCCCGTCCACGGCGGATCGGCGGGCGTCAGCCCTGCCGGGACGACGGCGCGGCCAGCCCCAGCCGCCGGTCCCTCAGCACCGGGAACTGCTCGCGGGTCACCGCGACCTTCCCCGGGTCGAGGTCGACCGTCAGGACCTCCTCGCCCGTCCCCGCCTCGGCGAGCACCTCGCCCCAGGGGTCCACGACGATGCTGTGGCCCGACTGCTCGACCCCGGCGTGGGTTCCGGCGGTGGCGCAGGCCAGGACGTACGCCTGGTTCTCCACGGCACGGGCCGTGGCCAGCAGCGTCCAGTGCGCGCGGCGGCGGGCGGGCCAGCCGGCGGGGACGGCGAAGAGCTGCGCCCCGGCGTCGGTCAGGCCGCGGAACAGCTCGGGGAAGCGCAGGTCGTAACAGGTGGCAAGGCCGAGGGTGAGCCCCGGCCCGGCGGACCCGGCCGGCAGCCGTACGGTGGCGAGTTCCTCGCCCGCCTCCATCAGCGTCGCCTCGCCCTTGTCGAAGCCGAAGCGGTGGATCTTGCGGTACGTACGGACCAGCTCACCGGCGGGGGACAGGACGAGCGAGGTGTTGTACAGCCCGCCGTCGGCGGCCCGTTCGACGATGGACCCGGCGTGCAGCCAGACCCCCGCGTCACGCGCGGCGCCCGACATCGCCTCGAAGGTGGGCCCGTCCAGCGCCTCGGCCGCCGCCTCGAACGAGTCGAACGCGAAGGCTCCGACCGGCCACAGCTCGGGGAGCACGACGAGATCGGCGCCCCGTTGTTCCCGTACGAGAGAGGCCACCCGACGCCTGCGGGAATCGGCCGATTCGTCGGGGTCCACCGCGATCTGGAGCAGAGAGGCGCGCACAGTACCACCGTCCTGGCATTCGAGCCGTCAACACGGGCCTACGATCGTCACACGAAAGCACTGCCGGGGTGCCACCAGGGAGCGTAACTTAGCTGCCGAACCTCCCCGCAGCCCGCAGCCGCTCCCCGCCCGCCAGCAAGCCAGCCCGCGTACCGCAGAACCGCCGAGGGGTCCCGTGACCGTCCATCCCAGCCTTCAAAACTACGCCGATGCCTGGGCCCATTCCATCGAAGCCATAATCGAGTTGGCGCGGCCGCTCGTCGACGGCGAATGGAACCGGCGCACGCCGTGCCCGAACTGGTCCGTACGGGACATCGTCTCGCACGTCATCGGCATGGAGAGCGAGATGCTCGGGGATCCACGGCCCATCCACTCACTGCCACGCGATCTATACCACGTGCAGAGCGAGTCCGCCCGCTATATGGAGCTACAGGTCGACGTGCGGCGGCACCACACCTCGCTGGAGATCGTCTCCGAGCTGGAGTACACGATCATCCGCCGCAACCGGCAGCTGCGGAACGAGACCCGCTCCCCCGACACCATGGTCCCCGCGCCGGTGCGCACCCAGCAGACCCTGGAGAACGCCATGCGGGCACGCGCGTTCGACGTGTGGGTGCATGAGCAGGACCTGCGGTACGCGCTGAACCAGCCCGGCAACATCGACTCCCCCGGCGCCCTGATCGTCCGCGACACGCTGTTGGCCGCGCTGCCGAAGGTCATCGCCGAGGACGCGGGCGCCCCGCCGAACTCCGCGGTGGTCATCGATGTGACGGGCCCGCTGGAGTTCCTCCGTACGGTCAGGGTGAACGCGGACGGACAGGGTTCGATCGACGGGTCGCCGTCGCTCGGCCCGGTGGTGACGCTGACGACGGACTGGGAGACGTACTACCGGCTGGCGTGCGGACGGGTACGGCCCTCGGCGGTCGGGGACCGGGTGAAGACGGACGGGGACGAGGAGCTGGCGGAGGCGATTCTGCGCGAGTTCGCGGTGACGAAGTAAGACGGAGCGACGGGGGTGGTACGTCCCTGGTGCGCCAAGACCCCGGCACACCAGGGACGTACTCCACCACCCTCCGCACGGGCTGTACGGAAACGTGACGGGCTACACGGGAACGTGCACGGCCTCCACACGGCTGGCCACCAGCCGGTCCCGCTCCCGGCGGGCGGTGCGGTTGCGCAGGCGCAGGATCTGCGCGACGCCGACGGCCTGGAGGACGAAGAGGCACGAGAAGGCGATCCGGTAGTTGTCACCGGTGAGGTCCAGCAGCACTCCGACGACGAACAGTGTCGTCATGGTGGCCGTGAAACCACCCATGTTGACGATTCCGGAGGCCGTTCCCTGACGCTCGGGCGGGTTCGCGGGCCGGGCGAAGTCGAAGCCGATCATCGAGGCGGGCCCGCAGGAACCGAGGACCACGCAGAGGGTGACCAGCAGCCACAGGGGCGCGTGGTCGCCGGGGTACAGGAGCGTGGCCGCCCAGAGCAGCGCGGTCGCCGCCACGGTGCCGAGGACGAGCGGGGCCCTGGCCGCGTGGTGGCGGGCGATGACCTGCCCGTACACCAGTCCGACGACCATATTGGAGAGCACGATCAGGGTGAGCAGCTCGCCCGCGTCTCCACGGGACATCCCCTGCGCCTCGACGAGATAGGGCATGCCCCAGAGGAGCAGGAAGAACAGCGCGGGGAACTGCGTCGTGAAGTGCACCCACATCCCGAGCCGGGTGCCGGGTTCCCGCCAGGACGCGGCGATCTGCTTGCGTACGTACGCGGCGCCCGCGTGCTCGGCGGGCGGCGGCTCGTACCCCTCGGGATGGTCCTTGAGGAAGAGCACCAGCAGTACGAGAACGACCACGCCGGCCAGCGCGCTCCCGGCGAAGGTCGCGGTCCAGCCGAGGCCGTGCAGGGTACGGGAGATGAAGATGGTGGAGACGAGGTTGCCCGCCACCCCGAACAACCCGGCGATCTGTGTGATCATCGGCCCGCGCCGGGCCGGGAACCAACGGGCGCCGAGCCGCAGGACGCTGATGAACGTCATCGCGTCCCCGCAGCCGAGCAGGGCGCGGGAGGCGAGAGCCGTACCGTACGAGGGCGAGAAGGCGAAGCCCAGCTGCCCGAGGGTGAACAGCACCACGCCGAAGGTGAGCACCTTCTTGGTGCCGAACCGGTCGACCAGGAGGCCGACGGGTATCTGCATGCCCGCGTACACGAGCAGCTGGAGTATCGAGAACGTCGACAGCGCCGAGGCGTTGATCCCGAACCGGTCGGCGGCGTCGAGACCGGCGACGCCCAGGCTCGTACGGAAGATGACGGCGACGAAGTAGACGGCGACGCCGATGCCCCAGACCCAGGCGGCCCGCCGGCCGCCGGGCGGATCGCCGGGCAGGGTGACGGAGACGGAACTCACCGGGCCTCACCCCTGACCAGCACCTTGACCCGGCTGACATGGCGGCGCACACACGCGGCGGCACCCTCCGCGTCACCCGCTCTGATGGCTTCGAGCATCTCGGCGTGCTCGGTGACATTGGCGGCGATCCGGTCGGGATGCGCCTCCATCACGGCGACGCCCATCCGCAACTGCCGGTCCCGCAGCTGGTCGTACAGCTTGGACAGGATCTGATTGCCCGCGTTCCGCACGATCTCCGCGTGGAAACACCGGTCCGACACGGCCACCGCCGCCAGATCCCCGTCCTCGGCCCGCGCCCGCTGCTCCTCCAGCAACTCCTCCAGCCGCGCGATCAACCGCCCGGACGCCGGCACGGCCTTCCGCACGGCGAACTCCTCCACCAGCAACCGCGTCTCGACCACATCCGCGATCTCCTGCGCGGACACCGCCAGCACCAGCGCGCCCTTCTTGGGGTAGAGCTTGATCAGCCCCTCGACCTCCAACTTCAGCAACGCCTCCCGCACCGGAGTACGCGACACCCCCACCGCCTCCGCCAACTCCCCCTCGGTCAACAGGGTGCCGCCCTCATAACGGCGATCGAGGACGGCTTCCTTGATATGGCTGTAGACACGCTCAGCGGCGGGCGGTTGCTTCACGGGAACGGAGACGGGACCAGCGGGAACGACAGGCGCGGAAGGCATGCGCACAGCATAGATACAACAGAGGTGCAACAGAACCCCCGTCCGGGATACGGACACCCCACCCCACCCCCACACCGGAGGGCGCGCCCCCCGAACCGGGAAACGCGCCCTCCGACCTGCACCTACGCTGACCTGCTGCGGTGGGTGTGGGATTTGAACCCACGGTGACATCGCTGCCACGACGGTTTTCAAGAGAGTGCTGCGGTACGCACCTTCACCGTGGCTGACCTGCTCGTTCCCTGCTCCCGGGATCCAGCAGCGCCTCCGGCGGTCCACACCTGGTCCACTGGTCGATTAGAAGCGCGAGTCAGGTGCTGACACAGGGGTGACGCCGGAGCGGTCCAACGCACCCACGCTTTGACCTGGCTCAAGCTCGGTTGAGCGTGGCGGGTCTCCGCGCCATGCGCGCCGCGCAGCGTGCCACGAGTCGAAGACTCCAGGCAGTTGATCAAGCAGGCCCTTGGCGGCAAACAGCGCCACGCTGGCCACACCTGAGCCAGCTAAGAACCCAAAGCGTGAGGGTTGCCTAGCTGTCCACGAACCAGCCCAACAGACGGCGCGAATCCTCACTTCAATCACCGAAGAAGAGGCAGAAAACGTCGCCAACCTATACTTTGCAACGCGTCTGCTAGCTAAACCTGCTGTCGATATTCCGAAGTTTCTCGTCGCACTACGTCGACATGAAGGGGAGAGCAGTCACTGGTACGCACACAGTTTCATTGGCGCACTCGTGGGCAAGGACGAGTGGCCGGGGAGTACCAGATCAGACCTGGCCGACGTCCTGCGAGCACTACGCGCAGCCACGCTGAAGGACGACGCCGACAAACTCGCTGAGGCTATCGGAATGCACTCACGGCCGAGAGTCGCACTGGCAACCGCCGGAGAATTCTCTACCGATTTCCTCGGCGATCGAGAACTTATCTTGTATTCGACACACAAAGGTGGACCGAAGCGACTATTGCAGTTGATTGCCCGCCTGAGAGAAGAAGAGATCCCAGGCATCGACCCACGCGAAGAACTGGAATCTCTACTGACATCCGCGCCCCAGGCTAAGTGTGCAGAATTCACCGGCTTTTGTACGCGGGTTCTACCGCCGTGTTCCTTGGCATACGAGTATGCCGCCCAGGCAAGTGACGCGGAAAGCGCCCTCTGCCCGAATGGTCTCGTTGACCCGCTCCCGCGCGCGCTCGATCGTCTCCCGGAACGGAACGCCCATCTTGTCGGCCCAGGCTTCGTAGGAGGCCAAGTGCGCGACGACCGGTTCAGCGTCGGTCACCTCGATCACTCCTGGCAGGGGGATCGTACGGATCTCGCTGAAGACCGTACCGAGGATCGCGGGCGCCTCCTCCAGGGTGAAGCGAGCAGAGAGCTGCACTCGGGCCGGGCCCTCCTGGATGCCCAGCACATCGCCCGCGGCCCGGCGCCAAAGGTGCTCCAGTTCCCGCTTGTCGGTCTGACTGTTCGTGGAGACGATCGCGATGCCGCCGGGTGCCAGTACGCGGCCCAACTCCCTTACAGCCTGGACCTGGTCCTCGACGTGGTACAGCATGTGCAGCGCAAGAACCGCACCGAGGGCTCCATCCGCAATGGGCAACTGTTGGACGTCCGCGACGACCGCTCCGGGGATGGTGCCGAGGATGCCGTGAGAGACGTCCATGGGCAGCACGTTCAGGTCGGGACGGTCCTCCCGAACCCGGGCGACGAACTTCCCGTTACCGCAACCCACGTCAGCGACCACACCGCGTACGTCGGCCAGTTCGTTCACGACGATGCCCGGAAGGTCGTGCCTCGGGGTCTGCCATTGGTAGAGGGACTGACGGGCGGCCAGGTGCTGACCCGTGCCGTACGCCTTGGTGGAAAGAAGGCTGCGATCGGTCACCAGATGATCATGCGTGGGCTGGGCGGTCATCGGGGCTCCGTAGGATTGCTGGCCAGAGCGGGCCGGACGGTCACCTCGTGAATGTGCGCGCGGAGATCGACTGCCGACTGTGCGCCACGGTACGGCTCGCTTCCGAGGAGCGCGGCCAGATTGCGAAGCCTGATGGTGATACTCGCCGTATATCCCTCGGCGCCGAACACCTCCGAGAGCTTCGCACCGACTCCCTCGACGTCACCGCGGGCAAGGTAGGCCGTGGCCAGGTCCAGATGGGCGGCGGCACTACCGAGTTGGCCCGGCCGCCGCCGCGAAGCACCGGGCCAGCATCGCGGAGAGTCTGACCATCGCGACGCTGGCGCTCTGCCCGGACGGCAGGGGTCGGCCTGAAACGGAGTTGCTACGGCGGGCGCTCTATCAGTGGGCCTTCAACGCCGGTCGGCACACGGCCGAGCCGCCGGACAGTGAAGCGCGGGCGCTGGCGTGGGTGGAGAAGTACGCCCCGGCCATCGTGGACCTCGACAGCGCGAAGGTGATGCGTACGGTCCTCGACGAACTCGCTAAGAAGAAGGACGGCAAACCGGCCGCGCCGAACACGATCCGGCGACGGCGAGCCGTCTTCAGCAACTGCCTGCGCCTGGCCGTGGAGAACGAGTTGCTGCCGAGCAATCCCCTGCAACGCGTGCATTGGGAAGTACCCAAAGCCGTGGGAGAGCTGGACGAACAGAGCGTCGCCACACCGGGCCAAGCAAGCGCGCTCCTCAAGGCCGTACGCGAACAGGGGCCGCGCGGGGAACGCCTGGCAGCGTTCTTCGGGTGCATGTACTACGGCGCCATGCGGCCGGAAGAGGTCTCCGTGCTCAGCCTCGACCAGTGCACCCTTCCCGAGACCGGATGGGGCCGCCTGAACCTGTCCGGCGCCCGTCCGCAGGTGGGTTCCGGGTGGACCGACGACGGGAAGCCGTACGAGGAACGAGGACTCAAGCACCGCGCCCGGCGGACCGTACGCCCCGTACCGATCCCGCCCGTGCTGGTACAGATGCTGCGCGAGCACATCGAGCAGTTCGGTACGGGCGACGACGGTCGTCTGTTCGCCGCCGTCCGTGGCGGCCCCATCCGATCACAGGAGTACGGGGCCGTGTGGAAAGAGGCACGGCGGCGCGCGCTCACCCCTGCCCAGGTGGCTTCATCGCTCGCTGACGTGCCGTACGCCCTGCGGCACGCGTGCGTGTCCTTCTGGCTGCGGTCCGGGGTGAGCCTCGCGGAGACCGCCCGCCGGGCCGGACAGAGCATCGCTGTACTCCAGCGCTACTACGCGAAGGTCCTGGACGGTGAGGAGGACCGGATGAACGAGCTGATCGACCAGGGCTTTGCCGACCAGGCGAAGGGCGGGCAACCGGCCCCATGACCCTGCCGCATCCTGGCCACAGCTTGGCCACACGCACTGGTCAACAGTGGGATATCAGCGGGACAGGGTGAGACAGGCCCAAGCGCGGAAGGGGTGCCCCACGACCCGGGGCACCCCTTCTGACCTGCACACACTCTGACCTGCTGCGGTGGGTGTGGGATTTGAACCCACGGTGACATCGCTGCCACGACGGTTTTCAAGACCGTTCCCTTAGGCCGCTCGGGCAACCCACCCAACGCCCCGCCCGCCAGCGGCGGAGCGGCTACAGCCTACCGGGCCCGCGCGTCGGGCGGGGGCGGGCCCGGGTTGTCATGCCGGGCGTTCGGGAAGATCCGCCCGGCGAGGGCACCGGATGGGCGAGCGGTCCGGTGCCCCTCCCGGCACTAGACGTCGCGCTTGGGCATGCAGGACACCTGGGCGTAGTACACCCACTGCTTGTCCACGGTGCTCCAGGCGCCCAGGACGCTCCGGCCCGACGGGTAACCGTCCTGGCGGCGGCACTCGGCCTCCACGCGCGGAATGTCGGCCGACGCCTGGTCCTGGTTGTAACGGATGGGCCCATTGACCCGCCACGGCTCGGCGGCCTGCGCGGGCGCGGTCGCGAGACCCGCCAGCACGGCGGCGCCGAGCCCGACCACTGCACCCCCTCTGGCCAGCCGTCCCTTCCATGTGGCGTTCGTGGCAATCCTGGCGGTCATAGCGTGTCTCCGTTTCGATTGGGCGCCATGTGGCAGCACACAGGGACCTTACCCGGACGAAGAGGACAACTGTTCGTAGCGCCACATGCTGAGCTCCTCGAGAACCAACTACCGATCGCAGTGGCCGAGGCGCGCCGCCGAAGCACGAGGGATCACGTCACGACGACTCCAGGACCGCCCCCGCGGGCCGCCCGGGCAACCCACCCACCCGGGCACGGGCACGGGCGCCACACGAGGGGCACGGTCCACCCGCCGCGTCCGCCGACTCATCCGCGGACATCCGGGCTTTGATGCACCGACCGCTCGGCACCTCAGCGCCATTTGACGGTGGCCGGGCACGAACCCCGACAGGACACCTCGCCCCCTTGGGCCATTTTGTCCCGGTTCACCGCTTGACGTAACAGCGCAGCGCATGTTCGTAACACCGATCACACGTGGCCGAATCCGGGCGCCCTCAGAGTGCTCATTGCGGAAGGAGAATTCCGTATGGCAGAAGACCCCGTGGGAGACGTCTCGTGCTGATACGCCGTGCAGGCAGGTTGCTGCGTACCTCGCTGTTCACTCAGGTAGCCGTCGCGCTGCTGCTCGGAGTTCTCGTGGGGAAAATGTGGCCGGATGTCGGCACCTCCGTGCAGTGGATCAGTGACGGATTCATCCGGCTGATCAAGACGATGATCGCACCACTGGTCTTCTGCGTCGTCGTCACCGGTATCGCGAAGGCCGGGGACATGAAGGCGTTCGGGCGGATCGGCGTCAAGGCGCTGATCTGGTTCGAGGTCGCCAGCACGCTCGCCCTGGTCCTCGGGCTGGTCGCGGCCAACCTGACGTCGCCCGGGGCCGGCATGAACGTCGATCCCTCCACACTGAACCCCGACGCCATCGACGCCAAGACCGGCGGCGGCGAACTCGCGTCCACCTCGGGCTTCATCCTGGAGTCCCTGCCCACCAGCTTCGTCGGCGCCTTCGCCGACAACGCCATCCTCCAGGTGCTGGTCCTGGCCTGTATGACCGGCGCCGCCCTGCTCCACCTCGGCCCCAAGGTGCCCGCGATCCTGCCCGCCGTCGAGCAGGCGGAGGCGGTCGTCTTCACCCTCGTGCGGTACGTGATGCGGCTGGCCCCGCTCGCCGTCTTCGGCGCCTCGGCGAGCCTGATCGGACAGTACGGTCTGAAGGTCATCACCACGTACGGAAAGCTGATCCTGGTCTGCTACGCCGTCGGTCTGCTCTTCCTCGGCCTGCTCGCGATCGTCCTGCGTCTGCTCACCGGAATCAGCCTCTGGCAGTTCGTCCGCTACACCCGGGCCGAACTGCTGCTCGCGCTCGGCACCGCCTCCAGCGAGAGCGTGATGCCGCGCATGATGGACAAGCTCCGCAAGGCGGGCTGCCGGGACGACGCGGTGGGGCTCGTCCTGCCCACCGGCTACTCCTTCAACCTCGACGGCGCGTCCATCTACCTCTCCATCGGCACACTGTTCATCGCCCAGGCCGTCGGCGTCGATCTGAGCCTGAGCCAGCAGGTCACGGTCGTCCTGGTGCTGATGCTCACCAGCAAGGGAATGGCCGGAGTGCCCGGTTCCGCCTTCCTCGCCCTGTCCGCCACCGCCTCGTCGCTCGGCGTCATCCCGGCGGGCGCGGTCGCGCTGCTGCTCGGGGCCGACCGGATCATGGATTCGATGCGCGTCGTCGTGAACCTGCTCGGCAACTGCGTCGCCGTGTTCGTGGTCTCCCGCTGGGAGGGCGCCTTCGACCAGTCCGTCGCCCGCCGCGTCATGAGCGCCCCTGACGACTCCGCCCTCGTCGACTCCGCCCCGGTCAACTCCGCCCCGGTCGACTCCGTACCCGCGGAAACCGCCCCCGCTTCTGACCACGGCAAGAGCGACAACAAGAGCGACAGCCCCGTCAAGTCCGGTACTTCCGTCAGTAGTTGAACCTTCGGTACGTACGGGAGCGGGGCACCGGAATCGTCTCCGGTGCCCCGCTCCCGTTCCCGTACGTACCGACAATCAGTCGATCGGCTGATCAGCCGATCAGCTGTCGCCCTTGCGCTCCCCGAGCGTCACCTCGACCGTCGACTCCTTGCCGTCGCGCTTGTAGGTGATGCTCACCTTGTCGCCCGGCTTGTGGGTCCAGATCTGGCCGATCAGCGTGGGGCCGCTGTCGATCGGCGTACCGTTGAAGCCGGTGATGACATCGCCCGCCTTCAGACCGGCCTTCGCCGCCGGGCCGTTCGGGGAGACCGCCGAGGAGCCGCCCTCGCCCTGGGCCGAGATGGTCGCGCCGTCGCCGCCCTCGGCCATCGTGACCGTCGCGCCGATCAGCGGGTAGACCGGCTGACCGGTCTTGATGAGCTGCTCGGCCACGTTCTTCGCCTGGTTGATCGGAATGGCGAAGCCGAGACCGATCGAGCCCGCCTGCGACTGGCTCAGACCGCCGCTGCCCGCCGACTGGATCGCCGAGTTGATCCCGATGACCGCGCCCCGGGAGTCCAGCAGCGGGCCGCCGGAGTTGCCCGGGTTGATGGACGCGTCCGTCTGGAGGGCGCTCATGTACGAGTTGCTGGAACCGCTGCCGTCGCCCGAGGCCACCGGGCGGTTCTTGGCGCTGATGATGCCCGTGGTGACCGTATTGGACAGGCCGAACGGCGCGCCGATCGCGATCGTCGTGTCCCCGACCGCGACCTGCTCCGAGTTGGCGAGCGGGAGGGGCGTGAGCCCGGACGGCGCGTTCTTCAGCTTGATCACCGCGACGTCGTAGCCCTGGGCGCGCCCTATGACCTCGGCGGCGTACTTCTTGCCGTTCGAGAAGGTCGCCGTGAGGTCGCCGCCGTCGGCCGCGGAGGCCACGACGTGGTTGTTGGTGAGGATGTGGCCCTGCTTGTCGTAGACGAAGCCGGTGCCCGTACCCCCCTCGCCGTCGCCGCCCTTCGCCTCGATGGTGACGACGCTGGGCAGCGACTTGGCCGCCACCGAGGCGACCGTACCGGCGTCGCGCTTGACGTCCTTCGGGGCGTCGGCCGCGGAGACGGTCGTCGAACCGATCGAGCCGTTGTCGTTGTTCTCCGCCGCCCAGTAGCCGATTCCGCCGCCGACACCGCCCGCGACCAGCGCGGCCACCAGCACGGCGGTGATCAGGCCGCCCTGGCGCTTACGGGGCGGTCCGGGCTCGTGCCCCGGCACGGGCGCGCCCCAGACGGGACCGCCCCCGCCGTTCCCGTACGCCGCTCCGTACGAAGGCTGTACGGGCGGGGGCGGCGGCCACCCGCCCTCGGCGGCCTGCTGCACGGGCTGCGGCTGTCCGGCGTAGGCGGGTGCGGGGGCGGCGGGCGCGGGCGTCTCGGGTACGGCGGGGCCGGCCGCCGCGGGTGCGGGGGCGGCGGGCGCGGGCGTCTCGGGTACGGCGGGGCCGGCCGCCGCGGGCGCGGGTGCGACAGGGGTGGCAGGTGCGACGGGTGCGACCGGTGCGTCCCCAGGAGTGGCATCCGGCACAGGAGGTACGGACGGGGCGGCGGGGACCGCGTTGCCCTCGTTCTCGGTGCTCACAGGCTCTTTCTCCTCAGGTTCCACATCAATCGGCATCAGTCGGCATCACTCAGCTTTTCCCACAGCACGTCAGGCCACTGTAAGCAAGACCTGTGTATCTGCCCGCCATTCTTTATTACGGACATAACGCCTCACCCGAGCCGACCGGCCGGGCGGTCGGCCACGGAACATCCACTGTTCACACATGTGCCCCGTCACGATGACACCATGGCGGTGTGACTCAAGCACGACAAGCGCGGCAGCGGAACATGCGGAACATCCAGGTCATCGCCCACCGCGGAGCGTCGGAGGACGCCCCCGAGCACACTCTGGCGGCCTACACCAAAGCCATCGAGGACGGCGCGGACGCACTTGAGTGCGATGTACGACTCACCGCGGACGGCCATCTCGTCTGCGTCCACGACCGCCGGGTGAACCGCACCTCCAATGGACGCGGCGCCGTCTCCGCCCTGGAACTGGCCGATCTCGCGACGCTGGACTTCGGCTCCTGGAAGGACAGCGAGGAGAGTCCCGACTGGCGGGACGCCGGTCTCACCTCCGTACTGACGCTGGAGCGGCTGCTCGAACTGGTCGCCGACGCCGGCAGGCCCGTACAGCTGGCCATCGAGACCAAGCACCCCACACGCTGGGCCGGGCAGGTGGAGGAGCGACTGCTGCACCTGCTGAAGCGTTTCGGCCTGGACAGCCCGGGGGCTGGTACGGAAGCCCGGGGGGCGGGTACGGAAGCGGGGGCCGGGGCGGCGTGGGCCGGGGCCGGGGAGGCGTGGCCGGGTGGGTCCGCCGTACGGATCATGAGCTTCTCCGCACGCTCGCTGCACCGGATCGCCGCCGCCGCGCCCGAACTGCCGATCGTCTATCTGATGCAGTTCGTCTCGCCCCGGCTGCGCGACGGCCGATTGCCCGCAGGCGCGCGGATCGCTGGGCCCGGAATGCGGATCGTCCGCAACCACCCCGGATACATCGCGCGGCTCCACCGGGCGGGTCACCGTGTCCACGTCTGGACGGTCAACGAGCCGGAGGACGTCGAACTCTGCGTCCAGCTGGGCGTGGACGCGATCATCACCAACCGGCCCAAACAGGTCTTGTCCCAGCTCGGCCGCCCCTCCTGACACCGCGTAACCATCGCCCTCCTCTCGCTCGATCATCGTTCGCACACATTTCGAACACGGGCCAATCACAGTCCATTCACAGCCCTGTGCGGTCGTATTGATGTGACAGGGAGTGCACCGGCGCGTTCACTCCCTCCCGCACCACGACAAGTGCGTCAATGGCCTTCCCCCGGCCGGTTTCCGGCCCGATCCATTGGGGCATCCACACCGTGGCGTGGGGCAAAGGAGGTCTCGGGGGTGGCGTTCGTGGTGGCACAGAAAGTGCCGACGTCGTCGTGCATGGCCGTTCCCCATGGCCCTGCCGGCGTAGGGAAAGCGCGGCATCGGATGCGCGAGCAGCTGAGCCGCAGCGGGGTCTCGGACTCGGTGGTGGACGATGCCGTGCTGATCCTTTCCGAGCTGCTCAGCAATGCCTGCCGACACGGCAGACCGCTGGGGCGCGCGGAGATCGGGGACGGCGATGTCCGCGCCGCCTGGCGCGTCGACAAGGCGGGCCGGCTGACGGTCGAGGTGACGGACGGTGGCGGGCCGACCCGCCCGATCCCGGCCACACCCTCCGTCACGGCCAGAGGCGGTCGCGGGCTCAACATCATCACGTCCCTCGCCCAGGACTGGGGTGTACGGGACGGCGCGGCCGGTGAGGTCACGGTGTGGGCGGTCGTCACGGAAGGGCACCGCCGCGACGATTTCGCTACGCGCGTCACCGGCCCCGGGATCGAAGGGCTCGGCGGCCTGGGCGCGTTGGATGAATTGGACGAATTGGACGGGCTGGGAGAGTTGGGAGAACTCAGGGGGCTGGGAGAGCTGGGAGAGGGTCTGGGAGAGCTGGAAGGCTTCGGCGGTCTGGAGGAGCTGGGCCGGCTGGGCTTCCGGGACACCTACGGCAACACGGACCGGCCGGCCGACCACTGACGGGCCGCGTCGACCAGCCGCTCGACGACCGGCCGCTCGACGACCGGCTGACAGGTCCGGATGCGCGCCGTCGCACGGTCGGCCCGGATGCGCGGGATGGACGGTCGGGGGGCGGTCGGGTCACCCGCGACGGTACGAAGCGACCGCGCCGGATCCCCGGCCCCGGCCCGGAGCCCCCTGCCCCCGGGCCCCGGGCGCCCATCGCAGGCACCCGGGCCGTGATGGGCGCGGTGCGCGCCGGAAGGGGCACTAGGCTCGCGCCGACACCGCATCGCCGCTACCGGGAGAAAGCCACACATGGCCAAGAAGCGCCCCCAGACGAAGGCCGCGAAGCCCGCGCGCGCCCAGCTCGACGACGGACCGGTCCCGGTGGTGGGGCCCCGCGAGCCCTGCCCGTGCCATTCGGGCCGTCGCTACAAGGCATGTCACGGCCGGGCCGCCGCGCACGCCGTGACCGAGTTGGTCCAGCGCCCCTTCGAGGGCCTGGCCGGCGAGTGCGACTGGGTCGCGCTGCGCGAGCTGGTGCCCGCCGCCACCGCCGTACTGACCCTGAAGGACGGGCTGCCCGAGGGTGTGCCGTCCGTCACCCTCGCGACTGTCCTGCCGATGGCCTGGCCCGCGCTGCGGCGCGACGACGGTTCCGTACTGCTCGCGCTCCAGAACGACACGTCTTCCGGCGATCTGAGCCGCGATCTCGCCGATACGCTCCGGCGTGCGCTGGCCGCCGAGCCGGGCAATCCGGTGGCCGCGCACCGGGTGGAGGCGGACGGTCCGCGCCTTCAGGACCTGCTCGACCCGGAGGCCGCCTTCACGCCGGTCGTCCACCCCGGATTCGAGTTCTGGGTGCCGGACGCGGAGAACGCCTCGGCCGAGGTGACCGCCTCGCTGGAGCGCGCCAACGCCGCCGCGATCCCGACCGCCCTGCTCTCCGGCTCGGACGCCGCGTACTGGTGCGAGACGCCGGAGAAGAACCACCTGCGCTGGGTCATGCCGTACCCCGAGGAGAAGCTGCTCGACGCGCTCGCGCGGCTGCACGCGGCGGGTACGTCGAGCCTCGGCGAGGGCACCCGGCTGGTGGGTTCCTTCCGGGCGCACGGGCTCACCGTGCCGGTGTGGGACCTGCCGAGCGCGATGGGCGCGGAGGAGTGCGAGAAGCCCGCGGCGGAGTTCGCCGAGCGGCTGGCCGCGGCACTCGCCGACGACGCGCCGCTGACCGGCGAGGAGCGCCGGGCGCGCGGCGGTCTCACCAATCGTCAGGTGACACTGAGCTGAGTGTGTTCCGGTCCCCGGGGTTCCTCGGCGACCGGTGACACCTGTCACACCGTGTCCGGCCGAGCACTGCCCCCGGGTAATTCATTGTCCGAATACCCCGGATCGAATTTGCTAACGGCCGATCTCTTGTTACGGTTCTAAGAAGCCCGGTCGCTGGTGCATCCCCCGTCGCCAGCGATCGGGCGTTCGCGTTCCCGAACGTGGGCGCTCGCCCTGCCCGTACGCCAACGGGCCTACGGCGTCGGGGAGTTGCTCCCCGACCTCAGCAGCAGTCGACCGGCCCCCACGTCATCGGGCCCCGCTCCCGAAGCCGCGAACTCCGCCATCGCGAGATATTCCGAGTCCTCTCGCAGATGCTCTCCCCCCTGCTGTTCACGCCGTTCTTCCAGGTGCTGTTCCCGGCGCTGTTCCCGGCGTTCTTCTCGCACCAGTCCGCGCGGTGTTTCGCAGGTCGCCGGTTCGCCCCGGGAAACGATCGCGCAGTGTGTCTGTACGGTGCGTCCGCGCGGTCCCATCAGGCTCAGTACGGCGACCACCGCACGTCCCGTCGTATTGCGGTAGTAGGTACGCCCCCGGATGTCGCGCGCCCCCTCCAGGACGCACGTCTGCGCCTCGATCCCCTCGGGGGAGGTCACTTGGGGCCCGCACCGCTCGATCGGCCACACCGCGGCCACCTGGGGCTCCGGCGCGTCCGCGCGCGTAACGACGGGTGCGACAGCAGGTGCGACGACCGGCGCGACGGCAACAGCCGAGG
This sequence comes from Streptomyces sp. NPDC088554, assembly GCF_044752945.1. Classification (NCBI taxonomy): domain Bacteria; kingdom Bacillati; phylum Actinomycetota; class Actinomycetes; order Kitasatosporales; family Streptomycetaceae; genus Streptomyces; species Streptomyces sp. NPDC088554. The sequence goes on along the minus strand of NZ_JBIVMF010000011.1, from coordinate 44,825 downwards.
GATCCCCGTCCCCCACCGCCCCCGAAGCGGTCAGCGGCACCACCACGGCGCACGCCACCACGGCCACAAGTCCGAGCACACGGAGATTCATGGGGCCCACCTGCCACTACGGAGAAACGGGGAACGAGAGCGGGAAACAGGAAACGAGCAAACCGGGAAGCCGAGAAACGGAGAATTCCAGCCGTTGTCCCGCTCCGCCGGCACGTCGTCGGCACGTCGCCGACGCATCACCGGCCGTCGGCCGAAGATACCGATGGAAAAGGGCGCGCGATCACGCCGCGCGCCCTGTTCCCGTACAACTCGGGTCGGCTCACACCCGTACGAGTGACAGTCCGTACGGTCGCTCGCCCACCCAGTGGCCCGATGGCCGGTGGTCCCGGTGGCCTCTCAGTAGGCGAGCCTGCTGCCGCCGTCCGGCGCGCCGGTGCTCGCCTCGACGAGGGCGTCCACGACCGCCTCCACATCGGGCAGCCAGGGCGCCGCCGAGCCCGGCAGTGGCGCCCGCTCCCAGCGGACCTGCCCGCCCGCGGCCTCCGACGGGGGCAGTACGAGATAGCCGCCCTCCCCGTGGAACCGCAGCGAACTGGGCACCCAGTCCTTGTTGTAGAGCAGCTCACCGAGCTGTTCGAGACTGTACGGAGCCACCAGCAGCGACCAGCGCGTGGGCGTCGCCACGACCGGGCCGAGCCGCATGCCCATCAGGTCCAGCTCGGCCAGCGCGCGAGCGCCGGCGACGGCCGGCAGGCTCACCGCGCACGGGGCGCCGGCGCCGGTGGCCAGGACGATGGGGGCGGTGGGGCGGTTGTTCCACCACCAGCGCACCATGCGCTCGTCGGTGGTCGCCGTGAGCAGCCCGGGATCGAAGGGGTGTGCGCCCGGTACGACGCAGTCGAGGTCGGGGCAGGAGCAGCCCCGGCCGCGGGTTCCGCGCCCGCCGACTGCCTTGAGGCCGGCGCCCGGGAGTACGGGCCAGTTCCACTCGGTGGCACAGGTGAGCGCCGCTTCGAGCTGGGCGGTCCCCCCCTTGCGCCGGAACCGGAGCCTGCGTCGCCTTCCGAGGATCTCGCGCATGAGCGCTCGTTCCTTTCCGTTGAACGCCGAGGTCCACATGACACTGACACCATGTGTCTACATCGATTCACCGTGCGTACATCGTGAGTAGACGGCGTTGAGCTGCGTTGATGTGCGTGGGCGTGCGTTGATGTGCGTGGGAATTGGAATACGTTGAATGCGTTGTCGAGGTGAGGTGCTGAGCTGCGGTTGACCTGCGCTGAGCTGCGGTGTGCGTACGCTGACTTCCGGACCGACGGCGCGTCGCGCCGTCTCCGACCTCATGGAACGTAGGGCGAGGGGTGGCGTGCGCATGGCGCTTACTGACCTGCTGCTGTGCCGCTGCTGTCCCGCTGTGCTTTTTCCGCCACTCCGGGGGATGGGGCGCGGCCTACGGCGATGAAGACGCCCGGTCCGCCCGCCAGGTTCCGGGGCGGTCGCAACTGCCCCTGTCCGTCACCGTTTACGTACCCATCACGTTCGGAATGACGCTCCGCCCGGACCGTAGTGGAACTCAGCCCCGGCAGATCCCTCTGTTGAACGCCCTCAGTCGATCGCAAAACCTGGTCAGGGGGGTCATTTTTAGGCCAAGTTCAGCATCACACGAACATTCGCCGCTCCACCGGGACAATACTGGACATTGCCTCCGCTGTGCGTGTACATGTGGACCCATTGCCAGCCGCGCAGAATGACATGGGGGTTTGCGATGCTTTTAAGCGAAAAGCACCTCCCGGAGAGTCGACTGCCATGAGCGCTCCCCGCACTCCGAAAGTGGCCGGAATCAATTCAGTTTCCCCTGTTCCCGCCCACGCTCCCGCGTCGCTGGACGATTCCTCCGCCCCATACGACGCTTCAGCCGCACCAGCCGCACCAGCCGCACCAGCCGCACCAGCCGCACTGGCAACATCAGCCGCACTGGACGCACCAGCTACATCGGACCCGTCCGACCCGTCCGTTTCCCCGGCGGCGGCCCGTCCTCCCGGCGCCCTCCTCCAGGACCGGCTGGCGGGCTGGGTCTCCGAGCTCGCCGCGCTCCACACTTTCGTCGAACGCCTGTCCAAAATCGGCCATCTTGATGACGCTCTCCCCGAATTGCTGCACACCGGCGCCGCCCTTGTCGGCGCCCGCCGCGGCTTCGTCGTGTTCGAACCGGCCGACCGGCTCGGCGGCCCCGTCACCACCCTCGGCCTCGGCCTGTCCCACGCCGAACTGGGCCTCCTGGAGACCGTGCCGCGCCACGCCACCTCGTACGGCAGGCTGCTGCTCGGCGGCGACAGTGGCGACGGCAGTGGTGGCGACGGCAGTGGTGGCGACAGTGGTGGTGGCGGTAGCGAACATTTCCGCACGGAAACGCTTTCCCGTACGGAAACGTTCACCAGCGCCGAGACCGACCCGCGACAGCGCGAGGTCGCGGAGCGGCTCGGCTGTGGCGCCTGCTACGCCGTCCCGCTCGCCACACCGGCCGGCGGAGCGCTCGGGGTCATCGTCTGGTTGTACGACCTGTGCGACGAATCCGCCGAACCGGTGGAGCGTCAGCGCCGCCTCGTCCGGCTCCACATCCGGTACGCCGCCGAACACCTCGCCCGGCTGCTGGACCTCGAACGCGCCCGGACCCGTGCGAACGCCCTCACCGAGGAGCTGCTCCCCCGCAGACTGCCCCGGGTCCCCGGGGTGCGGCTCGCCGCGCGCCACCGCTCGGGGCCGTGCGGCGGCGGCCACTGGTACGACGCGCTGCCGCTGCCCGAGGGAGCCCTGAGCCTGGCGGTCGGTTCGGTCAGCGGCGGCGGGCCGGGAGCGGTGGCCTCGGCCGGCCGGCTGCGGGCCTCCCTGCGGGCGTACGCCGTGATGGAGGGCGAGGATCCCGTCGCCGTACTCTCCGATCTCGAACTGCTGCTGCGGCTGACCGAGCCCGCCCGTACGGCCACCGCGCTCTTCGCGTACGTCGAGCCCGACCGGCGCGGGATCGTGCTGGCCGGGGCCGGGCACGCGCCGCCGCTGATCGTCGGGGAGCGGCGCACCGCGTTCGTCGAGACGTCGCTGTCCGCGCCGCTCGGGGTGCTCTCCTGCTGGCAGGCGCCGAGTGTGGTGCTGTCGCCCGCACGGGGAGAAACGGTGCTGCTCTATACGGACGGACTGCTGCGGCGTACCGACGAACCCATGGACCGGGCCTTCGCACGACTGCTCGCGGCGGCGTCGAGCGTGCCGACCGCCGCCCGGGACGATCCGGAGGCGGTCGCCGACCACGTACTGCGGACGCTGCTGCCCTCCGGAGCCGAGACGGAGTCGGCGGCCGAGACAGAGACCGGAGGGACGGAGACAGGGGCGGAGGCGGAGACGGCTGCGGGCCCTCCCGGCGCTGGGACTCGGTCGGACGATTTCGTCCTGCTCGCCGTCCGGTTCGGCTGAACCCTCGGGCCCCCTTCCCCTCGGACATACGATGGGAAAAATGGAGCAGTCCTGTAGTTGGCGGTCCTGTTAGTTGTATGAGGAGAAGAAGACGTGGCTGAGGAGCTCACCCCGGAAAACCCGGATACGGAGACCCCCGAGACAGAAGAAGCACCGATCAAGACGAGGAAGAACGGTCTGTACCCGGGCGTGTCCGACGAGCTCGCAGAGAACATGAAGTCCGGCTGGGCCGACACCGAACTGCACGGCCTGGAGCCGATCGCGCAGGCGTCGCACACCGCCGACCGCCGCGCCGCGCTCTCCGCAGCCTTCCCCGGCGAGCGCCTGGTGATCCCTGCGGGCAACCTCAAGACCCGCTCCAACGACACCGAGTACGCCTTCCGCGCCTCCACCGAGTACACGTACCTCACCGGCGACCAGACCCAGGACGGCGTCCTCGTGCTGGAGCCGAGGCCCCGGGGTGCCGCGGGCCACAACGCCACCATCTATCTGCTGCCGCGCTCCAACCGCGAGAACGGCGAGTTCTGGCTCGACGGCCAGGGCGAGCTGTGGGTCGGCCGCCGCCACTCCCTCGCCGAGGCAGAACAGCTGCTGGGCATCCCCGCCAAGGACGTACGGGAGCTGGCGGCCGCCCTGAAAGTCGCCCCGGGCCCCGTCCGTAACGTACGCGGACACGACGCCGGCATCGAGGCCGCGCTGACCGACAAGGTCACCGCCGAGCGCGACGAGGAACTGCGCGTCCACCTCTCCGAGGCGCGCGCCGTGAAGGACGCGTTCGAGATCGGCGAGCTCCAGAAGGCCGTCGACTCCACCGTGCGCGGCTTCGAGGACGTCGTCAGGATCCTCGACAAGGCCGAGGCGACCAGTGAGCGCTACATCGAAGGCACGTTCTTCCTGCGCGCCCGGGTCGAGGGCAACGACATCGGTTACGGCTCCATCTGCGCGGCCGGACCGCACGCCACCACCCTGCACTGGGTGCGCAACAACGGTGACGTACGCCGTGGCGAACTGCTCCTCCTCGACGCCGGCGTGGAGACCCACACCCTCTACACCGCCGACGTCACCCGCACCCTGCCGATCGACGGCCGCTACAACGAGATCCAGCGGAAGATCTACGACGCGGTGTACGCGTCGCAGGAGGCCGGGATCGCGGCGGTACGCCCCGGCGCGAAGTACCGCGACTTCCACGACGCCTCGCAGCGGGTGCTCGCCGAGAAGCTCGTCGAGTGGGGCCTGCTGGAGGGCCCGGTCGCCCGGGTCCTGGAGCTGGGCCTCCAGCGCCGCTGGACCCTGCACGGCACCGGCCACATGCTCGGCCTCGACGTCCACGACTGCGCCGCCGCGCGCACGGAGGCGTACGTGGACGGGACCCTGGAGCCGGGCATGTGCCTTACCGTCGAGCCGGGGCTCTACTTCCAGGCCGATGATCTGACCGTGCCGGAGGAGTACCGGGGGATCGGCGTCCGGATCGAGGACGACATCCTCGTCACGGAGGACGGCAACCGGAACCTCTCCGCGGGGCTGCCGCGCCAGGCCGACGAGGTCGAGGCGTGGATGGCGGAGCTGCTCAAGCAGGTCTGAGCGGCTTCGGCTCCGGTTTCGCGTGCCGGACTTTGGTCCGCGTACCGGGCTTTGGTTTCGCGCACCGGCTTTGGTCCGTGCACCGGGCTTTGGGTTCGCGCACCGGCTCAGCTTCGCGTACGGGCTCCGGTTTCGCGTACGGGAGGGCGCTCCGCTCCGGCCTCATACGGCCCCGAGCAGGGTGTCCTCCCGCCATTTCAGGACCTTGTCGAAGCTGACGACCGCGCCGCGCCCCGGCCTGTTGCGGAAGTACACATGGTCGGCGAGCTGCTCGATCAGCCCGAGCCCGCGGCCGTGCTCGGCGGTTTCGTACGCGAGGGAGGGGGCGCCGGCGGGCATATGGCGGCCCACCGCCCGATGTGCCGGGAACCCCGGGCCGGAGTCGGCCACTTCGATACGGCAGCGCTCGCCGTCCAGATAGGCGGTCACCCGGTACGCCCCCGGCGCCTCGCCCGACCGGCCGTTGCCGCCGTGCTCGACGGCGTTCGCGCAGGCCTCGGTGAGTGCGACGGACAGATCGAAGGAGATGTCCGGGTCGACCCCGGCGGTCTCCATGGCGCCGAGCAGCAGGTGCCGGGCGAGCGGAACGCTCGCGGCTTCGCGCCGCAAGTGGAGGGACCACCAGATGCTCGACATACCGATACATATTGCCCCTCGCGTCAGGTCGTAAGCGCTCGGTTGACGGGATGGCCCTCATTCGGCGGATGCGAACGCGATACGCGGCGGTGTATAGGACAGAGCGCGCCTCGGGGCTGCGCCGAGCGCGGCCTTCCGGACCGGGCCAGGACGTGCCACTGGGCCGAGGGCGCGCGTGATCTTCCGGCCTGGGGCAGAGCGTGCCTTCCGACCTGGGGCAGAGCGTGACCTTCCGGACCTGCCCCACAGGGGTCCCGACCGCAGTGCGATGATGACCCGGCCATGTCCATTCCCGCCCGCATGTGTGGAACAGCTGCCCCACGGCTGCTGAGGACCGCGGTGTTCACCGCGGTCTGCGTCGTGCTGTCGGCGACCGGACATGTCATGGCCGCCTGCGCGCCCGTCCCCTGGTGGACGCTGCTCCTGGGCTTCCTGGGGGTGTTCGCGGTCGCCGCGCCGCTCGCCGGGCGCGCCCGCTCCACCGCTTCGATCGTCACCGCCCTCACAGGTGGACAGCTCGCCCTGCACACCCTGTTCGGCCTCTGCCAGCGGCATCCCACGATGCCCGTGGGGACGGACGACGTGCTGATCAGGACGGCGGCGAAACTGGTCTGCGGAGCGGGCCCCGCCTCGCTCAGCATGCTCGACGCGCAGCGGATCCTGTTCAACGCGGGGATAAGCCACCCTGGTTCGGTGCCGGGCACGGGCTCGGCCCACGCGCACCTGGGCTCGTCGGCCTCGGCTTCGGCCTCCGCGTCCGTATCGTCCGCTTCCATGGACGGGCTGCTGCCCTCCCTCCCCATGCTGCTCGCACATCTGCTGGCCGCCCTGGCCGCCGGCTGGCTGCTGCGACACGGTGATCTCGCGCTGCTCCGGCTCGGCCGGCTCTCGGCGGGCGCCATCGAGGACGTCACGGACAGCGCTCCGTTGCGCGCGCTGCGCGCGGCCCTCTCTCTCGTACGGGCGCTGCTCGCGGGGCTGCCCGGCGCACCCGCCGGGCAGCCCCGCGTCCCGCGTACCTCGCACCGCCCCCCGCCGGTCTCCGCCGGGGAGACGCTCCAGCACTCGGTGATCAGACGCGGCCCGCCCGCCGTACTCGCTCTCGCGGCCTGACGCGACGCACTCCGCCCGGATCCGGGGGTGATGTCGCGATGCCGTCGCGCGAAGGCGCCGCGGCGCCTTCGTCTGCTTCATCCCACCGCTGTCTCCTCTCACCCGTGGAGTGCTCCCATGTTCTCAGCGTCCTCTTCCTCCCCGTCAGCCTCGGCGGCCCCGTCGTTCGCGTCGTTCTCGGCGTTCGCGTCGTTCTCGGCGTTCTCGGCGTTCTCGGCGTTCGCTGCCAGAAACGTCACCCGTGTCTCCGTCGCCGGCGGCATCGCCGCGACCGCCCTGCTCCTGCTGGCGGGACCCGCCTCCGCGCATGTCAGCGTGCAGCCGCAGGGCGAGGCCGCCAAGGGCGGTTACGCCACGATCAACTTCAAGGTCCCCAACGAGCGCGACGACGCCTCCACCACCAAGGTCGAGGTGAACTTCCCCGCCGACCACCCGCTGGCGTCCGTGATGCCGGAGCCCATCCCCGGCTGGAAGGTCACCGTCGCCAAGGACAAGCTCGACAAGCCGCTGAAGCTGCACGGCAGCACCATCACCGAGGCGGTCACCAAGGTCACCTGGACCTCGGACGGCGGCAGGATCGGCCCGGGGCAGTTCCAGCAGTTCCCCCTCTCCGTGGGACAGCTTCCCGAGGACACCGACCAGCTCGTGTTCAAGGCCCTCCAGACGTACGACAACAAGGAAGTCGTCCGCTGGATCGAGGAGCAGAAGCCGGGCGCGGAAGAGCCCGAGCACCCCGCGCCCGTCCTCGAACTCAGCGCGTCCTCCGGCGACGGACACGGCGGTACGGCGGACACGGCCGGCGCCGAGACCGCCGCCGACAAGAGCGCCACCGGACACGGCGACGGCAAGACCGAGACGGCCTCCGCGGCCACCCACAGCAGCGACACCACCGCCCGCGTCCTCGGCGTCACCGGCATCGTCGTCGGCGTGGCCGGGGTGGCCTTCGGGGTCCTGGCCGGCCGTCGCCGTACCACCTGACCCGCCCGACCCCGCCCGGCACCGCCAGGACCCGCACCACCCGGCGATGTCACCCGGCGGGGTGTCACCTCGCACCACCGGCGCGCGAGGCCGGACCTCCCCCGGTCCCGCGCGCCCGGCCGGTGCCTCCGTACTCCACCACCAGCACCAGGACATACCCATGCGCAAGAAGACCGTGACCACCGCCGCAGCTCTCGCCGTGGCGGCGGCGCTCACCCTGACCGCCTGTAGCAGCGGGAGCGGCTCCACCGAGCCGATCGCCGATGTCTCCACCCAGGCGAAGACCCAGGCCGCGACCGTGCTCGACCGGCCCTTCACCAAGCCGAACCTGGTCCTTGAGGACACCAAGGGCAAGAGCTACGACTTCCGCGAGCGCACCAAGGGCAAGCCGACGCTGATCTACTTCGGCTACACCAACTGCCCGGACGTCTGCCCGCTGACGATGAGCAATATCGCCATCGCCATGAAGTCGCTCTCCCCGGCCGACCGGGCGAAGCTCCAGGTCGTCTTCGTCACCACCGACCCCGAGCGGGACACCTCCGCCGAGCTCGCCAAGTGGCTTCCCAGCGCGGGCGATCCCTCGTTCATCGGCCTGACCGGCGGCTTCCCCACCATCCAGGCGGGCGCCCGTCAGCTCGGCATCGGCATCGACGCGCCCACGAAGGAGAAGGACGGCAGCGTCGTCTCCATGCACGGCACCCAGGTCATCGCGTTCTCCCCGAAGACCGACGAGGGCTATGTCCTGTACGGCGAGGACGCCACCGCCGAGGACTACGCCAAAGATCTGCCGAAGATCATCAAGGGTGAGAACCCGTGATGGCCCGCTCCGCCTCCCGAGCCGTCCGCGCCGCCGGTACGCACAGCCGCGACCGCGTCGTCCGCCCCCCTGTCGGCGCTCGCGCCCGTGTCCGCAGCCGCGCCCTACCGCTGGCCGTTGGCCTCACGGTCGCGCTGACGCTGGCGCTGACGGGCTGTTCCTCCACCTCGTCCACCTCCTCTTCCTCTTCCTCTTCCAGCAAGACACCCGAGCTCAAGGTCGGCGGCGGCTATATGCCGAAGCCCGTCAGCGATCTCGCGGCAGGCTTCCTCACCATCACCAACAGCGGCGGCACCGCCGACCGGCTCACCTCCGTCACCAGTGACCTCTCCGACGACGTCACGATCCACCGGACCGAGGGCCAGAAGATGATGAAGGTGGATTCCTTCGACATCCCCGCGGGCGGCGAGCTGGACCTCGAACGCGGCGGCAGCCACATCATGTTCATGGACCTCAAGCAGCGGCCCGCCGAAGGACAGAAGGTCACCATCAAACTGCACTTCGAGAAGACCGCCCCCATCACCGTCGAGCTGCCCGTGAAGGCGACCAACTACAACCCGGCCGCACGCTGACCGAGGGACTGAGAGACGCCATGACCGCCACCGCCCCGCCCTTCGGAACCATCAGAGCCGCCGGAGCCACGCCTCTGGCCCGGCTGCTGCTCATCACCACGGTGCTTCTCGGCACCGTCTTCACCGTGCTCTCCGGTACGGCGTCGGCGCACGCCGCACTGACCGGGAGCACCCCCGAGGACGGGGCGGTGGTCGCCACCGCGCCCCAGGACATCACCCTCACCTTCTCCGAGCAGGTCGCCATGGGCGACGACTCGATCCGTGTTCTCGATCCGGACAGCAAGAGGGTCGACGACAAAAAGATCCGCGATCTGAGCAGCGGCTCCACCATCCGCTATGGCATAGGCCTCAACTCCGGCCTGGGCAAGGGCACCTACACCGTCTCCTGGCGCGCCGTCTCCGTCGACAGCCATCCCATCGCCGGTGCCTTCACCTTCTCCATCGGAGCGCCTTCCAAGACCACCGCCGTCGCCACCGTCCCGAAGGCGGGCGGCGGGCTGGTCGGCGTCCTGTACGACATCGGGCGCTATATCTCGTACACCGGTTTCATCCTCCTGGTCGGCGGCATCGTCTTCATCCTCGCGTGCTGGCAGCGCGGCGCTTCCGTACGGCCGCTGCAACGCCTCGTCGTGGCGGGCTGGCTCGCCCTCACCTCCGCCACACTCGCCCTGCTGCTCCTGCGTACTCCGTACACCTCCACGGGCAAGCTCGGTGACGCCTTCGATCTCGGCGGCCTCCAGGACGTCCTCACCACCAAGACCGGAGCGGCGCTGATCTCCCGGCTGCTGCTGCTCGGCGCCGCCGGGCTGTTCATCGCGGTCCTGTTCGGCGCGTATACCAGGCGTGGCGCGGAGGAGGCCGAGAGCCGCGGTGAGGTCAGGAAGGACCTCACCTTCGGGCTCGCGATGGGCGGCACCGTCGTCGCGGCCGGAATAGCCGGGACATGGGCGCTCTCCGAGCACGCCTCCGCCGGGATCCAGGCCGAGCTGGCCATGCCCGTGGACGTCCTGCATCTGCTGGCGGTGGCGGCCTGGCTCGGCGGGCTCACGGCGCTGCTGATCGCCCTCTATTGGGCACCCTTCATAGAGAGCACGGCGGTACGGCGCTTCTCGCGCATCGCCTTCGTCAGCGTCGTCGTGATCGCCGCGACCGGGCTCTACCAGTCCTGGCGCCAGGTCGGATCGTGGTCGGCGCTCGGGGGTACGTCATACGGGCGGCTCCTTCTGGTCAAGATCGGGCTGGTCGCCGGGATGGTCGTCATCGCCTGGTTCTCCCGGCGGTGGACCGGACGGCTGGGCGAGGCCCCGGCACCCGAGGCTCCGGCCACCGGGGACGAGACCGACGAGAGCGGCGGGAGCGACGACGGCCCCGGAGACGGTGGCAGTGAAAGGGCTACCCAGCTCTCCCGCCAGAAAGCCGCATTGGCGACTGCACGCCAAAAACGTGTTCGAGACGCTGATCCCGGGCGTACCGGACTGCGCCGTTCCGTACTGGCCGAGGCCGGGATCGCCGTGGTGCTGCTCGGTGTGACGACCGTGCTGACCTCCACCGAGCCCGGCCGTACCGCCGAGCAGGAAGCGGGCAGGAGCGGCTCCGCGGCCGTCACCGACCCCGCGACCAGGGAGCCCCTCAACCTCAGCCTGCCGTTCGACACCGGCGGCAAGAACGGCAAGGGCACCGCACGGCTCACGTTCGGCCCGGCCGCCCCCGGCGCCAATGTGATGGACATCAAGATCGTCGGACCCGACGGGAAGCCGCTGGACGTACCCGAGGTCAAGATCGCCTTCACTCTGAAGCCCAAGCAGATCGGCCCGCTGCCGGTCACCCCGGAACGGACCGGAGCCGGACAGTGGAAGGCCGACCCCGTGCTGCTCCCGATGCCCGGTGACTGGCAGCTCCAGGTGACCGTGCGCACCTCCGACATCGACCAGACCACGGTCGACAAGAACGTGAAGATCGGCTGACCCTCGTGAGCGAGACCCGACAGAACCACGACGATCGGGCCGCGAGGCCCCCTGAAGCCCCCAAGGCTCCCGGGACCCCTGCGGCCTCTGCCGCCCCTGTGGCCCCTGTGGCCCCTACTGAAGGGGCCTCCGGGATCTCCAGGCGCCGACTCCTCGGCACCGCGGGTGCCGCGGGCGCCACCGGGCTGGCGCTCGGAGCGGTCGGCGGAGCCACCGGTTCCGCCGCGAACCGGCCCGCCCCGGCGACCGCGCTCACCACGATCGGCACCGGCTCCGTGCCCTTCCACGGGGCGCACCAGGGCGGTATCACCACCCCGGCGCACGCCAGCGCGCATCTGGTCGCCTTCGACCTCGCCCCGGGCGCCGGGCGGAAGGAGGCCGCCGCACTGCTCCGCCGCTGGTCGGCCTCGGCGCGGGCGATGATGGCCGGGGAGCCCGCCACGGGCGACGACACCGGGATCGCCCTGGACGCCGGGCCGTCCTCCCTCGCCGTGACCTTCGGTTTCGGCCGTACCTTCTTCGACCGTACGGATCTCACCGGCCAACGCCCCGAGGCCCTGGATCCGCTGCCCGCCTTCTCCTCCGACCACCTCGACGCGAACCGCAGCGACGGCGACCTCTGGATCCAGATCGGCTCCGACGACGCCCTGGTCGCCTTCCACGCCCTGCGCACGCTCCAGAAGGACGCGGGCGCGGCGGCCGGGGTGCGCTGGCAGATGAACGGCTTCAACCGCTCGCCGGGCGCGACCCCCCACCCCATGACCAGCCGCAATCTGATGGGCCAGATCGACGGCACCCGCAACCCCAAGCCGTCCGAACCGGACTTCGATCAACGGATCTTCGTTCCCGCGAACCCGCCGGCCGGTGTCCCCGACTGGATGGCGGGCGGCTCCTACGCCGTCGTACGGCGGATCCGGATGCTTCTCGACGACTGGGAGAAGCTCCCGCTCGCCAAGCAGGAGAAGGTCATAGGGCGGCGGAAGTCGGACGGCGCTCCGCTCACCGGCGGCACCGAGACGACCTTGCTGGACCTCGACAAGAGGGATGCGGAAGGAAATCTGATCATCCCCAGCAACGCGCACGCCCGGATCACGGTCCCGGAGGCGAACGGCGGCGCCGCGATGCTGCGCCGTCCCTTCTCCTTCCACGACGGCATCGGCGCGGACGGAACACCCGACGCCGGACTGCTCTTCGTCTGCTGGCAGGCCGATCCGCTCAAGGGCTTCGTCCCCGTACAGCGCAAACTCGACCGCGGGGACGCGCTCTCCGTGTTCATCCGCCACGAATCGAGCGGCCTGTACGCCGTGCCGGGCGGCGCGCGGCAGGGCGAGTACGTGGGCCAGCGGCTGCTGGAGTCCTGAGCCCGGATACGTACACCTGACCACTCCGCCGACCTCGGCAGTACGTACGTCCCCCGGGCCTCGGAGACCGGAACCGTGGACCCGCCCGGCCTATTAGGCTGACCGTATGTCGGCCACGCGCTACACCTATCTCGGCCCCGAGGGCACCTTCACGGAAGCCGCTCTCCGTACGCTCCCCGAAGCCGCCACCAGGGAACTCGTCCCGATGGTGTCCGTCCCCGCGGCCCTCGACGCCGTACGGAACGGAGAGGCCGCGGCCGCCCTCGTACCGATCGAGAACTCGGTGGAGGGCGGCGTCACCGCGACCCTCGACGAGCTGGCCACCGGTGAGCCGCTGACGATCTACCGCGAGGTGCTGCTGCCGATCACCTTCGCCCTGCTCGTACGGCCGGGGACCGCGCTGTCCGACGTGAAGACGGTGACCGGCCATCCGGTCGCCCAGCCGCAGGTGCGCAACTGGCTGCGGGCCCATCTGCCGGACGCCCTGTGGGAGTCGGCGGCCTCGAACGCGGACGGGGCGCGGCTGGTGCAGGAGGGCCGGTTCGACGCGGCCTTCGCGGGCGAGTTCGCGGCGGCGACGTACGGGCTCGTACCGCTGGTGACCGAGATCCACGACGCGCAGAACGCGGAGACGCGCTTCGTGCTGGTGGGCAGGCCCGCGCGCCCCTCCGCGCCGACCGGCGCGGACAAGACCTCGGTGGTCATCTGGCTGGGCGACGACCGGCCGGGCGCGCTGCTCGAACTGCTCCAGGAGTTCGCGGTGCGCGGGGTCAACCTGATGCTGATCCAGTCGCGGCCGACCGGTGCGGGCATCGGTAATTACTGCTTCGCCGTGGACGCCGAGGGCCATATCGCGGACCGGCGGCTGGCCGAGGCCCTGATGGGTCTGAAGCGGATCTGCCCCCAGGTACGGTTCCTCGGTTCGTACCCGAGGGCCGGGGTGACGGCGGCCGATGTAGGGGAGCTGCGGCCCGGGACCTCGGACGAGGCGTTCATCGAGGCGGCGGAGTGGCTCGCGCGCAGCCAGGACGGGCGCGCCTGACCGGGGGCGGTTCCTGGCGGCCGGTTCCTGGCGGCCGGTTCCTGGCCGGTGCCGGGCTGGTTCCGAGGGGCACCCGCTCCGATCCCGGCGGCCCTGTGGATAGATCCCATGGTTATCCACAGGCTTCCGTCTCGACCTGGGGACAAGTCGACAGGCCAAACCCACACAGTCGACAAATCACCCCCACCTCCCCGCCCTCATCCACAGGTTTCCGGGGCGTTCGGGGCCCCTCGATTTCAATGATCACCCCACGAGGGCGAGCAATTCACACCCGAACCCCACCCGAATGAGTGCACGAAGCGGGTTTGAGGAAGGAATTCACCAGAGCTTACGACTACACCCGGGACCGCCAATTCCACGATCCACAGATCTCCCGCACAACCTGTGGATAACTTTCGGCGCGCGCCTTCTTTCTGTGGACAACCTCGCCCCGGCGGGCCGCCTGCATCCCTCAAGTCCCCTTCCCCATAAGGGGGATGAGTCAAGGCAACACCCCCGGAATGCCTCGTTCCAGGGAATTGCGACACCTTTATTGACGGGTGACGAGCGGAACGTGAGCGGAACAGTGGATGACGGGCGAGGGATTTCCCGACAGCTTCCCCAATTCCGGCAATACGGACAAACGGACACGCCCACGGATATCGAGTGGGGCGGTGTCGGCGCACACCGGTAGCCTGGTGGGGTGATTGACCTTCGCCTGCTCCGTGAGGACCCCGACCGTGTTCGCGCCTCCCAGCGCGCCCGTGGAGAGGACGTCGCGCTTGTCGACGCCCTGCTCTCCGCCGATGAACGGCGCAGGTCGTCCGGCGTCCGCTTCGACGAGCTGCGTTCCGAGCAGAAGGCGCTCGGCAAGCTGATCCCCAAGGCATCCGCCGAGGAGCGGGCCGAGCTGCTCAAGAAGGCGGAGCAGCTGAAGTCCGACGTCAAGGCGGCCGACGCCGAGCAGCACGAGGCGGACGAAGAGGCCAAGCGGCTGCTCCTCCAGCTCGGCAACGTCGTTCACTCCGACGTCCCGGTGGGCGGCGAGGAGGACTTCGTCGTCCTGGAGACGCACGGCACCATCCGCGACTTCGCAGCCGAGGGCTTCGAGCCCAAGGACCATCTGGAGCTGGGCGAGGCGCTGGGCGCCATCGACGTCGAGCGCGGCGCCAAGGTGTCCGGCTCGCGTTTCTACTACCTGACGGGCGTCGGCGCGCTGCTGGAGCTGGCCCTGGTCAACGCGGCCATCGCGCAGTCCACCGAGGCCGGTTTCATCCCGATGCTCACCCCGGCGCTGGTCCGCCCGCGCGCCATGGAGGGCACGGGCTTCCTCGGCCAGGCCGCGGAGAACGTGTACCACCTGGAGAAGGACGACTACTACCTGGTCGGTACGTCGGAGGTCCCCCTCGCCGCTTACCACATGGACGAGATCATCGACGCCGGCAAGCTGCCCCTGCGGTACGCGGGCTTCTCGCCCTGCTTCCGCCGCGAGGCCGGGACGTACGGCAAGGACACCCGCGGCATCTTCCGGGTC
The DNA here is from genome assembly GCF_044752945.1 of Streptomyces sp. NPDC088554. Lineage (NCBI taxonomy): Bacteria > Bacillati > Actinomycetota > Actinomycetes > Kitasatosporales > Streptomycetaceae > Streptomyces > Streptomyces sp. NPDC088554. The sequence goes on along the minus strand of NZ_JBIVMF010000011.1, from coordinate 29,792 downwards.
CACCAGTTCGACAAGGTCGAGATGTTCTCGTACGTCGACCCGGCCGAGGCCGAGGCCGAGCACCAGCGGCTGCTGGAGTGGGAGAAGCAGTGGCTCACGGCCCTCGGGCTGCCCTTCCAGGTCATCGATGTGGCCACGGGCGATCTGGGCGCCTCCGCCTCGCGCAAGTTCGACTGCGAGGCGTGGATCCCGACGCAGGGCAAGTACCGCGAGCTGACGTCGGCCTCCAACTGCGACAGCTTCCAGGCCCGGCGGCTCTCGGTCCGGATGCGGGACGGCAAGCAGGTCAAGCCGCTCTCGACGCTGAACGGCACGCTCTGCGCCGTACCGCGCACGATCGTGGCGCTCCTGGAGAACCACCAGCAGGCCGACGGCTCGGTCCTGGTGCCCGAGGTGCTGCGGCCCTACCTGGGCGGCCGTGAGGTGCTGGAGCCGATCGCCAAGTGACCACGGATCCCGTCTCCGCGCCCACGGCGCCGTCCGTGCCGTCACCCGCTTCGGCCCCGGCTGCGGCTGCGGCGTTCCCGTACAAGCTCGTCGCCACGGATCTCGACGGCACGCTGCTGCGCGAGGACCACACGGTCTCGGGGCGGACCCGTGAGGCGCTCGCCGCGGTGACCGAGGCGGGCGCCGCGCACATCATCGTCACGGGCCGGGCCGTGCCCTGGACGCGGCACATCCTCGACGACCTCGGGTACGAGGGCATCGCGGTGTGCGGCCAGGGCGCGCAGGTCTATCACGCGGGCGAGCACCGGCTGCTGACCTCGCTCACCCTGGACCGGCAGCTGGCCGGGCTGGCGCTCGCCAAGATCGAGCGCGAGGTGGGCCCGCTGAGCCTGGCCGTGGGCCGGGACGGGCTCGAGGGCAAGGTGCTGGTCGGCGCCGGGTTCCGGTTGCAGGAGGGCCCGTTGCCGGCCGAGTCCGTGACCGACCGGACGGAGCTGTGGTCCGCTCCGATCAACAAGGTCTATGTCCAGCACCCTGAGCTGGACGACGACGCGCTGGCACAGGCGGCGCGGGCAGCGGCCGGCGGGCTGGTGGACGTGGTCATGGCCGGGCCCGGGGTCGTGGAGATCCTGCCCCTCGGCCTGACGAAGGCCACCGGCCTCTCGCTGGCGGCGCGCCGGCTCGGGGTCAAGGCTGCGGACACGATCGCGTTCGGCGACATGCCGAACGACATCCCGATGTTCGGCTGGGCCCGGCACGGCGTGGCGATGGCCAACGCCCACGAAGAGCTGAAGGCCGTGGCCGACGGGGTCACCGCGTCGAACGAGGACGACGGCATCGCGGTGGTGCTGGAGCGGCTGCTGCTCGGCGAAAGCGTGTTCTGAGCGCGGGTCTGCCGGGTGGAGGGTCCGGGAGGGGCGGCCCGCGCGAATGCGCGCTCGAAGCGGCCGCCCCCGGGCGGCGCGCCGGCGGCTGCGCGGAGAGGCGATGGCTTCCCCGGTGCCTACGCGGTGCCGCCCTGCTGGGAACTCGACGGACTCGAACTCCCGGTCATCGCCGTGCTCCGCTCCCGGTCTGTGGCGTTTCCGCCACGACTACTGTGCCCGGCAGGGCTGTTCGGCGCCACTGAATATCCGCCATACGATCTGCGGGCCCCGGCCGCTGGAGCCCGAGCACCCGGACGGGGGCTTCCGGTCGCTCGGACCCGCGGGCTCATGCCGCCGAGGCCCGGGCTCCCGGCTCGCTTCTCCCCGCCGGGGCCCTCCCCGCTCACTCCTCGCCCGCGAGCTTCAGCGTCCGCAGCTTCTGTCCCGCGTACCAGGTCGCCACCACCGGAACGCCGATCAGCAGGACCACCGCCAGCGGCAGCCCGACGTCCGAGGTGATGACGCCATCCCCACTGATCTTGTGGGCGATGGCCAGCGACCACTGCTGGACGCTGAGCGTCCGCGCGCCCGCCACCAGGCTGCCGAAGAGCGTCTCCCAGACCAGCGCGTAGACAAGGCCGATGACCACCGCGTGCCGGCTGACCGTACCGAGCAGCAGGAAGAGCGCGCTGTACGCGATGGAGGCGACCAGCGCGGCCACGGTGTAGGCGATGGCGATCTGCTGGCCGTTGCCGTTGAGGATCCACCCGGCGACGAAGGTCGGGATCGCGGAGAACGCCATGGTCACGGCGATGGCCACAATCAGTTTGGTGAAGATGATCGTCGACCGGTTCACCGGCTTGGAGAGCAGATAGACGATCGAGCCGTCGTCGATCTCCGGCCCGATCGCGCCCGTCCCCGCGATCACTCCGATCAGCGGCACCATCGTGGCGAGGGCGAAGCCGCCCAGCACGTCCGACGCGATCTGGTCGTCCGCCCCGTTGAAGAAGCGGATGGCAGCCGCGATGGCGATCAGCAGCGCGGGCAGCACGAAGAGGATCGCGGCCCGGCGCCTGCCGAGCAGGGCCCGGTAGGTGAGCCGGGCGACTGTGGGGTTGTACATGACGTCACAGCTCCTTTCAGGCCGCTCAGGCCGCTACGAGATAGGAGAAGACCGATTCCAGGGACTCGTCCGAGGGCGAGACCGTGAGCAGCCTGATGGAGTGCTCGCGGGCGACCCGCGGCAGCAGTTCGGTGAACCGGCCGAAGTCGACCGCCTGGATACGCAGCGCGCCCTCGGTGAGGTCCACCTCGATACCGGCCGTCGACGGGTCCGCGATCAGCGCGGCGGCCAGCGCGCGGTCGTCGCTGGACCGTACGAGATAGCGGTGCGGCCGGTCGGTCATCAGTCGGCGGATCTTGCGGAAGTCGCCCGAGGCGGCATGGCGCCCGGCCACGATCACCTCGATGTGCGAGGCGAGTTGCTCGACCTCCTCCAGGATGTGGGAGGAGAAGAGAACGGTACGGCCCGAGGCTCCCATGCTCCGCAGCAGTTCCATCAGCTGCATACGCTGGCGCGGGTCCATGCCGTTGAACGGCTCGTCCAGCAGCAGCACGGACGGGTCGTGGACCAGTGCGGAGGCCATCTTCACGCGCTGGCGCATGCCCTTGCTGTACGTCTCGATCTTGCGGTCCTGCGCATACTCCATCTCGACCGTGGCGAGCGCCGCGCGGGCCGCCTTCGCGCCCAGGCCGTGCAGTTCGGCGTTGGCGACGACGAACTCCAGACCCGTCAGGAAGTCGTACATCGCTTCCCGTTCGGGCACGATGCCGATCTGCCGATAGACGGACTCGTTGCGCCAGATCGGCTGGCCGTCGAGGGTGACCGTGCCCGTGGAGGGCGCGAGGAAGCCGGCCATCATATTGATGAGCGTCGACTTGCCCGCGCCGTTCGGACCGAGCAGTCCGGTGACTCCCGGGCCCACCGACATGGTGATGTCGTTGACGGCCACCACATTGCCGAACCAGCGCGAGGTGTGATCGATGTGGATGGTGGTCACAGCCCGACCTTCCGGTAGCGGCGCATGAGGACGGCGTACGAGCCGGCGATCAGCGCGAGAACGACGAGCAGATAGACCACGCCCACCCCGGCCGAGGGTCCCACCCCACCGGGGAAGGAGGAATCGGCGCCCAGAAAGGCGGTCTGCACCCCGTCGATAAGTGTGATCGGCGAGAAGAGTCCGAACAACTTGACCGCCCCCGGGGAGCCCGAACTCCAGGCGATGGCCTGGACGGTGGAGACCGCTCCGTAGGAAATCGTCAGGGTGGCGATCACCGCGGCGACACCGAAGCCCCGGCGCGGGGTGAGCGCGGCCATCACCAGACCGAGCCCGCCGAAGAGCAGTGAGAGCAGCGCGATCGACACGAGCCCCTGACCGAATCCCTTGGTCTGCTCGGCGAAGTCCATCGTGGCCAGCAGCGAGCCGAGGTAGAGGATCACGAGCGGCACACCGGTCAGCACGAAGAGCGCCGAGGCCATCGCCCCGTACTTCGCGAGGACGTAGTCGATCCGCTCGATCGGACGCGAGAAGTAGAGAGGGACGGTCTTGAAGCGCAGATCGCGGGAGACGGACTGCGGGGCCTGCGAGGCCAGATAGAGACCGATCACGGCCTGGGTGAAGATCGCGTAGCGCGTGTAGTCGAGCGGCAGCTTCTTGAGGTCGGTCGCGACCGCGACCGCGACGATAATCGCCGCGGGCAGGCACATCACCGCGAAGAGGATCATCGGAAGAACCTTGGACTTGGCCGAGCGGCCGAGCCCGTAAGCGCCGCGCAGGGACTGCGAGTAGAGGGAGCGTCGGGCGTAGGCGCGGCCGAGGCGCGCCCCTTCATAGGTGCGGTAGCCGATGTTGTGGATACGGCTGGCGTGGGGATCGGCCCCGGTGCCGGCGCTGGGCTGGATCTCAGTGCTCATCGCGGGCGCCTCCCTTCTGTGGTGCGTAGTGCGTGTCGTCGCCGCCCCGGATCTCGTCGGCCGGGCCGTTCCCACCGGCCGTTTCGGCCTGGCGCGGGCGGAAGACCTCCGCGATGTGGTGGCGGCGCTGTTCCATCCGTACGAGGCCCAGGCCGAGACCGGCGACGGTGTCGCGCACGGTGTCGTACATCTCCTCGCCCTTGGCCTCGATCAGCAGGATGTGGCCCGCGCCCGGCAGGCCCTCCTCCCTGCCCTCGTGGATCGTGACCCCGGCCGCGATGAGGGCCTCGCGCAGCGCCTGTGTGCCGTCGGGGTGGGTGTCCGTGTCGGTGACCTCGACCGCGAGGGTCGTGGTCGTCTGGGTGAAGTCGCTGGTGGAACTGGAGCGCAGCAGAGTGCCGCCGTCGATGACGACGATGTGGTCACAGGTGCGCTCCAACTCGCCCAGAAGGTGCGAGGTGACCAGGACCGAGATGCCGAAGTCGGTGTAGACGCGCCGGATCAGGCCGAGCATCTCGTCGCGCCCGACCGGGTCGAGGCCGTTGGTCGGCTCGTCGAGAAGGACCAGCTGGGGGTCGTGGACCAGCGCCTGCGCGAGCTTGACGCGCTGCTTCATGCCGGTGGAGTAACCGCCGATGGGGCGGTACCGCTCCTCGTACAGCCCGACATGGCGCAGGGTGTCTGCGGTCCGCTCACGGGCCGCGGTCGGCGGGAGCCCGGACATGCGCGCCATATGTACGACAAACTCGGTGGCCGAGACGTCGGGCGGCAGGCAGTCGTGCTCGGGCATGTACCCGACCCGCTCACGGATGGCGGCGCCGCTGGTGGCGACGTCGAGGCCGAGCACCGAGGCCCGGCCTTCCGTGGCGGGGGAGAGCCCAAGCAAGATCTTGATCATGGTGGACTTGCCGGCCCCGTTGGCGCCCACCAGGCCGGTCACACCGGGGCCGATATCCAGAGAGAGCCGGTCGAGCGCGGTCACCCGGGGGAACCGCATGGTCAGGCGTTCGGTCACGATCACAGTCACAGGTTCGACGGTAGTGGCGCGCGCCACAGAGGTCGTCAGCCCTGGCGGTCGTATCCATGTCAGCCTCCAGATGTAGGGACCCGTAAGGGGTACGTAAGGGATCACCCGCCGCCGTTCCAAATTAGCGGAGCCGTCCGCGGACCCCCGAGTTATCCACAGGCAGGGGCGGAGGGCTTTATCCACAGGCGGGGACCGGCGCTTGACGCAGCCGCCGGGCGTTGCCACATTCGTCGGGTGTCACCGTGCGAACACGGAGCGCACACGGATGGAGGGCGCCATGATGTCGGGAAGCATCGGCTCGCGGTACGGGCCGAGCGGCGAACAGGCCGCGGAGTTACGGGGGTTCAGAGAGGTCCAACGGCTGGCTTACGCCTGCGCTCAGGCCGTCGCCGAACGGCTGAGACCGGGAATGACGGAGCGCGAGGCGGCGCGGATGCAGCGTGAGTGGCTACGAGAGCGTGGCGTGCGCGACTGGTTCCATCTGCCCTTCGCCTGGTTCGGCGACCGGACGGCGTTCGCCGGTTTCCGGATACCGCTCCAGTTCTTTCCCACCGGTCGGCGGCTGGCGGAGGGCATGCCGTACATCCTCGATCTGGCGCCGGTCCACGGCGGATTCTCCGCCGATGTCGGCTACTCGGGCTGTCTGGGACGAAATCCGCTGCACGACAAGCTCCTCACCGATCTCGGGGCACACCGTGAGCTGATCCTGCGGGAGGTGCGCGAGCGGCGCTCGTTGCGGGAGATCTACGCGGACGTGGACCGGCTGATGGTGCGCCAGGGGTATGCCAACCGGCACCGGGCGTATCCCTTCGGCCTCATCGCCCACAGGATCGGCCGTGTGAAGGACCGCCGTTGGTCGCCCCAGGTGTTCGGCTTCGGCACCCAGGCGCTCAAGGGGCTGGCGAGCGACGCGCTGCGCGGTCACCGCGATGGCTGGTCACCGCTGTGGAGCCCGTACGCGTTCTCCGACCACCCGCCCACCCCGGGGCTGTGGGCGGTCGAGCCACATCTCGGATTCCGGTGTACGGGCGCCAAGTTCGAGGAGATGTTGGTGGTGACCGACTCCAAGGACCCTGTGCAGAGCGCGTTCTGGCTGGATGACGATCTGCCGCATGTGCGGCGTTGGACGGAGACCGGATGAGTACGGAAGGACAGCGGGCCGACGGCGCGGGGGCGCGCGAGCGCAGGATCCGCACGGGCGGTGTCGAGCTGAGCGTCGCCGAGCTGGGCGATCCCGAGCGGCCCACCGTGCTGCTCGTGCACGGCTATCCGGACAGCAAGGAGGTCTGGTCGGCGGTCGCCGAACGGCTCGCGGAGCGTTTCCACGTAGTGCTGTACGACGTGCGGGGCCATGGCGGGTCCACCGCTCCGGTCCCGCTGCGCGGCGGCTTCACGTTGGAGAAGCTGACGGACGACTTCCTGGCGGTCGCCGACGCGGTGAGCCCCGGCCGGCCGGTCCATCTGGTCGGCCACGACTGGGGTTCCGTACAGGGCTGGGAGTTTGTCACCGTGGCGCGGACCGAGGGCAGGATCGCCTCGTTCACCTCGATGTCGGGGCCGTCCCTGGACCATCTGGGCCACTGGATCAAGCGGCGGGCCACCCGGCCGACCCCGCGCCGGGCGGGGCAGCTTCTCGGGCAGGGCGCCAAGTCCTGGTACGTCTGTCTGCTGCATACGCCCGTGCTGCCCGAGCTGGCCTGGCGCGGCCCTCTCGCCGCCTGGTGGCCGAAGTTCCTGCGGCGGAGCGAGAAGCTGCCCGCCGGGGCCTATCCGACACCCTCCCTGCCCCAGGACGCGGCACACGGGGCGTGGCTCTACCGGGACAACGTCCGTTCCCGGCTGCGCCGTCCGCGTACCGACGCCCGTGCGCACGCCCCGGTCCAGCTGATCATTCCGACCGGCGACGCGTTCCTGTCTGAGCGGCTCTACGACGATCTGGACCAGTGGGTTCCGGAGCTGGTACGCCGCTCGGTGCCCGCCAAGCACTGGATACCGCGTACCCGGCCCGACCAAGTAGCCGCCTGGATCGATGAGTTCGTCACCGGCCACGAGAGCGGCGGACGCCCGGCCGGGGCGGACGCGCCGAGCGGCCCGTACACCGAACGCTTCGGCGGACAGCTGGTCCTGGTCACGGGCGCGGCCGACGGTATCGGCCGGGCCACCGCCTTCGCGTTCGCCGAGGCGGGCGCGCGGATCGTGGCGGTCGATCTGGATCTGGAGGGCGCCGCGAGGACCGCCGAGCTGGCCCGGCTGATCGGCGCCCCCGCTGCCTGGGCGGAGCAGACCGATGTCGGCGACGGAGCGGCGATGGAGAAGCTCGCGGAGAAGGTCGCCCGGGAGTACGGAGTCGTCGATGTCCTGGTCAACAACGCCGGGATCGGACTGTCGGGACCGTTCCTCGACACCACGGCCGAGGAGTGGAAGAGGGTCCTGGACGTCAATCTCTGGGGCGTCATCCATGGCTGCCGGCTCTTCGGCGGGCAGATGGCCGAGCGCGGCGAGGGCGGCCATATCGTCAACATCGCCTCCGCCGCGGCCTATCAGCCCTCGAAGGCGCTGCCCGCGTACAGCACCTCCAAGGCGGCGGTGCTGATGCTCAGCGAGTGTCTGCGGGCCGAGCTGGCCGGGCGGTCCATCGGGGTCTCCGCGATCTGCCCCGGCTTCGTCAGCACCGGCATCACCTCCACGACGCGCTTCACCGGCGTCGGCGCCGAGGAGCAGGAACGGCTCAGAAAGAAGACCACCCGGCTGTACCGCCTGCGCGGCTATCCCCCGGAGAAGGTCGCCGGGGCGATCCTGCGCGCCGTCGTGCGCGATCAGGCCGTCGTACCGGTCGCTCCGGAGGCACGCGGCGCGCGGCTGCTGTCCCGGATCGCACCACGGGCGCTGCGCGACGCCCTCGCCCGGGTGGAGCCGCTGTGAGCGCCGGACAGCCGACGGACGGGGAGAGCGTCGGTCCGGAGGAGCCTCCGGGCCACCACGCCATCGCACCGCGGCGGGTCTCGTTCGACTGGCGGGGCACCCCGCTCCACTGGATACCGGACGAGCCGACCGCCACCCATGTGCTGCATCTGCTGCTGCCCGCGGGCGAGCGCTGGTTCGTGAAGGTCTTCAAGGAGGTCCTGCCGCTGGTCCGCGATCCCGAACTCCGCCAGGACGTCAAGGGTTTCATGGGCCAGGAGGCCACCCACAGCGTGCAGCACTCCTATGTCATGGACCATCTGGCCGAGCAGAAGCTGGACACCCGCGCGTACACCCGGCACGTCGACTTCCTCTTCGAGCGGCTGCTCGGCGAGAAGCCACCGTGGGGCATCCCCTTGCCGACCGGGAAATGGCTGCTCCACCGGCTGGCGTTCATCGCCGCGATCGAGCAGTTCACCGTGGTCATCGGCGACTGGGTGCTGCGCGCGGAGGCACTGGACCGCGCGGGCTCCGACAAGGTGATGCTCGATCTGCCGCGCTGGCACGGCGCGGAGGAAGTGGAGGGAGCACCGGACCGTGGTGTTCGAGATGTACGAACACTGCGGAGGCCCTGGTCCGGCGCGGTACGCCCGCCGGATCGCGACCATGTGCGTCACCGCGCCCGTACCGCTGTGAATGTGGGCCTGGGGCGCCGCCTATCTCGTCCGGCACGATCCGCGCCTGGCGGGTCGGCCGCGGTACTCACTGCGGGAACACAACAGGGCAGTGGCCAAAGGGCTGTTGCCCCGCTGGGGCAAATTGAGCTCGGCGATACCCCGCTACTTCCGCAGGTCGTACCGCCCCTCAGGCGAGGGCTCGTTGAGCAGGGCCGTCGACTACCTCGGCCGGAGGACCTAACGGGCCCAAGGGACTTGGAAGCGCCCACCTCAATACAGCCACAACAAGGGCGAATTTCCCAAATACCCAGGTGGACCAGGCGGGTTGTCCACAGAATCCCCAAGCGCCCTGTGGATAAACCGAGTTGGCTGTGGATCAAACCTATGGACCCGCACGACTTCGACACCACTGGCGTTTCAACATCACCAGATGATGATTCGGATGACCGGAAGATCCTATGAGCAGTGCACCATCAGGAGATCGAGGGCAGCTGCGCCAGCGCCTCCGTACCGATCCGCTCGAAGACCCGCTGGTCAGCGGCGAACTCCGAGTCCGGGATCGGAGAGTGGACCACGATCTCGGTGATCCCCAGCTCGAAGTGCCTGCCCGCGAAATCCACGAACGCGTCGAGGGACTCCATCGGCCCGCTCCGGTCCGGGGTGAAACCGGTCAGCAGGATCTTCTCCATCGCGGACACCTCGCGCCCGATCTCCGCGCACGCTGTGCCGAGCCGGTCGATCTGCCCGCGAATGGCCGCCCGCGACTCCTCCGGCGTGCCCGTCTCGTACAGCTTCGGATCCCCCGTCGTCACCCACGCCTGACCATGCCGGGCCGCGAGCCGCAGCCCGCGCGGGCCGGTGGCCGCCACCGCGAACGGCAGCCGGGGCCGCTGCGCGCAGCCCGGCAGACCGCGCGCCTCCACCGCGGAGTAGAAGGTCCCCTCCTGCGTCACGGCACCCTCGGTCAGCAACCGGTCCAGCAGCGGTACGAACTCCGCGAACCGGTCCGCCCGCTCCTTCGGTGTCCACGCCTCCTGGCCCAGCGCCACGGCGTCGAACCCCGTACCGCCCGCGCCGATACCCAGAGTGACCCGGCCCTCCGAGATGTCGTCCAGCGCGATCAGGTCCTTGGCCAGGGTCACCGGATGCCGGAAGTTCGGCGAGGTGACCAGGGTGCCGAGGCGGATCCGGGACGTGGCCGCGGCCGCCGCCGTCAGCGTCGGAACCGCGCCGAACCAGGGCCGGTCGCGAAAGCTCCGCCAGGACAGATGGTCATAGGTGTACGCGGTGTGGAAACCCAGCTCCTCGGCGCGCTGCCACTCGGCGCGGCCGCCCTCGCTCCAGCGGCGTACAGGAAGAATCACGGTGCTCAGACGCATGCCACGAGCCTAACGGGGCCGAGAGAGGCGCCCCGCCTCGATCACGAATTGCGGGCACGCCCGTCCGGAGAGACGCTGGAAGGAGCGCGACCGGGTCTTCGGCACGGCCATCCGCGGCCCCCCGCCACCAACCGCGCGGGTGCGCCGGGCACGGTCCCGCCGGAAGGGTGAGCGCCATGAGGATGCTACTGACCGCGCGGCTGGACACCGCGACCGCCAACCACGCCGTCAACGACGGCACCCTGACCAAAACCATCGAAGGTGTCATCGAGCACCTGAAGCCGGAGGCGGCGTACTTCACGGCCATCGACGGCCGCCGCACCTGCCTCCTCGTCTTCGACATGAAGGACGCCGCCGAAATGCCGTCCGTCGCCGAGCCCTTCTTCCACGCCGGCGCCAAGGTCACCCTGCACCCCGTCATGAACGCCGACGACCTCCGCGCCGGACTGGCCGGCCTGGCTCGCTGATCAACAACAGCCGGCCACCACAACGGCCGCCCGACGCAGAGACCACCGCTGACCGCCGACAGACGCTGGAGACGACAGATGCCCGAAGTCACCGCTCCGTACGAACCCGGCACACCGTGCTGGGTCGATCTGATGGTCCCGGACCAGCAGGCCGCCCTGGACTTCTACCGCGACCTCTTCGGCTGGCAGGGCGAGGTGGGCCCCGACGAGTTCGGGGGCTACTCGATGTGCACCCTGAAGGGCAAGCCGGTCGCCGGGATCATGAAGACGATGCCGTCGCAGGACGACACGCCCCCGCCGCCGCCCCACTGGAGCACCTACTTCTCCAGCGCGGACGCCGACGCCACCCAGAGCGCGATCAGCGCGAACGGCGGCTCGGTGGTCTCCCCCACCATGGATGTCGGCACGATCGGCCGCATGCTGATCGCCACGGACCCCCAGGGCGCGTTCTTCGGGGTGTGGCAGCCGCTGGACTTCCCCGGTGCCCAGATCGTCAATGAGCCCGGCGCGCTCATCTGGAACCAGCTGAGCACCTCGGATCCTCAGGCCGCAGGCGTCTTCTACCGCGCCGCGCTGGGTCTGGAGACCGCCCCGCTGCCCAATATGCCGGAATTCACCGGCTTCCTGGTCAAGGGACGCCCCATCGGCGGCGTACAGGGCATGGAGAACCTCCCCGAGGGTGTCCCGCCGCACTGGCTCGTGAGCTTCGCCGTGGACGATACGGACAGCACGGTGGATGCTCTCGTACGCGCCGGGGGATCGGTGCTGGCGCCGGCCTTCGACATGGACAAGGTCGGCAGGATGGCCATCCTGCAGGACCCCCAGGGCGCGGTCTTCTCGGTGGTCGCCGCCGGCGCCTGACCTCCACCCCCGTCCGAGCCGAGCCGTCGGGCGGCACCCCACCCGGGTGCCGCCCGACGGCTCAAATGTGCGCCCCTCCGCACGCCCGTGCGTATTCGTACGGGAGAATGGCCTGGTGACCTCGCCCCATGGACCCAATGGATCAGTGCCCCCGCTCGACGACTCCCCGCTCCCCGCCCGGCCACGGCTGATCGCCACCGATCTCGACGGCACCCTGCTGCACGACGGCAAGTCCGTCTCGGACCGTACGATCAAGGCGCTCGCGGCCGCCGAGGAGGCCGGCATCGAGGTCTTCTTCGTGACCGGACGGCCCGCCCGCTGGATGGATGTCGTCAGGGACCATGTACACGGCCACGGCATGGCCATCTGCGCCAACGGCGCCTCGGTCGTCGATCTGCACGACGACGGCAAGCTGCTCAGCCACCGCCCGCTGGACCGCGCCGTCGCCCTCGGCGTCGTACAGACACTGCGCGACGCCGCCCCCGGGACGACCTTCGCGGTCGAGACCGCCACCGGCATCCACTACGAGCCGACGTACCCGCGTTTCTACGAGGACCCGGGCGCCACCCTCGCCACCGCAGAGCAACTCCTCCAGGAATCCGGCTCCGGTACGGACGCCACCGCCCCCGTGCTGAAGCTGCTCGCGCACCACTCCGAGCTGACCCCGGACGGCTTCCTCACGCTGGCCCGTGCCGCCGTGGGCGAGCAGGCCACCCTCACCCGCTCCAGCCCGACCGCGCTGCTGGAGATCAGCGGCCCGGGGGTGAGCAAGGCCAGCACCCTCGCGCTGTGCTGCGCCGAGCGCGGCATCTCCTCCGACGAGGTCGTCGCCTTCGGCGACATGCCCAACGACCTGGAGATGCTGACCTGGGCAGGGACCTCGTACGCGATGGGCAACGCCCACCCGGACGTGCTCGCCGCCGCCTCCGGCCGCACCCTCACCAACAACGAGGACGGCGTGGCGATCGTCATCGAACAGATCCTGGCCCGGCAGCAGCAGGCCCGGTAATACGGCGCGGACGGGCCCGGTGGGGTCCGAGCGAGGCCCGGCGGTTCACAGCGGAGCCTCCCAGAGCACCGTCGTCCCGCCGCCGTCCGCCCCGAGTCCCCCCTCGTACCGGCTCGACCCGCCCAGCGACTCCGCCCGCCGCCGGAGGTTGCGCAGCCCGCTGCGCCTGCCGCCGTCCGGGATCCCCACCCCGTCGTCGGCGACCGACAGCCGTACCGCACCCCTGCCGTCCGGCAGCCGGGCGGTGGCGTCGACGACGACGACGATACGGGTCGCCCCCGCGTGCCGGAAGGCGTTGGAGAGGGCCTCGCGGAGAGCGGCGATCAGGTTCTTCCCCACCAGCTCGCCGACGGCCGAGTCGACCGGGCCCGCGAAGTGGTGCGCGGGCCGGAACCCCAGCGGCACCGCCGCCATGTTGATCTCCCGCAGCACCCGCGTGCGCAGCCCCGACGGCTCCTCGGCGGGCCCCCGCTGGAGCGCGAAGATGGCCGTACGGATCTCCTGGATCGTCACATCCAGCGCCTCGACCGCCTTGTCGATGCCCTGGTGCACCTCCGGCGCCACCGATCCGCGCTGGGCGCTCTCCAGCATCATCCCGGTGGCGAACAGCCGCTGGATGACCAGGTCGTGGAGATCGCGGGCGATCCGGTCACGGTCCTCCAGGACCGCCAGCCGCTCCCGGTCGCGCTGCGCCTCGGCCATTCTCAGCGCCAGCGCCGCCTGCGAGGCGAACTGGGCGGCCAGCGTCCTTTCCCGCTCCCCGAACCGGCGCCCGCCGCGTACCCGGGGTGTGGCGAGCGCGCCGAGCACCCGGCCATCGGTGCGCAGCGGCAGCAGCATGCTCGGGCCGAAACCGACCACCAGCGTGCTCGTCATCCGGGGGTCGGTGGGGGAGTCGTCCACGAAGACGGGCTCACCGGCCAGCAGTGTCGCGGCGAGGGGGCTCTCCGCCGGAATGACATCACCGGGTTTGACGGCGGGATGGTCCGGCGCGACCGCCACGATCTCCAGCCCGCCGTCCGCCGTCCGCAGCAGCACCACGCCCACCGCCGAATCCGCCAGCCTGCGCGCCTGTTCGGCGACGACCGAGAGCGCGTCATCGGCCTCGCCCCCGGAGAGCAGGGCGGTGGTGACGGCCACCGACCCCTCGATCCACCGCTCGCGCTGCCGGGCCGCCTCGTACAGCCGGGCGTTGCCGATGGCGATGCCGGCTTCGGTCGCGAGCACCCGCAGCATGTGCAGGTCGTAGTCGCTGAACTCGGCCGGGGCGGCGCGGCCCGCCACGTCCTCGCGGGGCGACTTCCCGGCCAGATAGAAGTTGCCGAGGATCTCGCCCCGGCCATGGATCGGCACCCCCAGGAACGTACGCATCGACGGATGGCCCGACGGGACGCCGGCCGCGCGCGGGTCCGCCGGCAGATCGGCGAGCCGGATCGGGTCCGGATGCCTCAGCAGTACGCCGAGCAGCCCGGCGTTCCCGTCCGGACGGTGTCCGATCCCCCGGGCCACGTCCTCGTCCACCCCGTACGTGACGAAATCCGCGAGGCCCTCGTCCGTCCCGTCGACCACCCCGATCGCGGCGTACCGGGCGCCGACGAGTTGGGCCGCGGTCGCGCAGATCCGGTCAAGTGTGGCGTGCAGCCCGAGGCCCGCGCCGGCCGAGCACATCGCTTCCAGCAGTTGTGGCACCCGCGCGGCGGTCTCGGCGGACAGACCCTCCAGGCTGGCGGCGGCGCGAAGAGCGGCTTCCAGGGGGTCCAGGTCGGAGGAGGGGGCGTCGAGAGGATCCAGAGACTCGGGCACATCCATACCCCTGAGCCTAATAAGTCCTATTTGACAAGGAAAGTCGGCTTCCGTGCGTCGAGCAGATCACCGGCCCGCTCCCGCTCCAGCATCCGTCGCAAGGGCCCCTCCTCCGAAGCCAGTTCACCGTAGGGACCACGCTGTACGGGACGGCCCCCGTCCAGCACGATCACCTCGTCCACCGTGTCCAGCCCCTGGAGCCGGTGGGTGATGAGCAGCGTCGTACGCCCCTCGGTCGCCGCCAGCAGATCGGCGGTCAGCGCGTCCGCCGTCGCCAGATCCAGATGCTCGGCGGGTTCGTCCAGGACCAACACGGGGAAGTCCGCGAGCAGCGCGCGGGCCAGCGCCAGACGCTGCCGCTGGCCGCCGGAGAGCCGGGCGCCGTGCTCGCCGACCAGGGTGTCGATGCCCGCGGGCAGGGCGTCCACCCAGTCCAGCAGCCGGGCCCGGCGCAGCGCGTCGCGCAGTTCGCCGTCGGTGGCGTCCGTACGGGCGAGCCTGAGGTTCTCCCGTACGGAACTGTCGAAGAGGTGCGCGTCCTGGGCGCACAGCCCGACGAACCGCCGGACGGTGTCCCCGTCGAGCGCGGCGATGTCCGTACCGCCGAGACGGCAACTGCCCTCGCGCGCGTCCAGGAAGCGCAGCAGCACCTGCGCGAGCGTCGTCTTGCCCGACCCGGAAGGGCCGACGACGGCGACCCGCCTGCCCGCCGTCAGCGTCAGATCGAGACCGCTGAGCGCGTCCCGCCGCTGCCCCGGATACCGCGCGGCCAGCCCCCGCGCTTCCAGCGGGAACGGCGACCCGGGAGCGACCACCGGCCGCTCGGGCTCGTGTACGGGAACGGGGGCGTCCAGCACCTCGCACACCCGCTCCGCGCTCCGCCGCGACCGCTGCCGGTACCGCACGGCCTGCGGCAGCCCGGTAACCGCCTCGAACGCGGCGAGCGGGGTCAGGACGATCACGGCCAGCTCGACGCCCGCCAGCCGCCCGGCGCCGACCGCCTGGACCCCGGCGAAGGCAGCGGCGACCACCGTCAGCCCACAGGCCAGGGCCGAGAGCCCGCCGCCGAGCGCGTTGGCGGTCGCGCCCCGCGAGGCGATGGCCGTCAGCGTCCCGTCCGCCCGACGCGCCCGGCTCAGCCGGTCCCCGAGCGCGCCCGCGACGGTCAGTTCCGCGAGCCCCTGGAACAGTTCGGCGGCCTGCGCGGCCAGCAGTCCGCGCGCCGGGGCCAACCGCCGCTCGGCCCGCCGTGTGACCGTCCCGGTCAGCAGCGGTACGCCCACTCCGGCGGCGAGCAGCCCCACGGCCAGTACGGCGCCGGCCTCGGGCAGCAGCCATGCGGTGAACCCGACCGCGCCCACGGCGACAAGCAGGGCGCTGCCCACGGGGAGCAGCCAGCGCAGCCAGTAGTCCTGGAGTTCGTCCACATCGGCGACGAGCCGGGACAGCAGATCCCCGCGCCTGGTCTCGCGCAGCCCGGCCGGGGCGATGCGCTCCAGCCGCCGGTAGACGGAGACCCTGAGGTCGGCGAGCATCCTGAGCACCGCGT
Source organism: Streptomyces sp. NPDC088554 (assembly GCF_044752945.1). Classification (NCBI taxonomy): domain Bacteria; kingdom Bacillati; phylum Actinomycetota; class Actinomycetes; order Kitasatosporales; family Streptomycetaceae; genus Streptomyces; species Streptomyces sp. NPDC088554. The sequence continues at coordinate 13,832 of NZ_JBIVMF010000011.1, read as the reverse complement.
CGTGCGAGACGACGCGCTCGGCGTACCGGAAGACGGCCCGGCCGATACCGAAGGCCCGGGTCGCCGTCACCGCGACCATCAGATAGAGCACGGGCGGCTGTTCGGAGGCCCGCGAGATGAGCCAGCCGGAGACTGCCATGAGGCCGACCGCCGACCCGAGTGCGCAGCTTCCGAGGACCAGTGCCAAGGCGAAGCGCCCGCGCAGCTTCCCGGCGGCCGCACGCATTCGCGCGAGCGGACGCCCACCCCCACCGCCCGCGCCCTCGAAACCTGCTCCGGACACCTCCGCATCCTCGGGCGCGGCCGGTACGGGACGGACGATGTCACCCGGAACCACGGCTACCGGCTCCCCACCGGCGCCCGGCTCCCCCTGACGCCGGCTCTCCGCCGACAGCTCCACCACCCGGTCCGCCACCGCGAGCAGCGCGGGCCGGTGGACGACCAGCAGGACCGTACGCCCCCTCGCGAGCCGCCGTACCGCGTCGACGATGCCCGCCTCCGTCTCGCCGTCGAGCGCCGCCGTGGGCTCGTCCAGCAACAGCAGCGGCCGGTCCGCGAGGAAGGCCCGTGCCAGCGCGAGCCGTTGGCGCTGGCCGGCCGAGAGCCCCGCACCGTCCTCGCCGAGCACGGTGTCGGCGCCCTCGGGGAGCGCCGCCACGAACCCGGCCGCGCCCGCGTCCCGCAGCGCGTCCCGTACCGCCGCGTCCCCGGCGTCGGGACGGGCCAGCCGTACGTTCTCCGCGATCGTCCCGGCGAAGAGACGGGGCTGCTGGGGAACCCAGGCGATCCGCTCCCGCCAGCGGTCCGGGTCGAGGGAGGCCAGGTCCTGGCCGTCCACCCGTACCCGGCCCTCGTCGGGTACGGCGAACCCGAGCAGAACATTGAGCAGCGTGGTCTTCCCGACACCACTCGGACCGACCAGGGCGACCGTCTCCCCCGGCTCGACCGTGAGCGTGGCCGCGTCGAGCGAGGGCTCCGTACGGCCCCGGTGGCGGACCGTCACCCCTTCCAGCTCCAGCCGTAGCGCACCGGGCACCTCACCCGTGCCACCCGTCGGCGGCTCGGTCTCCAGGACCATGAAGATCTCCTCGGCGGCGGAGAGCCCCTCGGCCGCCGCGTGATACTGCGCCCCCACCTGCCGGATCGGCAGATACGCCTCGGGCGCGAGGACCAGCACCACCAGACCGGTGTAGAGATCGAGGTCCCCGTGGACCAGCCGCATCCCGATCCCGACCGCGACCAGCGCGACTGACAGCGTCGCGAGCAACTCCAGCGCGAAGGACGACAGGAAAGCGATCCGCAGGGTCCGCAGGGTGGCCTGCCGGTACTCCGAGGTGATCGAACGAATCGACTCGGCCTGCGCCTTGGCCCGACCGAAGACCTTGAGGGTCGGCAGCCCGGCCACCACATCCAGGAAGTGTCCCGACAGCCGGGACAGCAGCCGCCACTGCCGGTCCATCCGGGACTGGGTGGCCCAGCCGATGAGCGCCATGAACATCGGGATCAGCGGCAGGGTCACCACGATCACCGCCGCCGACACCCAGTCCTCGGTGACGATGCGCGCCAGGACCGCCACCGGCACCACCACCGCGAGCCCCAGCTGCGGCAGATAGCGCGAGAAGTAGTCGTCGAGGGCATCGACACCACGGGTGGCGAGCGCGACCAGCGAGCCGGTGCGCTGCTCGCTCAGCCAGCCGGGCCCGAGCCGGGCCGCCCGCTCCAGCAGACGGCCGCGCAGCTCGGACTTGACCGCGGCGCTGGCCCGGTGGGCCGCCAGCTCCGTCAGCCAGGCGACCAGGGCCCGCCCGACGGCGACGGCGGCCAGCAGAAACAGCGCGGTCCGCAGCTCGGAGACGCCCGACCCGCGCTGGAACGCGCCGACCACCACCTCGGCGATCAGCATCGCCTGCGCGATGACCAGTCCCGCTCCGACCAGCCCGAGAACCACCACCGCCACCAGGAAGAAGCGGGTGGCGCGGGCGTACCGGAGCAGACGCGGGTCGATTGGTTTCACGTGAAACACCCACTCCTCGTGGCGTGTACCGGCGGTGTGCCTGTACCGATTGGTTTCACGTGAAACACCGGCGATGTTTCACGTGAAACACGGTTCCTCAGTGCGCCGCGTCAGCGATGTGCTGGGTCCCGATCCGCTTGCGGAACACCCAGTACGTCCAGCCCTGGTAGAGCATGACGAGAGGCGTCGCGATCCCCGCGCACCAGGTCATGATCTTCAGCGTGTACGGGCTGGAGGAGGCGTTGGTGACATCAAGGTTCCACGCCTCATTGAGCGAGGACGGCATGACGTTCGGGAAGAGCGCCAGGAAGAACACAGCGACCACGCCCACGATCGCCACCCCGGAGAACGCGAAGGACCAGCCCTCACGCCCCGCCGCGATGGCCCCGATGGCGGCGGCCAGCGCCAGCACGGTGACGATCGCCGCGATCAGGGTCTTGCCATTGCCGTCCTCCGCCTGGGTCCAGGCCAGAAACCCGAGCACCAGTACGGCGGCGGTCGCGCCCAGACCGATCGCCAGCTTCCCCGCCCTGACCCGGATGTCCCCCACCGTCTTGAGCGCCGCGAACACCGCGCCGTGGAAGGTGAAGAGGACCAGGGTCACCAGCCCGCCGAGAAGTGCGTACGGGTTGAGCAGGTCCCCGAGGGTGCCGACGTACTCCTTGTGCGCGTCGATCTTGACTCCTCGCACGATATTGGCGAAGGCGACACCCCACAGCACGGCGGGGATCAGCGAGGTCCAGAAAATCGTGTGTTCCCAATTCCGCTGCCAGCTCTCCCCGGACCGCTTCACCCGGTACTCGAACGCGACCCCGCGCAGGATCAGACAGATCAGGATGAGCAGCACCGGCAGATAGAAGCCGGAGAGCAGCGTGGCATACCAGTCAGGGAAGGCGGCGAAGGTGCCTCCCACCGCGCTCAGCAGCCAGACCTCGTTCCCGTCCCAGACCGGGCCGATGGTGTTGATGAGGACCCGTCGTTCCTTGCGGTCACGGGCCAGCAGCTTGGTCAGCACCCCGATCCCGAAGTCGAACCCTTCGAGGAAGAAGTAGCCGGTCCAGAGAGCGGCGATCAGGACGAACCAGACGTCGTGGAGTTCCATGGCTCATCGACTCCTCAGTACGAGAAGGCCATCGGCCGGTCGGCGGCCGCGTGGTCGCCTCCGATCCGGGTGGGCGGGTTGAGGTCGTCGTCGGTGAGTTCGGGCGGCCCGGCCTTGACGTACTTCACCATCAGCCTGACCTCGATGACCGCAAGGACCGCGTACAGCAGGGTGAAGACGGTCATCGAGGCGATCACCTCACCCTGGGAGACACCGGGGGAGACCGCGTCGGCGGTGCGGAGTACTCCGTACACGACCCAGGGCTGGCGGCCCGTCTCGGTGAAGATCCAGCCCCAGGAGTTGGCGATCAGTGGGAAGAGCATCGTCCAGAGGGCGGTGATCCAGTACCACTTGGCGAACCTCGGGTGGAGCGCCTTCTTCCGGAAGAGCACCAGATTCGGCACTTCGTTCTCGCCCGTCCGCAGCACCGCCGGCAGCAGGAACTTCTTCCGGGTCAGCCAGAGTCCGAGCAGTCCGAGGGTGAAGGACGCCATGCCGAAGCCGATCATCCAGCGGAAGCTCCAGTAGGCGACGGGGATATTGGGCCGGTAGTCGCCGGGGCCGAATTTCTCCTGCTCCGCCTTGTTGATGTCGTTGATGCCGGGGACGTGCGAGGTGAAGTCGTTGTTGGCCAGGAAGGAGAGCAGTCCGGGGATCTCGATGGCGACCGAGTTGTGGCCCTTGTCGACGTCCCCGTAGGCGAACACCGAGAACGGCGCGGGCCCCTCGCCGTCCCAGAGCGCCTCGGCGGCAGCCATCTTCATCGGCTGCTGCTTGAACATGACCTTGCCGAGGGTGTCACCGCTGACGGCGGTGAACATGCCGGAGATCACCACGGTGATCAGCCCGAGGCGCAGCGAGGTCCGCATCACCGGGATGTGCTTCTTGCGGGCCAGATGGAAGGCCGCGATCCCGACCATGAAGGCGCCACCGACGAGGAAGGCGGCGGTCATGGTGTGGAAGAACTGGGTGAGCGCGGTGTCCTGGGTCAGGACCTTCCAGAAGTCGGTGAGCTCCGCCCGTCCCGCTTCCTTGTTGATCCGGTAGCCGACCGGGTGCTGCATCCAGGAGTTGGCCGCCAGGATGAAGTACGCGGAGAGGATCGTGCCCAGGGAGACCATCCACATACAGGCCACATGGATCTTCTTCGGCAGCTTGTCCCAGCCGAAGATCCACAGTCCGATGAAGGTGGATTCGAAGAAGAAGGCGATCAGCGCCTCGAAGGCGAGCGGGGCGCCGAAGACATCGCCGACGAACCGCGAGTAGTCGGACCAGTTCATCCCGAACTGGAACTCCTGCACGATGCCGGTGACGACCCCCATCGCGATATTGATCAGAAAGAGTTTGCCCCAGAACTTCGTGGCCCTGAGGTACTTGGGGTTCTCCGTGCGCACCCACGCCGTCTCCAGCCCCGCGGTGAGCGCGGCGAGCGAGATCGTCAGGGGCACGAAGAGGAAGTGGTAGACGGTGGTGATGCCGAACTGCCAGCGCGCCAGGGTTTCCGGCGCCAGAGCGAGATCCACGTCTTCTCTCCTTACGTCACATCGCCGCGTACGCCACAAGCCGGATCACAGCGGCAGCTTGCCCCTTTTACCCCGGGCGTACCACCAAGAACGGGACACGCTTGTGAACGCGTTCACATTCACAAGCATTATGTCGCACACCCTTCCGGATCTACACACGGGGGTCCCGAAACTCCGCACACAGCGAAGGGCGGCCCCGGAAGGGACCGCCCCGGCCACGCCCGACGGGCTACAGCTCCTTGCGGAACGCCTCCGCCGCGTGCAGGAAGAGGTCATTGGCCTCGGTCTCACCGATCGTCACCCGGACGCCCTCTCCCGCGAAGGGCCGTACGACCACTCCCGCCGCCTCGCAGGCCGCGGCGAAGTCCACCGTGCGCTCGCCGAGCCGCAGCCAGACGAAATTGGCCTGGGTCACCGGCACGGTCCACCCCTGGTCGACCAGGGTCCCGTACACCCGCGTACGCTCCGCGACCAGCGAGCCGACCCGGCCCATCAGCTCGTCCTCGGCCCGCAGCGAGGCGACCGCCGCCTCCTGCGCGATCTGGCTCACCCCGAAGGGGACCGCGGTCTTGCGCAGCGCGGCGGCGACCGGCTCATGGGCGACGGCGAAGCCGACCCGCAGCCCGGCCAGGCCGTACGCCTTGGAGAAGGTACGCAGCACGGCGACGTTCGGCCGGTCGCGGTAGAGGGCGATCCCGTCCGGCACCTCGGCGTCGCGGATGAACTCGCGGTACGCCTCGTCCAGCACCACCAGCACATCGCCGGGCACCCGGTCGAGGAACCGCTCCAGCTCGGCCCGGCGCACCACCGTGCCGGTCGGGTTGTTGGGGTTGCAGACAAAGATCAGCCGGGTGCGGTCGGTGATCGCCGCCGCCATCGCGTCCAGATCGTGCGTCTCGTCCGCCGTCAGCGGCACCGGCACGGAGGCCGCGCCCGAGACCTGGGTGATGATCGGGTACGCCTCGAAGGACCGCCAGGCGTACATGACCTCGTCACCGGGGCCCGCGGTGGCCTGAATCAGCTGCTGGGCGACGCCCACCGAGCCGGTGCCGGTCGCCACATGCGAGACGGGCACCCCGAAGCGATCCGCCAGCTCGCCGACCAGGGCGGTGCAGGCCATGTCCGGATACCGGTTGAAGACCCCCGCCGCCGAGACCGCCTGCTCCATCACCCCGGGCAGCGGCGGATAGGGGTTCTCGTTGGAGGACAGCTTGTACGCGACGGGCCCGCCGGACGCGGCCGGCCGACCCGGCCGGTAGGTCGGGATGCCGTCCAGTTCGGCGCGCAGCTTGGGGCTCGTCTCGCTCACCGCAGGTCCTCCTCGGCCGTTCACGGGTCAGTCCGTACACCTTCGACACCGAACGATTCCGTCCACGTTCAATACCCCTCACCCTATGAGGTTCCCGGCTCTCGCGAAGGGCGGCCTTCCGGAGAGGGGCGCGCTCGGGGTTCCGATGCGCGCCCGTGGCTCACGCCGTGGCGCGCATCCCCCGTAGAGGTGAGTTGAGACCTCTTCGAAACATGGACCCCTCAACAGGTCCAGACCGCACATTGCCTTGCAGATCAAAACAAGAACAGCCAACGCCCTTAACTTCTAAGCCAGTTGGGTATCTTCGACCATGCAGAAACGTGCCTGCTGCCGGGTGCATATGCGACCGGCCGCACCGCCCGCCCGAGCCCTACTATCGGCTCGCCATGACAGCAGCAGGGAAACACCAGGTGAGCCGGACGGACACAACCCGCCGGAGCAACCGGCAAACTCGAGCGGGCATCCGTGACGTAGCCGCCGCAGCCGGTGTCTCCATCACGACTGTCTCGGACGCCCTCAACGGCAAGGGCCGGTTACCCGACGCCACCCGCCGCCATGTCCGAGAAGTGGCGGAGCGCCTCGGCTACCGCCCGTCCGCCGCCGCACGAACCCTCCGTACCGGCAAGTCCGGCCTCATCGGCCTGACCGTGACCACGTACGGGGATGAACCTTTCACCTTCACCGAATTCGCCTACTTCGCCGAGATGGCCAGGGCCGCCACCTCCGCCGCGCTCGCCCGCGGCTACGCCCTCGTCATCCTCCCCGCCACCTCTCGCCATGACGTCTGGTCGAACGTCGCCCTCGACGGCACCGTCGTCATCGACCCCTCCGACCACGATCCGGTCGTCGCTGAACTCGTCCGCCAGGGCCTTCCCGTCGTCTCCGACGGCCGCCCCGCGGGCACCCTCCCCGTCACCGCCTGGGTCGACAACGACCACGAGGCGGCCGTCCTCGACCTCCTCGACCACCTCGCCGACGCCGGGGCCCGCAGAATCGGCCTGCTCACCGGCACCACCACGGACACCTACACCCGGCTCTCCACCACCGCCTATCTGCAATGGTGCGAGCGCGTCGGCCAGGACCCGGTCTACGAGTCCTATCCGGCCCACGACCCACGCGCCGGAGCCGTAGCCGCCGACAGGCTGCTGGCCCGGCCCGACCGCCCCGACGCCGTCTACGGGCTCTTCGACCCCAACGGCACCGACCTGCTCGCCGCCGCCCGCCGGTACGGACTGCGCGTCCCCGAGGACCTGCTGCTGGTGTGCTGCAGCGAGTCCGCCGTATACGCCGCCACCGAGCCGCCCATCACCACGCTCTCGCTCAAACCGCGCCGGATCGGCACCGCCGTCATCCAGCTCCTCATCGACGCCATCGAGGGGATCGACACCGGTCGGCCGGTCGAACAGGTCATACCGACCGAGCTGATCATCCGAACCTCCTCACAGCGCCGCCCGTCCCGCACGACGGTCAGCCCGCCGCGCTCACCCGCGGGCGACTGACACGGCGACCGGCCGCTTCACCCGCTCGCACAGCGACGCGAGCGGGTGAGACGAGCGGGCGAGACGAGCGGGCGAGACGAACGGGTGAGACGTACCAACGAGGCGTACCAACGAGGCGTACCGGCAAGGCATACCGACGACACGGCCTGGCGACACGGGCCGCTCCCTGAACGGCGGCCGGGAGCCCGCCAAGGGTCCGTCGCCCACGGGCCGTAGAATCTCCAGGACTGGCCGAAGGACCAGACCTTTCGCATTTCGGGCGATCGGCGCGAAAAACGCCGTCGAACCGAAGGTCCGACCGGATTCACCACCCCTGGTGCATCACAGAGGACCAGCGGCGTTCCTATGATGGGCGCACGACACCATGGACTCTCCCTCACCGTCGACGGGCTCACCCCGTCCGGCCGGGCGGGTCGAGAGGTGTACGGCGGCGCGACGGTGGTGGAGGGGTCGATGACACAGGGGGCCGGTCAGGGACCCGTGGTGCGGACGGCGACGTTGCGCGACTTCCGCGTGCCGCCGTACGCGCAGGTTCCCGTGCAGTCCGGACAGCCGGGACAGCCCGGACCGTCCGACCCTGCGCCCGGCGGCCCGTCGGGGCATCCCGGCAACGCGTTCCCGGACGACGAGCTGCCCGAGGGCTACACCCCCACCGAACTCGACCTTCCGGTGATCAACCGGGGGGACACCATCCAGGTCCAGATGGCCGACGTCGAGACACCCGACGGCCTCGGCCCGCTCTACGTGGTGGGCGATGTCCACGGCTACCTCGACGAACTCCACGCGGCCCTGGCCGAACAGGGCCTCATCGACGCCGAGGGCCACTGGGCCGCGGGCAACGCCCGGCTCTGGTTCCTCGGCGACTTCACCGACCGGGGCCCCGACGGCATCGGCGTCATCGACCTCGTCATGAGGCTCTCCGCAGAAGCGGCGGCCTCCGGCGGCTACTGCAAAGCCCTGATGGGCAATCACGAACTGCTGCTCATCGGCGCCAAGCGGTTCGGCGACACCCCCGTCAACTCCGGTGCGGGCACCGCCACTTTCCAGGCCGCCTGGCTGCTCAACGGCGGCCAGCGCACCGATATGGAACGGCTCCAGGATGTCCATCTCCAGTGGATGTCCCGACTCGACGCGGTCGTAGAACAGGACGGGCATCTGCTGATGCACTCCGACACAACGGCCTATCTCGACTACGGATCCACCATCGACGATGTCAACGACACCGTCCACCAGATCCTCACCCGCAATGATGCCGACGAATGCTGGGATTTGTTCCGTAAACTCACCAAACGCTTCGCTTTCCGCGACGAAGGCGGCCCGCAGGCGGTCCAGGAACTCCTCTCCCGGTACGGCGGACAGCGCGTCGTCCATGGCCACAGCCCGATTCCCTATCTGCTGGGCGAAGTCGGCGGCGAAGACGGCGAGGACGGCGAGGAGGACAGCGGGCCGGTCGTGGAAGGGCCGCACGTATATGCCGATGGACTTGCCATCGCCATGGACGGCGGCGTCACGATGGCGGGCAAACTGCTGGTGGTCCAACTCCCCCTGGCCGAATGAATCCCAAAGCACAGGCCAATTCCGGAAACCCCCTGTCACCCCGTGCCAGAACAGCTCTACCATCGGGTTATCCGTAGCAGGCTCTCCTCCGTTTACGGCAACAGCTCGTCCCACACGGGCGAACCGGCCCTACGGAGTATCGGGGGATGCAGATGAAAAGCGCTCCACACCTGCTGAGCGAGGATCGCGCGGATTTCGAGCGCATCCTCGACGAGGCATTGCGCACCGCACACGACCGTCCGGATCTCGCCAAGATCGGGCAGCGTCTCAACACCGCCCAACTGCGCACCATGGCCCTGAACTCCACCGCGCTGATCACCGAGTCGGCCGCCGCCGAGTACGCGCACTACGCGGAGCTCCGTGAGGACTTCCGCGCCCCCGCCGCCGACTCGGTCCAGGATTCCGTCCTGCACCCGGCCGGTGAAGGGGCACCGGACTCCGGCGCGGGGTTCGCCGCCGTCATCACGGTGCTGGTCCCGTTGTTGGGAGGCACCGCCGCGGTGATCTTCCTGCTGGTCGGCTACCTCCTTGAGGCGTTCAGTCCGCCGCCCGCCTTCGCCGCCAGCATGCTCGCCGTCGGCTGGTTCTTCGCCGCCGTCACCGTGGTCGGCATCCTGGCCGCCGCGATAGGTCTGCTGGTCACCGCCCTGCGCAACAGCGCGGCCCAGCTCCCGGCCGAGGAGTTCCCCGGCGGCGACCTGCCGGACGAGGTCGCCCGCGCCCGGGAAGCCTGGCGCCACGCCCTGCTGGAGCGCGGCATCCTGCCCTTCCTGAGAGACGCGCTCAACGACCCGAGCGCCACCCCGATCGCGCCGGGCCCGCCCCGCCGGGTGAAGCACCTGCCCAAGATCGGCTACAGCAGGCCGGACTTCTCCAGCCCGGACAAGGGCGCCACCGCAGGCCAGCGCCCGACCTTCAGCAGCCCCGACTTCACCAGTCCCGACTTCGGAGGCCCGGAGCACCCGCCGGAGTAACACCCCGACGGGCGGCCGGCCCTCTTCCCGAGGCCCGTCCCTCTTCGGGTGTCGGTCCCCCGCGTCCGGAGGTCAGTCCGCCAGCGGCAGATAGACGCGGTGGCCGGACGCGGCGAACTCCCTGGACTTCTCCGCCATACCCGCCTCGATCTCCACGGCCTCCGTGGACGGCGTACCGCCCAGCTCCCCGCCGTGCCGGCGCCTGATGTCCTGCGAGATCTTCATCGAGTAGAACTTGATCAAAGGCAGGACGGGCTGATCTACTGCCTGAAGTTCTTGGCACCAAGGAGGGGGTCCGACCATGGGAACGCGTGACGAGCTGATCGGCAAGCTCAGGGGGACGCCGGCGGATCTCCCGTCGGTCGCCGAGGTCCGGGCGATGCTGGATGCCAACCCCACCTTGAAGTGCGTGGTCTGCTACGCGCGCATCTCGTTCGACGGTCGGGTGAAGGACGCCCACGGCGTCGAGGACCAGCACCGGAACCTCAGCGAGAAGGCCCGCTCGTTCGGGTGGCTGGTGGTCTACCGCTACACGGACAACGACAAGAGCGCCAGCAAGGAGAACGTCGTCCGCGACGACTTCGAGCAGTTGGTGGTGGACCTCGCCGCCGGGCAGACGCCCGAGGGCTACCCCATCCACGGCGTGATGGCGGACAACGACGACCGGCTGTACCGGCGCCCCGGCGACTGGGAGCGGTACCTCCGGGCGTTCACCGCTCACGAGGGCCGGGTGTACTGGGACTCCAACGGCGTGCAGGATCTCTACGCCGAAGGCTTCGAGATCAAGGGACTCGTGGGTGTCGCGATGTCACTCGCGGAGACCCGGAAGAAGCAGCGACGTTCGCGCAACAGCCACCGCAACCGGGCCGTCCGTGGCCAGTCCGTCTCAGCGTGGCGCCCGTTCGGTTGGGACGACGACAAGATCACGCTGCGGGAGGTGGAAGCGGCTGCCATCAGGAAGGCCGTGAAGGACGTGATCTCTGGCGCGTCCATCTCCGAGATCACTCGGCAGTGGAAGAAGGCGGGACACCTCACCGCCCGGGGCAACCTCTTCCAGTACCAGAGCGTCAAGCAGGTGCTGCTGAACGCCCGGCTCTGCGGGTACCGCGAGATCAAGGACGAGTTGGTCCGCGATGGTGACGATCAGCCGGTGGTCGGCGAGTGGACGGCGATCATCACGCCGAAGGAGTGGTTCGCCGTGGTCGCGGCCATCCGATCCCGTGGTGGCAGCGGCCAGCCGGGCGGGAAGCTCGTCCACAAGTACCTGCTGACCAACATCCTCCGCTGCGGCAACACACTGGAGGACGGCACGAAGTGCAACCACCCGATGAAGGGCCAGAAGGCCAACGAGTGGGTCACGTATGAGCACGGGTACTTCTGCAAGAAGACCGTGGACGGCGGCTGCAACGGCACGTACAAACGCGGGGATGAGACCGACAAGCACATCGCCAAGCTCGTCCTGGCGAAGTTGAAGGCCGATGCCGCAGCGGCGGTCAAGGACGTACCGGACTGGGGCCGTGAGCATGAGTTGGAGGCCGCGCTAGGTCGACGGACCGCCCTCGAACAGCGTTGGAACGCTGGCGAGATCGATGACGAGCAGTTCTTCCGGAACCTCCCGACGGTGGACAAATCCATCAAGGAGTTGCGGGCCGATCAGGCGAAGAACATCGCGGCGAAGGCCGCCGCCGAGGAGGCGACAGCCGACGTCGAAAAGGAATGGAAGTCGAAGACCATCCGGCAACAGCGGGAGCTGATCAAGAAGGCTCTGCACGCGGTCATCGCGCTGCCCAGCGGCATGGGCAACAAGCCCTTCGATGTGGAGCAGCTCATCCCGGTGTGGAAGTCCGCCGAGTCAGCTGCACTCCCAGGATGAGGCCCATCTCCTGAAGCTGGTCGTTCGAGAAGCGCGTGGCCGTCGCCAAGTGCTTCTCGATCCAGCGGTCCACAGCCTCGTCGGGGCAGAGCCGGGAGAACGATGCGGAGGTGTCCGCCGTCAACGGTGTCACCGCATGTCCCCCTCTCGCTTGAGGCGCTGTGCTGCTGCTCGGTTGTCGCGGACGGTGTGCGCCAAGATCTCTTCGCCGGGGTTGTAGCCGGTGGCGAGGAATCGCCAGTTGGACAGGACGAGGGTGGTGGCCGGGTCGATGGGCGGTCGTCCGTCTCGGATTCGGGCTTGCTCGGCCTGCCAGGTACGGCGGGTGCCGCGCAGGTGGCCCAGGGTCGTGGAGTAGCGGCGGGACTTGGTGGAGAAGTGGCCCCGGAAGCCGAGCATGTGGGCCCACTTGGTCAGTTTGAGGTCGGCGAAGTCGGATGACCGGGTGCCGAGGTCCCAGCAGGTCCGGATCATCTGGCGGATGTGGCCGGCGCCCCGGAGATCGGCGATCGGTTCGGCGAGCCCGGTTCCCTCGCAGCGGTGGCACTCCTCGGTCAGGCCACCGCCGGTGGGTATTCGGCCGCGTCCCTTGCACGGGGTGCGGTAGAGGGGGTGGTCGATGGTGCCGGTGCTTTCGGCGCTCTTGGTGGCGTACTTGGCGATGTACCCGGCCACGGCGGCGTCGGTGAGCGGGGTGGAGCCGTCGGCGGTGGCGTCGGGGCGGGTGATCTCGCGGGTGTCGAGTTGGGTGCCCCAGGTCAGTTGGCGTTCTCCGATCGAGTCGCCGGTGATGGTGATCGCGACGCGGTGGGCGGCTTGGCGTACGGAGTCGGTGAGCAGGTCGGCGGTGGCCCAGTGGGGCGGGGTGGTAGTGCCGCCGTCGGGGCCGTCGAGTCGGATGATGGCGTGGAAGTGGATCAGGCCGCGCTTTTGGAACTCGGCGACCTTGGCGAAGGAGACGCGGCAGTGCTCGCGCAGCTCGGTGGTGGTGAGTCTGGCAGCGTGGGCGACGGCGCGGCGTAGGTAGGTGGTGAAGCGGGCCCAGAGGGCTCCGGCGTGGGCGTTGAAGAGGACGGCTCCGGCGTAGTCGTAGGTGGTGGTGTCGAGTGGGGTTCCGAGGGCGGGGTGGTCGGCTCGGTGGTGGTTGCCGCAGTGGCAGGGGCGGGGCTTGCCGGTGCGGGTGGTGGGCGGTTGTGGACGGGGCCGAAGCTGGGGGCGGTGAGGGTGGTGAAGACGCCGGGGTGGGTGCGGACGGTGTCGGGGGTGCCCTTGCCCCCGGAGAGTCCGGCGCGGATCAGGTGGTTGGTGTCGGCGGCGTAGGTGCGCGAGCAGGCGGGGCAGCGGGTGGCGCGGCGGTTGCCGCAGGCGACGAGGAGGCGGCCGAGGGGTTCATCGGCGGTGGTGTAATGCCGCAGCACTTCGTGGGTGGTGGAGTCCAACGTGGTTGTCTGGCCGGTGAGTTGGATCGGCTGGTGCAGCCGGCCAGGCGATCGACGGCGGTGGTGATGCGGTCGAAGTCGTCTCGCTGGGCAAGGGCGAGCAGGTCCCGGGTGAACAGGGAGGGGTCCGTGCGCGGGTCGATGTCGGTCATCTGGGCTGTCCTTCCGGGCAGTTGAAGGCATGGGGTGCCGTCGTGCCGACCACGAGGCGTGGTGCTCGCGGTCGGCGCGAGGCGGTTGGGCGGGAGGGGGGTTAGACCGAGGCGGCCGAGGTGATCAGCGGGGCAGCCGCAGGCTGTGGCGGCGAGGGCCCTTGACCAGGTTTGCGCATGGTCATCAGCGGCGCGGGGTTGAGCGGCCGGTTCCGGGTCCGGCGTGAGTGCGCGGGGCGGGCGCTGCCGGTTTGATCGGGGCAGGAGAGACGGGGGCGGTGCGGCATCAGGCGGCCCTACCTTTCAGATCACGGGTTGCCCGCAGCCATTCGTAGGGTTGTGGCACCCAGGGGGGTGGGGTGTGGCTCTCAGGCTGGCTGCCGTTCGTGG